>NZ_JBJHHG010000009.1:120790-186161 GCF_045257065.1 Enterobacter sp. PP-008-ECC_S150 | reverse complement strand
TAGTGGATCGTAAATACCCCACAGGCCATCAATTCTTATTGATAAAAATATGGAGTGATCATCCCCAGCATAAATTTTCGTTTCGTTATTGAGCTGCTCCACCCTGTCAATTCCAAGGTTTGTGAGAGCGGTAGCAATCGCGGCTGCACCATCAGACTTAATATCACCAAAAGGATTTGAACGGCTCAGTAAAAGGGCTTTAAGTGCAGTTAACAGCTGATTTTGTTTTGTTGGATCAACGTTAATACCGGCAGCGGTCAGGACAGTAATAAGCTCCGACTGCGCATCTCTGACAGCCCCCTGCACGTTATTCAGATGCTCGGCATCAACAATGGTCCCCAGCTCACCCGTGAGCGGATTACCATCATGGAAAAGATTATCCGGCGTCTGCACCGGTGGCATTAAGGGCCGCATTATTCATTCTCCTGATATGCGAAGTAGCAAAATGTATGAGCTGGTTTGAGATCGCGGAAGACTTCTTCAATAACCGGATCACCAAAGGTAGTCAGACGCTCACCTGCAGCAGAACTGCCTGAGCGAAAGCGATAGGATTGTGTTCCTGAGTTCTGAATATTGACGCGCCAGACCCAGATAATGTCTTCAACCCAGAGGCGATCACCGGCGCGGTTAACTCCCGCCCTGAACGGTTGCGGTTCATCAATTGTGATGATGTAGCCAAGGTTACTGGCCAACTGAGTAAAGTACGGAATACTGAGGCCGCCGACCTCGGCCAGTTTAGCCAGAACACGCTGCTGGCGTTGCTGGTATGTGGCACCTTCAGCAGGAGTAAGGTCAAGAACGCGCTCCCAGTCAGATAAAAGGCTGCGGGCATAAAATGGAGTAACGCCACCTTCGACAAGCCCTGCAGACGCATCGAGAGTCTCAAAAACACCTGATTCAGATCGCAATGATGCATCAAGCAGAGGCTGGCCCGGACTGTACGAAACGAGTGGCAGCAGACGATTTAACAGCGTGAAGTAGCTCATAGCAGCTCTACCTCCACATTTCCTAATCTAAGCCATTCGACTTTCGTGGCATCGATTACAGGCTGAATATTTGCGGATGGTGTAACGATGTCATAGTCGGTAATACCATGAATGAGAGAAATCAATGTCCCCGCCTGGCTGCGAATAAAAGCCACTCCCGGCTCACGGCGCGAGTCATCGTCCTCCAGCGTTCCGGCGATAGCCTGTTTGGCAGCTGCGAGGGTGATGCCCTCCAGTGATACCTTCACGAGTACGTCAAATGTACGGATGACAGGCATGAGTACCAGCGTGTTTTTTGCTGTAACAGGCCGGACATCGTCAATGTGAGCCTGCGTCCTGTCGATCACATCCTGAGAAGGCAGCCCGCCTGCAGACGTAATAACAACATCAACAGTGCCCAGCCCCCGACGCAACGGATAAACATATGCTGCAGATACGCCGGATACTTCCAGTGCCCAGCGTTTGTAATCATATTTATTACCGCCTGCAGGAGGTCGGCGAATGATTTCAAGCAGACGGGCAAGCAGCTCCGCATCAGTTTCCTCATCCGTACCGCCAGTCATCAGACCGACGGTCACGGTGCTGTCAAACCCGTCAGGTGTAGTGGTCAGCGTTGCCGATGTGACTGAGGTGGTGTTACCCGCAGTCCCTGACAGTGATGACATGGCATTTACGGATGCTTTTCCATCCGGCCCGATAGTAATTTCTTCGGTTGTTGTCCATGAAACACTGTCGCGTTTGAACACAAGACTGGCGGCAGCTAAGGCTCCCGGTTCGCCGGTAAATGTAGCGGGCCCGGAGGCATTATTTGCTGCTTTTTTACTTAAACCACGTAAGCGGGCATGCAGATAGAGAAATTCAGAATCAGCTGTATCCGGGAATATCTGACGGACTATCCATCCCTGATGCTGATAAAGCCCTTCGGCAACGCTGGCCACACTTGACGCCCGGACATACCAGTCGCTGTCTGGCCCCAGCTTGTCATCTGACAACTGCAGGAGATTTTTGATATCCCGCAGAATGTCGGTGCGAATTTGCGCGGCATTTTTGGTAATGAATGGCATCAGCTGACCTTAACCGGAAATTTCCAGGTCTGCGGCGTTCCGCTCGCGGACGTGACGATGATATGAAGCAGCATCCAGCCTTTTTGCCAGTGCTCTGCAGTAATGGAAATAGACCGGGCGCGACCGTCATCAATAATCGGCTGCAGGGCCTGCTGCGAATACTGCACCGCGAGTTTCTGAACGCGGGACACATCCTTTTCGCGGCGCAGTGTATGTAAAAGAGAGCCCAGAGTTGGCTCAGCCCACCATGAGCCAAGGGGCGTCATCAGCCGTAAATAGACGGCATTCGCTAAAGAGTCTGAGCTGTCGCCGGTATAATCCCCGGTCGTTGGATCAATCAACATTTCCATGCCGTAATACTATCGGCATGGAAATTTAAATTATCGGTGAAGGGGTTCAGTGGGTATTGCTTTTGAAGGTGAACTTACGTTACCACAAATTACATTGGCTGATTAGGTTTCTGCGTTGTGCCTGCATCGCCGCCGTGGTTGTGGTCGTGACCGTCATAAGTCTCGCGCATGATGTTCAGTGTAGATTTACCGTCAGCAACTTCATTACTGCCTTTCAGCAATGGCGTATCAAAATCTGCCCGCTCTGAGGCTGTCGTTTTATACGTTCTGGTATTAACAATATGCTCTTCGGTATTCACGGTATGTTTTTTAGTATTAACAATATATTCATCACAGTTCACTTCAATAATTTTCCCGCGCTTCAGGATAATGTTGCTGCCTTCATCCGAATAAATGGCAAGCTCACCACTTTTCAGGCTCTTTAGCCTGTATGAAGCGTGTTCCGTGGCAATCACCACGCTATGACTGGTGCGCCCGTTAAGCGGGAGCATAATGGCTTTAGTCCCCCTGGGCGGGTTGGATGTAAAACCGTACTGCTGGAACATCTCCACATCCTGCAGGGACTCCGTAGCCAGACCTTTACCCTGAATGGTCTGAATATCACCGCCGCTGTTAACCCTTATCAAAACGCCCCTGAAGGCCTGTCTTATACGGTTTAACGCCGTGTTAATACGAGAATCAATTTTGTTCCACATCGATAATCTCCAGCTCTTTATTTACCTTGGCGCGGCGTTTACGTGATTTCCGTTTTTTCGGATAAGCGTCCGGTATCCATATTCCATCCTCTTTGAGACGCAGGGTGGTAATGGTGTTGTCTGGCCGTCCACCTGAAAACTCTCTTCCCATGAGGAAGTAAATGTCATCAATGCCGTGTGGCTCGCTTCGGACACGGATACGCTGGCCCGGTTGCCATAACTGACCGTTCTCCATGCGATGGCCTTTAACAATAGCTGTCAGATCAAACCCGTTAAGACGGGCGTCAGCCATGGCCTTTCTTGCGCGATAATCAACCTGCGCCTGGTTATCAGCATCACCGGCAACCATAATCTGCGGACGATAGAAAGGTACGGTACTGTCGCGAACGGTACTACGTAAGCCATGAAAGCCGTTCTCTGCAGAGCCGGTGCTGTCATAAATATCATCGGCATCATCGTCGTCTTCTGCGTCAGCGCTCTGGCCATCAACGTCAATAACATCGAGCTTCCCGGATTTTTTCCCCTGGCCGTGTCCCTGTGCCAGCATTGTCAATTCAGAGAACGCCCCGGTAATGGATGACCGGTCACTGAGATCGAGGACGTTGTTTCCCCTACCGTCACGATTAAGAATCAGCGTGGCCACAGGGTCTTTTGTGTAGTCCGGCCCACCAATAACCAGCGTGCCATCTGGCTCAAACCATGGCCATAAACCGCGTGCAGCAGCTGCACGCTCAAGCGTATCCCAGGCACGTTCTCCGGGTTCAACGCTGACCTTGTCATTACGCAGGGATGACTCAGCCTCAATGCGGATGTTCGTTACCCCCAGCGGCCTGACGACCTGGGCGATCACTTCTTCAAGACTGAGCTGGCGGGAGGTGAATACCGGCGAAGCGCAGTCAACAAGCACGGCAGCGCCATCGCGACCGGAAAGCGATAAAGAGACCTGCTGACGGGATACGCGGCGCTGAACCACATCCACCCGACCGGACATCACCACATCATTACCCACCCTGACCAGCACCGGCACACCTCGTTTAATGGCCGCCGGGAAAATACCGTCAGGAAGGCCTAGCGTTACACTCCAGGCATCGGAGGGGATAAGAAAATCGGAGTCAATCTGATAGCGGCTCCATGCACTGTGGATTTTGCCATCAATAACCAGGCTCACTGTATTCTGCGAATCTTTATCTTGAGTAGGCATTCAGAACGTCACCGGCTTTGATGTTGTTAGGATTACGTAGTGTCGGATTGAGACGCAACAACTCGGTGGCGCGGGTGTAGTCCTCGTACCACAGATGGGCCAGCAAATGCAGGTTGGTGTCGGCCAATATCACTCGCGTCGTCAGTGGCGGTCTGCTGGTAATAACCGCTGCGCCCAGCTCCTGAACGGTCAGGGCGATATCCTTGAGGCTTTCAACCACGGGTTGCCATGTCACGCCAGTCGGTGTTTCACCGGCGCTCACGTTTTGCGTATCGGCAGCAAAGGTGTCCCGCGTCTGGTCGATTGCCGTCTGAATGGCCGTCCTGGTGTCGTTGGTGATCTGCTCAATATCGACTGGAGACAGAATATCGCTGATGCTGCTGTCACTGAGTATGTCGGAAGCATCAAGCGCCAGCTGGATTGCAACCTGGATTTTTACCGCCGTTACCACCTCAGTAATATCCGAGGTTGATGAGCCTGCCGGAACAGCAACAGCAACCGTCTTTTGCCCGGTCACGATTTGCTGAGGTAATGCGGCCACCTCCTGCAGATTGTTACGGCCATTCTTCCAGTCGGCCATCACGATGCCCGCTGTACCGGAAACGTCTGAGGACTGTGAATAGCTTCCTGGGTTATTACTGACACTTGATTTGGACTGAAGCGACGTCAGGCTCAGCGCACTCTGCAGATCATTCATGAACGCTTTCGGATAATTAACAAAATCCGAGGTGGTACTGACAAATCCTGTCAGTTCCCCCTTAAGCATGGTCACCATATTCAGCGTCGTGGTTGCCAGCGATTTCGCTTTCTTCATCCACTTTTTCGCTGTACGCAGAGGCGAGAGAATATTGTCGATGGCCGTCTGGGCTTTCTCCAGAGCAGATTGCGCCTGGTTGAAAATGATATCGGCCTTCGACAGCGGGAAGTCACTGCCAAAGAAAGGCAGATTAAGTCCCCCCTGGATAAAGACCACCTCGACAACGCAGTAATCAACGTTCTCCGCTTCATGCGATGCCTGATACTCAATGCACTGCATGCCCGTCATGGAGCCGAAAACCGGGTGGATTAACTCCGCGCTACCGCGTGTATCCAGCGCGGCCAGAAACGCCTGCAGTCGCACTTCGTAATCGTCACCCCAGAAAAGGACCGTCATTCGCAGGTTACGAGGCTTGCGGCCAAGGTCATCAACATCGCCGCCGTCCACATAGGGATACTCATAGGTCGCAATGTCGCGGCTGGCGCTGTCACGGGTATTAACCACATCGAAGCGGACGCCCCTGAATGAGGCATCCTGTAATGAATCTTCCCAGCTCACTGCGGGCCTCCTGTTGAGCCGCGAACGGATTGTTCGCCGTTGTATTCATTAACAGCTGATGCTATTTCACGACCGTCCAGTATCAGCTTTGTGGTGAGGTTAATGGGTTGTGATTTTTGTTGCTGCTGAGGCAACAGATAAGACGGCACGCCTGTTGCTGCAGGTGTGTTTTGCCCTATAGTGGCAGGTGAACTCCACCAGGATTTGACCATTGAAAAGAGATCAACATCGAAAAGAGGTTTCTTGTTATTCTCTTTTTCCTGAAACTTTTGTCTAAAAAGCTCGCCAGTAGTGATCCCTTTTGATTTAGCTTCCTCGTCAGCAGAATCGAATTTATCCTGGGCAGACTCATAAATAATATTTGCCACATTTGCATATGAAGCCCATTTTCCTAACTGGCCTGGCAAATCACTACTTCCCCCCAAAAATTTGTCAAGGAAGCCTTCTTTATCGCCGCCGATTTCCTGAGCATTAGTTACATAAACAGGTACGGCATTGTTGCCAGAAGCACCTTCCGCGAGAATTTCAAGGGGATTTGAGCCTGCTGGCTTGCCCCCAGCACCTCCCCGTCCTGACATCCATTTTATCGCACCAAATACCGCCGCAGCCGCAGCCATTGCTTTAATTCCAATAGCTGCATCAGAAACAGCCCTGGTTAAACCAGGATATTCCTCTGCATACTTCAGTAATTTATCTGAAAGATATCCCAGGGAATCTGATAACGGCTTGACTGAATCCATCTCCTGAAAGTCTCTCTCGTTATCAAGTTGTCCCAGTTTGAATCCAGGTTGTTCCGACATTAACAAAAAACTAAGATCGCCAGCCGTTTTTCCATCTGATAAGTTACGTTGAGAATTAGCTTCTGAAATAACACCCTGCGTATAGGATTTGTTACCTCTGTATCCCAGGAGTGCAAGTAAAGCCTGTTGGTCTGCAATTATTTTTCCAATACCTGACCCTTCCAGTATTTTTGCTTGAGAGTTAATAATTTCTCTTTTTTCGTTTTCAGGCGCTATTTTAAGTTTTTCTTCTAGCCTTTTATAAGCAGGATTAGATGCAACAACCTTATCTACAATTTGGTTAAATGTTTCGAGAGGATTAACTCCTTTACCAACACCTTTGGCGAGACTACCTGAAAGATCGATTCCTCGACCACTCGGTAATTTTACTCTTGCGGCGGCATTAGCGGCATCCTGGCTATTTAATTTCAAGAGAAGATTATTAAGATTGTTACCTGCCTGGTCAGGAGAGCCAGCGGTAATGGCTGATGCCTGATTCCAACCCAATAACACTGCAAAGTCGTCCAGACCTTTCATACCAGCATTACCGGCGCTTGCAAGTTGTGATGGAAGCCACTTTGCCATATCCTTCAACTCAAATGAACCGTTTTGTCCGGCACTGATCGACATATTGAGTGCTTTATCAAGCTCTGTATCCTGAATTCCAAATGACTGTTTTAATTTAATTGCGATATTTGCAAGGTCAGCGGGAGCTGCTCCCGTTGCAGTTGAGTATTTTTGAATCAAAGGCAATATTGATTTCGCCGATTGCATGCTTACAGAGCCTGATGCAAGCATTGCATCCAGAGTCTCTGCTGCTGATTCTTTAGTCCCGCCACCAGTTTTAACTGAATGACGAATAAGGGAATCCATTTCATTCATACCAGTGCGCCGGCCCTCCAGGCCCTGATCTGCATAGGCTGTGTTAGCCATCATTGCCAGTCTCTGCTGGTAACTCATTTGATTCGAGACCGGACGGACCAGTGTAGCGCCTGCTGCCATGACCCCACCGGCTACAGCTGAGATAGTTGAGCCCGCAGTACCTAGTTTTTGCATTCGGCTCATACCTTCACCAACACCGTTCAATTCACTGCGCAAATTGCGCACTTTATCTTTCATGGCAGAGAAGGCTCTTGTCTGCTCATTAGCGGACAGTGCACCGGTACGAGATAAGCGGTTATAGGCGGCCATAGTCTGCTGTATTTCGCGCTGAATCTCTCGCTCTGAACGAATACCAAGGGTAGATCGCGCCGAACTGGCGCGACGGTATTCGTCCTGAAGAGAACGGGAGGAGCGAATCGCTGTGGCTGCGTTCTGCTGGCGGGATTTCGCCAGCTCATCATCGGTTTTTTGCGCCGCTTTGGTATCACGACTGATACCCTGCAGTGCCTGCTTAAGCACTTTGGAGCCGGTATCACGTGCCAGCAACTCCAGCGCCAGTTGTAAGTTACGCGCCATGGGTTATCTCCGTTTGCCGACTTTCTTCAGGCGTTGCGATTTGACCGTACGGGTTGTGCGGGTGGTAGTTTGCCCGGTTTTCTTTCCGTGTAACCGGGCAAGTGCTTCGGTGTAGCCGTCGAGTTCCGTTCGTGTCATGCTTCCGATTTGCTGCTCACTGATCCCGTATCGTCCGAGTGCGAGGACGAGGGTTCGGTAGCCGGTGAGTTTTTGTTCAAATCCATCCGCTTTTTTTTAACAGCGTTAATCTGAGCATCAATGATGTCAAAGTCATCATCATTCAACTCATCAAGGAGTAACTCTGGTGTTATGTCTTCCTTATTCAGTGAACCAAGTTCTTCAATTGCCTGTGCCATCAGCGCTACACGATAATACATCCCCGCCGAAGCCCCTTCGGTTGTTCCGCAAGCCTCATCCGTGAGACGCAGGGCTTCAATAGTGTCCCTGACAACAGGCAGCCTGACGGCAAAGTCAAAATGGACTTTATCACCGTATTTAACGCCATATAAAAGCTGCTGCTTTTCCATTTATTCCTCCACCCGACGAAGCGCATTCATGGTGATATCGCGCTTCGCTTCGTTGTCGACGGTATACTGAGCCCCGGCCTGAGTGCTGAAGCAGTCCAGGTAAGAAACACGTTTACCGCTGCTGTTGAGTGGATACTGGGTGATTTTCGCACCTTCAATACCGCCCCAGTTCAGGTCGCCGGATTCCGGGATGACCACCGTAACGGTCAGCTGGATCTCTTCGATGCCACGGGAGAAACCTTTGGCCCGGCCCGTTTTGTTCATCGTCTTCACAAGCTTTCGCCCGGTGGTCACATCTTCCTTGAGGTCGGTCACTTCAATTTCCTGGCCGTCGACTTCCATGACGATCGCGCCAACATATTCTTCAAGAGCCATTCTGGTTTACTCCTCAGAGCAGCAAATCAATTCGACCGGCAAAGACGTGCAGGCCATTCACAACATCCGCAGGAATGCGACCGTTCAGCTGGTTAACATCCTGCAGATCGCGCTCAACAATAAGACCGTCTTTGTTGGCATCCACCTCCTCGACAATCTCCAGCTCCTCCAGCTTGTAAAGCACATCAAGCAGTTCGCTGCGCACCTTCGGCGGCGTCCTTGAGCTGAGCTTATCGCGCGGGAATCGCAGAGCGATGCGTTCACGGCAGGCCTTGCGCACGTAGTCCAGCGTTCGGATGGTGGTGATATCCAGCAGCGCCACATCATCCACGCCCTGGGCGTTTTTGGTGTAGGTGCTGATAGCGCGAACGATCTGCACTTTGTCACCGGGGCCAATCTCAAACGGCGTAAGACCATTACGCAGGGCGTTCTCCTGCTCGGTTCGCCCTGGCTGACTTTCCACTGCAGTCACATCCAGCGTGCTCATCGCAAGGGTGTTCAGCGGGCGGGCCGGGTCTTCTTCACTGGCGATAACAGCGGCATAGGCAGCGGCAATCTGCGCCGGGGTTTTTACCGAACCGCTATGCCAGCCCAGCGTGATACGCCCGTCATTCAGTGAGGCGGCCAGTGCAATGCCTGTGGAAAGCGACTTGCGCCACCCACCCACACCGATTGCGCCGCGCTGCTCCATCGCATTGCTGACGTTTGTCAGATGGTTACGCAGCGCCGTCATCGCTTCCTGGGTGGAGAACGGGCAAACAATAATGTTATGACCTGCAGAGAACGCCGCTGCCAGCGCTGGCGTAATATCCGGATCAACATTACCGCCTGTAAGAGTGGTCGCCGCCGCTGTGATACCCGCTGCCGTCACGCCGGAAGAGACAATAATGTCGTTACCAACCGCCCCTTTATGGCGGCAGGTCAGGGTCACTTCCCCCGCGTTTGCCGTCGCTGTGACTGGCAACCCGTCTTTCTGGGTAATCAGTTCCGTCAACGCTGCCGCAATGGTCTCCGCCGTATCTGCAGCCGAAATGCCGACATCAATACGGGTACCATTAATGGTTACGCTCAGCTTCCCGCTGGATGACGCGGTGCCGGTCACGGTAACCTTGCCCGAAGCTGCTGTTGCAGTGGCCGCATCGCTGATGCCGACCATCTGCAGCTGCAGGTAGGGATAGGCACCGATAGCCGCTGTGGCCATCAGATGCGCCATTGAGCCACGGCCAAAGTACGTCGCGGCCTCTTCATCAGAGAAAACATTCTGAATGACAAGCGGCGCAGACGAACCGGAGGCCAGCATTGGCGCAATCATCAGCACCTTCTGGGTATTACCCGGCAGGGTACGAACGGCCAGACGGGTGTTGAACTCAAAATACTGTCCCGGTTTGCGGTTCGTACCGATAGTGTCAAAACTGATATTAGGACTGCTCACCGTTCACCTCCGTGCTGGCAACGTTATTTTTGCTTTTGGCGTTCTTGTCACTACTGGTGACAATAATCAGATCACCGGCCATTACCTGACGCTGGTAATAAGCGGTGTTCTCCACCTCAAGGGGTTCCGCATCGGTAATGTAGCGGCGCGCATTATCTTCGCGCGGCACGCTCAACCCACTGGCGGCTTTTACTTTAATTTTGCTCATGACTGATAATGTCCTCTGCTGCATTGTCTTTATCAGGCTGCTTAAGATCGTAACTGAGTCGGGTTTTCAGCCATGCCGGGTCATCGTCGGTGGTGGCACCACCATAAATCTGGAACATATGATCAACATGGCCTTCCGGCGCATCCGTCAGCGGGTAACGCCCGTTCTCCAGCGCTGACTCAATCCATTTCGTGTCGAACTCGCAGGCAAATACGGAAAATGCCTGAGACTCTATCTGGGTGTTGAAGAGCGTGCGCACGCGACCTGGGCTGAGCGGGTCGATTTTGATACCCGTATCCGCCATATCCTGACCGGACAGCAGACGACGAACGGCAGCAACAAGAATGTACGTACCGACCTCCTGTACGTGCGGCCCACCCATACGGGCCGCTTCTTCACTGCGCAGGCTGCGCTCGCCTACCACCACGACAAAGCGACCGTGAGTGACAAACCGTTGCCGTGCTGTGCTGTATGGCTCGGTTTTTTGCACCCCGCCGAACGTCACCCAGACGGCAGGCAGCTGGCGCAGTACCTCTGCAGGCTCGCCATCCAGCTCGCCACCGTAGGAGCGCACATTCTTCGCCATACGCCCCATACCTTTGCGAAGGCGCTCCACGATGGCTTTTTCAATATCCGTAATCACCATCAGAAACTTCCTCCGCCAGTCTGGTCACGCCCGAAGACGCGACCACCTGACACCATCCGCGCACCGGTTCCGCTTTTCACCACTTCACCTGTCGTCGTGCGGCCCAGATTGATTCGCCCGGATGCAACTTTTTCCAGGTAGCGAACGGTGTCTTCATACCGCTCGCGGATTTCTGCTGTCATCTGGGTCTCAGAGCCGCACAGAAGATAGCGGGCGATGTTGCAGCAGCGACCAACGAGAACACGGGGCTCATCAGCCCAGGGCACCGGATAGCGACCGCAGAGATATCCGTCGATTTCAGCGCTGGCCTGAACGAGTGCGCCGTTCAGCACATCATCGTCAATCTGCCCGGTGTAGTTGCGGTCGGTGAGCGACACGCATTCGCGCTCACCAAACGCCCTGACCATGTCCTCCCGGTTCGCGTACATGGCTTACCCCTTGGCCTTTTTGTCCGGGTTTTCCGAACCGGCCTGCAGCGCATCCAGCTTCTGACTCAGTGCATCACGTACCGTCTCCAGCTCCGTGATGGTGCCGTTTGCACTGGCAAGCTGCTGCTTAAGCGCGTCGCCATCCTGGTTGAGCTGCAGAACCGTCGCCTCCAGCTCGCTGACGCGTGCCTTGAGGCCGTCACGCTCGGTGGTCAGGGCGGAAACAGCATCGCCGTCGCCAGCGTTTTCAGGCACATCCTGCAAACGAACCACAATCAGATTGGGATCGTTTTCCAGAATCTGGAGTTCGCTGTCGCTGAAATGGTCATCCGGCCAGGTGACAGTATTCGCGCTGTGGGCGATGCCGAGACGGCGAAAGCCATCGCGGCGGGCAGTGATTTGAATCGGCATTATGCGTCCTCCCCGGTGGAGCCATACGCCATCTGCCAGAAGCCGTAGCCACCATTTGCACGGGCTTCAGCACCGAAGATGAACTTCTTGCGCATAAAGACGTTGTCAGCGTTGTAGTCGGTCTGCTCGACAAAGACCGGTTTTTTACGCTCCTGATAAATCAGGGGCTTCACGGGTTTTGACGTGTCCAGAAGGAACCAGGCGGTATCTGACGTCAGCTCTGGGACAACCAGAACTTCAGCCGTCCCCTTGTATGGGTTTGGCGTATTGTCAGGGAAGCGGTCAGCCGTCATCAGATAGTTGGCATCGTCTTCAAGAGCCGGAGGCACAACCAGGATGGTCGGGCGAATTTTCAGGGACGCGCCTTCATCATCCTTCAGGCTGCACATGGCCGTTCGTGCAGCCCCGTAACTTGCTTTTGCGGCGGCAAGCGAGGTAACGGCAAGCTTTTTCGTGCCTTTGTTAGAGACCGACTTGCCCCCCGAAAGGTGGTCGGTATCAAAGAAGGGCTGACCGTCGTAGCAAAGATTGGTGAAACCTTTGCTCAGGAGAGCGAAGACGATATCGGCAGGCAGTTCTGCAGCGGACTGGCCCGCACCTTTCGCCTGCAGGGCATAGCCCATGATTTGATCGTCTTCGATATCGTTACGCTCAACTTCTACCGTCGCTTCCCAGTCTTTGTTGCGGATGGTGTAGTTGAACGCGGCGAGCGCTTTCACCACCTTGTCGCCAATCCACTCACGCATTTTCGGGAAACGGCTTAGCCAGCTGTAGTCGTTTTCTTTCCCGGTCGACGGCACCACCATGGCAATCTTCTGCCAGTCGGACGGAGCCTGATCAAAGGCGTTCTGGAAGGTCGCTTTCAGATTAATGAAAATCTGACGTACATTTTTTACGTTAATTAACACGGTTCTCTCCTTATTAAATCAGAACCCAGACGCCATCATTCTCAAGACCCAGCACCTTTCCGGCGACCGGGCGGGCGTTGGTATCACTGGTTTTGGCCACGGTCTGGCTGTCCACCACGTAGCAATCCTTGCCAGTCTGCGCCAGCGTGACCGGGTCAGCAGTGCTGTTGGCAAGGAACCAGGCTTTACCGCGACGAACCAGCACGCTCGCATCACCGGCTGCACCGGCAGTGTTATCAACCCAGCCATCACAGATTCCGAGGGTGGTATTGGCTGCAGTGGCGCTGCCTGGTACAGCAAAGCCCGCTGCGTTGGCCGCAATAATGTGGCCGCCAAAGAGTTCTGTGGCTGCCGCAACCGGGACGGCAAACAGCTGGCCGTCGCGATAAGGGGTATGACGATCCATTTCGCTCTCCTTTATTTGAGGTATTTCGCGACGCTTTCCGGGTCATTGCCCATCATTGAGCAGATGGCCGGGTCAATCGCATCATCTTCAGCACCCTGTGACGGGCGTGACGGAAGGCCTGCAGGCGGTTGCCCCTGAGTCTGACTGGTAGTCAGTGCGGCAATCTTTGGCGTTTTTTCGATAAAGGCGGTAAGACTGGCCGGATCGGATTTCGCCAGTGATGCAGCCCATTCCTGCTGTGCCGGAAGCAGACGACCGTCGCCGAGGGCAACCGTAATCAGCGCTTCAGCCTGCTGCGTGGCAAGCGCGGCGGTATTTCCCGCACCGGCACGCTCTGTCGCCTGCTGAACGGCTGAATGCATGACCTCCACCGAAACCCACTTAGCCGGGTCAGGCGTGTCGAGTTTCGCCGTCAAGTCGGCGATGTTCTGCGCGTTCTGGTTCAGGATATCCAGCAGACTGACCGACGCCGCTGCAGTCCCCTGGCCACCGGAAATCATGGTGATGATTTTTTGCAGCTCAGCCATGATCTCTTCTTTCGTTGAAGCGGTTGGCAGATTGAGCATCCAGCGCAGGTTGCTCAGTAACTCGTTGAGAAATTCTTCATCCATTTCGGTCTGACCCTCTGTGGTTAAATGCGCGGCCATCAGGGAGGCGGCAGCAAGTAACACTTCCTCCATCCCGTCGACCGCTGGTGTATTGGTCAGCGCGGCGTTGAGCAACTCCAGCACCTGACCGGTTTTGTCGTAAGAAAATACGGGGGAAATAAAGCGATATGCTTTTGCTGCCACCATGTCTGCAGCGGCAGTGGTCCACTCAACATCGACAGCAAAGAGGCCTTCACCTTCGCGCCACTCCAGCTTTTTGAAAAAGGCCGCAGCGGGAGCTGGCAGACCATTTTTGGCTGAACGTAAAGTCTGATGTTCATAGTCCAGGACATACGGCGTCTCGCGTTCATCGGCTGCGGCAATCAACCGCTCGGCGATTTCACGCGTCATCAGCCAGGCGGCACATTCGGTCGGACGGCCATCTCGGGCGCGGAATTCACCAGCCGGGAAGAGCTGGATGACACCGGGAGTGGCGGTGTTAATTTCCTGGGTGAGTGAAGCGATGAGTGTCTTTTTCATGGTGCCGACGATACGGCACCACTGCGGGGAGGTTCAGATGAAGAGGTTCAGTGGATTATTGCTGAGGATCGTTTTCTTTGGTTGTCGGCTTATCGGGTTTAGCAGACTGACGCTTCTGATGCCGGCGGGCAAAGTATCGGTCAGTGAGCCACTCAGCAACCTTTATAACCAGGCCCCCAAAGATGCCAATGAAAACCCACTGCTGCGGGGTGAAATAATCAAGGAAAGCTTTGAATGTGTCCAGTTGCTCGCTCCCGTAATGCATTTATGAGCCCAGACCTTTTTAAACCGCTTTTAAAAACGTCTGAATACCTTCTGGCCGAATCACTCTAGCACAATCAGACTGAACGCGTCACAGCGCCTTACAGGACGAATTTGCCCTCAGTCTAAAATACGTTTCAGATATTGCTCAGCCGTACTCTCCATCTTCTCCACGTCATCTTCGGTGAGATGCAGGAAAGGACGCGCGGGCATCTTAATTTTATACGCCCCGATAGTGTTCCACTGCTCGAAGTTGGAACGGGATTTTTTAACGAACCGGTTACCCACTGAACCATCCTTGTTCTGGCGGTAGTAGGCTTTCTGGCTGCGGGCCGGAATGCTGATTTCCCCACCTTCCTGATGAATGCGGGCATATTTCACATTGGTCCCGACCGTCGCCTCATCATTCGTGCTGTACTGCGTGATACTTGCCGCCAGTCGACCGCTCTTCTGGAGAATTTTACCTCCCCGGCGCTGACGGGCATATGCCGGGCTCCAGCCCATCCACGCGGGCCGCCCCTGTTGCGCGAAGTTTTCTTCAACCGCATCTCCCATAGCAGCGGCCATCTCACGCATCAGGGGGGCGCGGTTTTCCAGCTTTTTAATGAGTTCACCGAGTGAGCGCTCAAAGTCACCAATGTCATACCTGATGGCGTAGCTCATGATTTCAGCTCCAGCAGCTGCGCCGCGCGTTCAGATAACACATCGCCAGGGGTGACTGTGGCACCGGCGTTTACAAGCGACAGACGCCAGCCATCGTCAGACTGCACACCACGCACGGCGCGGGTGCCGTTCTGCCCGGACAGGAGCCACACCAGAGCGTCATCATCAAGCCAGACACCAGCAGGCTGACGGAGCAGAACGGGAAGCTCTGACCACATCGGGCCCGGAGCCAGCCGGACATCCTCTTCGTGAATACTTAATGTGATCGCACCGTTAACACCACGCTCTTCGAGGCGATTCAGCAGCTCAGGCTGGATACCGCCAACGCGCCTCAGGTCGCCACGGGTCTTCTGCCGCACGCTGACGGTGTCGACCCAGCGACGCACATCATCGCTGACGGCATCCAGCACAGCTGGTTCAGACAGGGTTTCATGGATAGCCTGAGAGGCAATCCGGGGCGTGGTAGTTGCAGATTTATCCATCAGGCGCTGTCCGAGAGAAGAGAGCCAGCCCTGACCCGGATTGTGCCCGAATCCGGCATCAGGCGTATAAAGCTCGCCGTTGAAGCGTAACGCCTTAACGTCACGGGTTTCTTTTGGTCCCCATGCCTGCTGTACCGTGACAATGTCCTGCTCCCATGATTTGACCTCAATCCCCATGCGGTCTGCATCTGCCTGAGTTCGGGCACGAATGCGGCAGCGGCAGTGGTAACCGTCAGGCGGGTACATAAACTGCCACACTGGATCGTCATAGCGGGCAGTGAAGCCATTGAGTCTGGCGTGGAGTGGCCGGGTGTGCATATCCATGACGGCCACGCGTTCCCATATGGGGCGAAATTCCGCGTTGGCCATCTGCTCCGCATAGCGACCGGCACCATAGGCCGCCTGCATATTGGTTTCAAAGATGGTCCGCAGACGGCGTGGCGTGAGTTGCTTACCCTCCAGAACGCCATCTTCATCGGCGACCAGCCTGGCACGGTCGGCGAGCCAGCCCTTACGGATCAACGTTGGGGTAATCTGCCGTTCGAAGTCACGAAGCGTGCCGCCGTTAACAATATGCTCGCGAAGCGATTTATGAATATCCTCAAGCACATCCTGTTTAAGGACGCCCGCCACGGTGAAACTGGTGGCATGGGCGCGGGCCTCAATATCGTGCCAGTTAAAGCCGGTGGCATAGCCCTTCGATTCGAAGTAGGCAATCGCTTCTTCGGGCTTTAACCCGATGGCGTACCCCAGATCAACATCAGCTTTCGGCATTGAGTCGCCCCCAGACCTCGCTGACAAACAGCGCCTGCTTTATCAGCTGTTGCAGCTGCGTATCATCCAGCTGAGGGTAACTCGCAGCAATGATATCCAGTGCCTCATCAGGGCTTTGCCCCTTGCTCAGGGCCGAGACCAGCGGAGCAATCAGCTTATCCATGGCCACCGCGATGCTCTCCCCTGGCGACGTGGCGCTGTCCAGCGCATCCTGAGCAGGGTCAACAACCTCGCCCGTGGTGCTCAGTGCCGCGAAATGACGGAATACCGGCGTGGTGCTCAGCCCCACCGGAGAGGGAGTTGCGGGCGGCGTCAGTACAGCTTCGTTCTCTTTTGGCACCGGAATCCCGACCTTTTTGTGTATCCATGAGGTCGGGATAGTGTCCATCCCGGCGCGTACCAGTGCGGAAACACCATTGGCGAAGGTTTCAATGCTCTCCAGCTCACGGGTATCAAATACCAGACGAGGCTGACGGCGCGGGCTGACGTTATAACCATTAATGGCCAGTAACATACGAATGAAGCCACGATAAAACCCTTCCAGCTGGCGGGCATCAGCGGTCAGCAGATCGTGGCGGACTTCGTTATGCACATTACCAAGGGCATTTGTTGAGGACTTGCCATCTGCCTGTGACGTCAGCGTGCCGCCCAGAATGACCTTTGATTCGGTACGTTCGCACCAGTTAATCATCGCCATGAAAGGATCGGACTGCCCCTCGGCGGCATCCTTAAATTCGATTTTGGTGTTATCAGGGATGATCCCCGAGGCGTTATGACCGATGCTGACCAGCGCCTCCATAAGTTTATCCTGTTCATCCTGGCTGGCCCCGGACATATACGACCCGATACGCGGTGGCAGCCCGTAGATTTCCAGGAACTCAGCGAGATCGCGCACGCTGTAGTTTTTAAACAGATAAGGCCAGACCAGTACGCGGTATAAGCCGGACTGCGCGATATAGCCTGACTTGGCGTTGTGCGTATGCACCAGCCAGCCAAACGGCCAGAGTTCTTCTCCACCCAGCGTGCCGGTGTTAAGGCGCACCTCATCCCCGGCTTCCGGCGTGGTACAGAACCAGCGATGCGGACGCAGTTTGATTTTGACGGGAAGCCAAAGATTGCCGTCAAGTTCCCACTTTTCAATCTCCTGAGCGGAAAAGCCATGCCCGATAGCTTCAGCCGCATTCAGGGTAATATCTTCCATCTCCTGAAGGTCAGCGAACCAGCTGGCCACCATCGCGGCGATCTGCTTTTCTTCCGCCGTCGCGTTCGGCGGTGGCTCGATGCTCCAGTCCAGAGTGAGCAGCGCATTCTTGCGCTTGGCCATTTCAGAAAAGATATGCCCGTCCCGCTCAACCATATCTTCGAAAAGGTCAGCCTGAGCCGCCAGGTCGCCGCGTTCAGCCGCTTCCAGCAGTCTAGGAAGCCGAGCAATGGTCATTCCCCGTGAGGGGTGAGTTGGCCAGTCACGCTGCAGCTCGAACGTGCGGGAGGTCTGGGGGGCTTTAAGCACCTCTTTATTAAGCGGGCGACCATACTGGTCAAGAATCTGAACCATTATCAAAATCCTCCTGAAGGACCGAACCTGTCCCCGCTATGTCCACGGCGGGGAACAGCTTTAAATTCGAAATTACCAGCGCCGGAAACGGCCAGCATCCAGAGCATATGCAGGGCATCAGGCCCGTCATCATGGTCAGCTTTGGGGAAGTGCCGGAGCTGGTCGATGAGAGTAGTCTGCGAAGGGTGCAGGCGTATCAGGCCGTTGGCCATATGTGGCTGCAGTGACTCAATGCGCAGGAGCTTATCAACCGAAGGCGTGACGGCTCTGGCAGGAACGGGGATACCCATCGCAGCGGAGCGCTTCACCAGTTCGGTGCGCAGGAACTCCTGGAACTGGACGGACTCGACCGCCCAGACGAGGCAGTTATATTCCCGCTGCAGCTCGATAACGTCAGAGATAATTTTGTCCGGCACACGCTTTCGGATACGCGCTTCAACAACATCCAGAATGCCGGTGAAGCGGTTGAAACCGCCAACCAGCAACGCAGAAGGGTCCCGGCTGTTGCCGTGTTTACCCAGGCTCGGATCACATGCGCCATAGAAACGCCACTCGTTAAGGCGGTTGACCCAGAAATTAATACAGCCGGTAAATGGCGCATCTTCGCCGCTGACGGGATCGTTCTGATATTCCGCATCAAAGGTACTGTGGCCATCACGGGCACGGATGAGCATCAGGGCATAAAGCGGACGCGCAGCCCATGACACCACGGCTCCTTCATCCATCTCAGCCTGATGCTCACGGTAGTACGCCTGTGCCAGCATCTGACCATCTTCGTCGTTGTTGCGCAGGATTTCTTCCCACTTATCCCACAGCGACATATTGTGCGGCCAGCTGATAAGCGCTTTGAACCGGGCCCGCGTCCATAGCGGATTTTTAAGGGTGCGGGAAAGCACGGAATCGTAGTGCAGGATTGTCCCGATATACACCACATCGAATTTGGCCCCCGCGCCGCCGAGCGGCAGTACGGTTTTTTTGAGCCAGTTATCGAGCTTGTCGCGTTGCTCAGGGTTACGCACCAGCTCATCGTTCTCGATATCATCGAGCACAGCCAGGTCAGGACGATACGGGCCATGGCGCAGACCACGCAGCTTTTTGCCACTACCGGCGACCTGTACCTTAATGTCGTTTCGGGTGAGGATTGTCCCGGCCTGCCAGACGCGGCCACCGCCCGTCGCTTCAGGGAAGTCCATCAACAGGCGGGGGTTAAACTGCAGCTCCGCCTTTATCGCCTCCAGCATCGGATAGGCCTGGTCGATGGAATCCATAATGATGACCGGGTAATGCTTGAGCGCCAGCACAATGCACCAGATGACAAAAAGCTGACTCACGATGGTGGATTTGGCTTCACCACGCGGAGCTGCGATCGCATCGTTCTGGCTCCCCGTGGCCTGGATGATTTCAGGCAGGCGCTTATAAAGATAGTTATGCAGCTCACTGCGGGCGGAATGGCGGACATAGTGCGGAAAATAATGCTGCACAAAGTATTCAAACCCCGTTACAGGGTCAGCAACGAGGCCGCGACGCTCAGCAATTGCTGCAGCGGAGGGGTCAAAGCCCACATCTTCGGCTTCAATGGTGCGACGCAGACTGGCGGAGAGTTCCGCCAGTTCGGCAAGAAAATCTTTGCTGGATAACTTAGTTCTGGCCATGATTAATTTGCCCTTAACAGCCTGTTAATGGTGATTGCGGAGGGCTTTATTAACCTCGCTGATGAAGCGGTTCATCGACTCGATGCCGGTTTTATCTCGTTCAACATCGAGGCTGTAGCAGCCTGTCGACGTCGCGACGGTTACGTTTCTGCCGCCCGCGAACCGGACGCCCAGCACGTCACTGGCCATCACATAGTTTTCACTGTTAACCCGGATTAACTGGTCAGCCATAGTGTTGCTCCATCTCCTTGCCGAAGGGTTCAAGGATTTCCACGAATGCGGCCAGATGCTTTGGATAGTGCTCGGCGACAAATGCGCTGAGCTTCTGGATAACATCCAGCGCCACCGCCAGCTGGCTTACCTCCGGCAGTATTTTCTTGTTTGCTGCGACAGCTTTGTTAAATGCATCAGCAAGGCTTGCCAGAAGCTCGACGCGTTCCCCCGGAGGGAGCTGAGACTCGGTTGTAAGCAGTTCCAGCGTGGTCTGATACTGGGTCATTAACCCGGTGAGAATGGCGCGGCCAATCTCTTCAAGTCCATTACCGGCCATAAGGTGAGCGGCGCGTAACTTATCCCAGTCATCGCCTGCGTCCTGTGCTTCCTTTTTCCAGCGGCGAGCTGTCGCAAATGCCACGCCAGCCTGAGCGGAGGCGATTTCGAGCGACATCTGGCCGAAGATATAAGATCGTCGCAGTTTTTCCCGTGTTTCCTGCGGATGCGCCATATCACAGCTCCAGTTTTGCGCGAATGAGCAGAATCGCTACCGTGATGACGCCGCCCGCGATGCCACCTGTAATCGCACCCGCAGAGGCACCACGGCGAGCGGCATCGTCGCTGATGGTAGTGAGACGAACATCAATCCGGCTCAGCTTGTCATTAATCCCGCCCAGAATGTCCGGGCTGACGGGAGCCTGCAGGCGATCGAGCTGAGCGGAAATCCGGCTCAGCGTTTCCTGTTCGCTCTGGCTGATTGTCGCGCGGCGGGTTCGGCGCTTGTGCCTGGCTTTCATTTGTCCTGTTTCCTGTCCAGTTTGTTATCAATGCGCTCGATAGCCGCTCGCAGCTCCCTCATCGCATCCATCATTGCGGTGTAGTTACTTTTGGCATCCTCACGGCGCTGGTATTCATCCCGGATGCGATCAACCGCCTTTTCCAGGTCGGTGATGTCTTTTTGCAGACGACGTATCCAGATGGTGCCGAAGGTTGCAGCCAGCGCCAGCGCAATCTGAAAGGCCATATCAAGAGTCATAATATTTTTCACTTCCTGTAATACTCGTTTATTGCCTGCAGCCTGCCCTCAAGGAGCTGGCACCATGCGCCGTATTCCGCTGAAAACGACACTATTCCCGTGGGGGAGAGTCCGCCACCGGTGCCTGTGGCCTGGCCGGAATGACCAGAAGTGCCGCTGGCGGTGGCTGGCAGATGCTGACCAGCGGGGAGGTTTTCGGTTCCGGGGTAGCCGAAGGCTTCACGGAAGAGTTGCAGGCCGCCAGGACCAATGCCGGTATAACCAGGACCATCTTTATCAAGTGCATCTTTAAGCCTCTTTTTAAGATCGCGAACAGTCTCGTCATGTGCCTTTTGTTTTTCAGCCAGCTCGCGGGTCAGCGCATCCGCTTTCTGCTGCCAGGCGTTCTGCTTATCAAGTGCAGCCTTCAGGTCAGTTGCATATTGATTCGCAGCACTGAGCCGCTCCTGATCCCACTGCCGTTCTTTTTCACTGAAACCATCAGTCAGGCGTTGCTTCTCCTGGCTGAAGGCCAGCGCCTGAGCGTCCAGCTTGTTGCCTGTGATGAAGGTGCCGAACCATATCCCGCAGCCTGTCAGTACCACGACGACGAGCAGCGGTTTCCAGCTAACCTTCAGGATTTTCAGGGCTGCTTCCCACATCGCGCACCTCTCTGGCTCGTTTGATGGACATGTGTTTTGATGCCTGGCTCTGTGCCACCCATGCGCCCAGATAGGTGAAATACAGCTCACCAGGTGTTTCGGGACGGGTTACGGTGATCCAGACCAGCACGAAGGAACTGACCAGGAAGGCCAGAAAAACGATGGTATCTGACGTTGAGAGACGACCGGTGGCCGGGTTCGTCACCAGATCGCGCAGAGAGATCGTCATAGCGCCGCCTTAGCGACATTCAGCCGCGCCACACGGTCGGCCTGACCTTCAGCCGGAGGGTTGATACGGCGGGTGACAGCCAGAAAATCGCCTTTGTCCGCCAGCTCGTTGCAGCCATTAGCCTTCCAGTACCAGGCCGCGCTGCGGGCTGCGTTGACATACTCCAGTAGCAAATCGGGGTTAGCGATGAGATCGAGACCCAGCGCCTTACCACAAAGCAGGTAATTATTGCGCAGGGTAATCTGAATCAGGCCACGCCCGCGAAAGCGCCAGCCATCGCCTGATGTTTCATTACCGTTACCCCCCTGATTCGCGTAAACATAATTCGCCATTTTTTCAGGGTTACGGGTATAACGGCGGGCAAATTCAATCTCGCCGGGCTCGATAATACGATTCTTATTGAGATCGAAGTCGCTGCGGAAAATACGCGCCACGCGCTCAGCATCTGAATAATAGAGATTTTCACTGAGCCGACTGAAACCCGCGCTTTCATGGCCGGTTTGAGCAATAAAGGCGGCAAGCCGAGCGGGTGTATTAATCTGGAATTCAGCGGTGGCTTTACTGAATGGTTCAAACCAGCGTTGCGCCATCACTGGCGAAAGGCCTGCTGCTCGCTGAAATTGTGGGAGTGTTAAAAGCATAACGCCATCCGGTTAAAAAAGGATGGCGTCAGTATTTCATCGGGTTAGGTGAATAATCAGGTGAAGGGGTTCAGTGGTTTATTGAGTAACATCAATTATCTCTACATCGTCACTTTCTTCAATATGTGCCGGAGGTGGGTTGTTAATTGCAAATTTACATTCCTTACCCTGTTTTATGTATGATTCACCCTGCGCATTCACAGCCTTAACATTATCAGTTTTTAATGAAGATAGCCTTGCCATCCAATATGAGTAAGCTGCTGCTGGTAACGTAGCACAAGAGCTAAAAGGTGTAGGGTTTAAAAGAAGATTCTCCCCATACAATTTTTTCGCATCCTCATCAAGGAGGAGGAAATGACGACTCACTGCAACAACTTCAGGTGTAAGATATCCTAGGTTCTTGTACATATCAAAAACAGCAGTTGCACCCATTAAAGTGCTCTGCGTTTCATTAAATATTCTTTTGGTTTCCTCAAGTTGATTTTTATAAGTTTCAACTGCTTTTGTATTGGGTACTGTTTTTGCTACTGCAGTAGTACTAAATACCACCAAGAAAAATGCCATATATCTCATTGTATTGCCCATTAGAATAATTTTCCTTGACTGTTACAATCTTTATTTTTCTGCTGTGCAAGAAGTTCCCACGCAAAGCGATCACTAAATCCATACTTAGGACAAAGAAAGGTCATGGCCATAAGAGAAGAAGAGCCTTGTTCACGCACTTCGGCGAACTCAGCAAGAAAGCGACGGTTACGTAATTCACGAAGGGCACGATCACAGCGGGGTAAATAGAGAACTTCGCCACCAAAATTCTTGATGAGTAACTGGGTTTTCTCATCGCCGATAGTATCGCGCAGGAGGGCTGCGCGGCTGGCTCCCATAGCGCGGAGGCCTTTACCTATCGGGAACGTGGTGCCACCAAAAGCAGACAGAAGCTGCTCGGTCGCCGGGAAGCCTATCAGGTCAGCTATTTGTATCACTGCTGATGGCAGCAGCTCCGTTACCTGTTCCAGATTCATTATTACGCTCCCGCTTTTTTCGCCGACTCGCATCAATGCTGAGAGCCTGCATGAGTTTGGTTAACTGTTCTGTCGTCAACCACTCGATGTATTTGACGTGGAACATATGATCGCACATTTTCTCGGCATAATTCCACGGACGTTTTGCATCTGCAAGTAATGCATGAATTTTAGCAAGAATTGATTCACGCGTTTTGGCAACTTTTGGGCGTCGACCGTGTTTTGCTGAGTAGCGAGGAAAGCCCTTATCATGCATATATTCCCTGACAGCCTGCAGTTCGTCGAGGGTGCATTTAGTGGATGATGTTTTACCGTTGCATAAGCGAGACAGAACACTACGGTAGGTTACATCATCCCACCCCAGATATGCCTGACCGGCTTTAATTGCCCCTATAAGACCTCGTTTTGCTGGCGTGGACATAATATTTCTCCTGTTGGTTGCCATTATCGCAGGCACTTTATGAAGTGCCTGCTGTAATGACTTACTTTAAAGGTTCCATTTTGCTGACGGATATACCACCGATTTTCCCTTCAACCCTGACAACCAGACGACCATTGCGCATATGCCAGGCTGCTGAGCTGGTTATTACAATCTCTCGCTCCGATACACCTGGTGTCAGGTAATAATGGAACTGCGAGCCAACGGGGAAGCGCTGGTTAAACGTCTTTGCTGTCAGATTTCTCAGGAGATGTTTCATCGGTTTCCTCCAGATTCGCATCGGTCGCGATAATGCTCAAAGGCCATAAGAGAAAGGCAAACCAGCAATTCTGGCGGGATAAATTAGCTAATCCCACTAATCGGACAAGGATGCATACCCAACACCAGCCAAGCGTTAAATACATCGCCAGCAATATGATAATGAAAGCTATATCCATCACTGTATTCCCCGAAGTTTCTTGAAAGACTCAATCGCCTTTCTCATATCAGCCTGAGTCCCCTTATTACGAACGTTGCGGTTACTCGCATCGTAATAGTTGAACCGCAGCTTAAGAGGCACCGACAACAACTCAACAACCTGGCTGTTATCACGGAAGAACCAGACACGGCGGTTGCCGTTATCCTGGAACTGGCAACCCGTTACGCTATGCATAACTCTCCTCCGTTAATGGGTGACGTTTACGGTGGATCGCAATCGACACGCTCTCCCAGTCCTGGTAAAGGAACAGCAGGCCCAGCTCACAGGCGCGATCAAACTCCCTGGTTGCGCCGGTGCTTTTTTCCCACCCGTTAAGCAGGAAAACAGCATCAGCCTGTTCAAGCATGGACAACGTAATTTGCAGGTACTGCTCATGCTGCAGGCCGTCCGGAAGAATGGCCGGGTTAAGAACGGTGAAGCCGCGCTCTTCAAGGATGCGTGCCTCAGCATTGAATTCATCGCGGTTAAAGTTGTGATAGCCGGTCATCGGGCCTGCAATGAACACCACAGACTTACGCTCAGATTGTTTATTTATATTCATCAGAGATACCTCGCATGATTTTTCCAGCGGTTCTGTGCAGCGCTGCGTTTCTTCTTGTCACACCACTCCTTGCCTGGCTGGGGTATCGTTGCTGGCCAGCCTGTCATCGCTTTACGGTTACTGAATTTGAAAGGCATGCGCAGCAGTCTTCTTGCTTTGCGGTTTGTCATTTGGCGGCTTCCTCAGAGCGGAACATCATGATTGTCAGAGCGCCCTTTGTGGCAAGACGAACGGTTGTACCTGGCTCAATGCCCTGCAGATCGAAGGCATCGTACAACTCATCAATAGCCTTCTGGCGACGTGATGATTTGCGATGTTTATCCCAAGATTTCAGGACAACTGAGGTAAACCACTTACCGGCCTGGACCATGATGAATAACCAACCCATGAAAGCGAGTCCGGTATTGAGAATTTCGGTGATCGTCATTTGCCATTCTCCGTTTGGGAAATGGATAAGAGCATGGCGGTGCGGCAGGCATTCCAGATTTTCTGTGCCAATAATTTATCTTCGATGTTATGCGCCAGCAGACTGACAATATGACCAGCCAGACCTTTTGGTATTCCCTCCGGCACTAGTGGTGCTGGCGGTGCGGCGTAAAGCATCACCTGACGGCGCGGGTCAGCAAATTTATTGGCATCACAACCAATAGCGAATAGATAGCCACTTCCTCCGTTATTTGCATCACGCAGTTCGTCCGCATCAGTCCACGCGACAGGCTCAGCGGCCAGCGAAGCCAACGTATTGGCGCGAGAGAGCTGAACATCCAGCTCTGTAGCCAGTCGGCTGACCAACTTTGCGATCTCGATTAAGGGGGTATCAGCCCCCATTGCTGCTGCAAATTCGTGGCCAGCCCGCACCAGTTCTTTGACTGGTGATGTTTCCAGTTGAGGCGAGGTTTTCATTTTGTCACTCCGATCTGTTCGCATTTATTAGCTGAACTGCTTACCGCGTGATGCAGCTGCGCATTGCGGCCAGCCAGATAACCCTCGTTTTCCGCCTTATCTGTTCCCCTGGCTTTGCCGGGTTTACGCGGCTCCAGCTTTTTCATGCCTTCGCTTAATTTCCTGCTGCGGTGACACTCCATCAGCGTTGTCTCCGCATCCGTGACGGCGAAATCACTGACAACGGCATAAGCACCGTTGACCCAGGCGGAGCAGAAGATATCTGCGCGGGCAACTTTGGTGGCCTGTTTGATGTTCTTGCGTAATGTGGAGAGGTAATCACGGCGGGCTTTCGCCAGTTGCTTACCCAGAACTTCGAATGAATATGCCGCTATCTGAGGGCGTTCGTCGGGGCCGTAATAGTGTATGGTGCGTTTTGCTGGCTTGCCCCACTGCTCAGTGCCATGGCTGGTATAAAACTTCACACCAAAAACGCGGGCGACCATCTCTGCCAGTATTGCCATATATTCCGGCATCTTCTCAGCATGAGAGGGGGCCTTCTGGGTAGAAGCTTCATTGATATCCATCAAATCAGCATCAGCCTCAGTCAGCTTGTGGGTTTCCATCAGACGCTGAGCGCGGCGGAGGGCAAGTGCGGCTTCTTCGGCGCTGGAGTTATTACGCGCCATCGCGAGCAGCTTTTTAATTCTCTGGATATATTTCTCTTTATTTTCCATTGTTCAACTCCTGAATTTGGCGTAAGCCAGCCCCTGCGGGTTTACGCCATTTTTAAAAGTGATTTAATTAAAAGTTATTTCAGCTAGCTGGTATCAGCGATTTAATATTGGCGAAATAAGGCTCCTGGTTTATTTCAACTACCGATACATCGCGGCAGTCACGAGCCTGGTCAACGGTGCTGACGACCTTACCGCCACGTAAAACCGGATTTGGCTGATAAATAAAGACGCTGCCAATCGGGTATCGCAGATTGAACTCTTTAGCTTTCATTCGGAATCCCCCAACCACGATTCGCCGCATGAAGACAGAACTCCATTCGCGATATTGCCCAGATAGAATTGACCTCTGTTTTCGCCAGGCTGAATGCAGTTTTCCAGGCTGTTGCAGCGTTATGAAAATCGCCAACTTGCTCAGCAAGTACAGCGCTGACTGCATAAGACATAAATGGACTGCATGGTTTACGGGCATGGGTGCGATCTACCAGAACATACATATCACACCCCCGCACCGGCAATATCGAGAGCAATCGGACGATATTCATCCGAATCACCAACACGTTCATACACGCGGATATAAGAACGGCTACCGACGACCTGCACCGCTTCACCGATTGCCTGCATGGCTTGCTGCCAGCGTTCATCATCAATTTCCAGGCGACGAAGTGCCAGAACGCGCCCGGTATTGATATTGCCTTCTTTGTCAGTATCAAACGCCTCATTGACCAGCGCCTTCAGCTCCGGGCGGGCACCTTCTGTCCAGTCAGCAAGACAGGTATCAATAAGCGCCTTTGCAGTCTGAATACGCTCGTCCAGGGCAATTCTGTCCTGCATGGCTCGCTGGATTTTGAAACGGCCATCAAAGCTGTAGAGCGTGACATTACCTTTTTTACCGCCTTTGATGGCCCCGTATTTTTCAGCCGAAAGGTCGATAAACGCCTGAATATCAGCAAAGGCGCGTGATTTCAGCTCACTCAGAGCAGAGGAAACGACAATCGCCTGCTCAACAAGTTCGCCAACGAGCTGGTCGCGATCGCGGTCGATTTCTTTAATCAGACTGACTGGCGTCAGAACGCCGCGAGCATCAGTCCAGTATCCCTCTGGAGCCTGGGTGGTAGTGTATTGTTTGATGGTGTTTTCAGTGGACATTGGACTTCCCCTTTTTCTGGATTGCATTACGGATTTTTTCGTTAACATGGCCCGCCAGACCATACCCCACAGTGGCTGCGACCTTCTGGGTCAGCTCACTGTCTTTTTCATCTGGAACAACCTGGCACTCCACACTGATGCCGCGCGGTGCATCGGTTATGCTGATCACGACTTTTGCCACTTATTTTCTCCTTCAATGAATAGATTCTGACCAGACGACACGACAGCCATCCTGGATGAAAAGGCCCTGGCGGTATTTACCCGATTTCCCCTGGCCATATTCGATGTAGCGGGCTTTACCGCTGCTGAGCAGGTAATCACACATGGCATGGCGCTGAATACGAATGACCGGCTGACCTTCCCGAACCACGATGCCTTTCACTTCCACGCCACGAGCCTGGAGGGAAACGACAACAGCTTCGGTACGATACAGCGCTGAAACCAGCGTGTTATCTGATGTTAAAGTCAGCATAAAACCTCCTTAAATCCGGATTAATGGATCAACATTTCGGCTATCTGATTGACGATATGACCGCTGACCGGAACATCATTCATTGCACTGGTACGAACTGCACCACGCAGCAGCTTGAACAGTCGGCGGGCATTACCTTTTGACGCGTTAAACAGCGCTTTGCTCAGGTCTTCATTCAGACCATCCGGGAGAACGCTGCTGGCGATGACGTCAATATCAGCACCCGGCAGGCTATGCCCGAGGTTGAGGGCGAAACCGACACGGCTATAGAGCTGTACGAGCTCACCGCGTTTGCCCTTGAGGTTCAGAATCAGGCGAGGCATACCAACCAGGACGATGCCGATCCCCGTTTTGTCATGGATGCGGCGGATAGATTCCAGCGCACGCAGAGGGAGGTTCTCAGCTTCATCAATAATCAGCACGCGCCCGGAGTCGCGCAGCTTGTTGATGCAGGCTTCGCTAAGTTCATGCATATTGCCGCGGGTACTGAGCCCCAGCAGGTTGCAGAGCTCTTCCAGGACTACGCGTGCGGTGTAGCCAGGGTCGGCCTCAATCAGCAACGCATCCCGGTATTTAGAGACGTAGGCTTTGCAAATCATCGTCTTGCCCAGACCGGCTTCGCCGTAAAGCACGTTAATATCACCTTCGACGTGCGCCATGCGTATAACATCAACGGCTTTGCGCGTTGTTGGGGTATCAACAAATTTGACGCTGATACGTGCCGAGCGCTCTTTTTCATGCTGACGATCGATAAAGCTACGAATATCGTTTTCCAGCGATGCAATATCGCCGTCGTATTTATTATTCAGGTACTGGCTGATTACGGCAGAGCTCTTACCAATAGCGCGGGCGACCTGCGTTTGGTTAAGACCTTTTGCTTTCATCAGTTCGACAAGTTCATTTTTAGCTGACATAATTACTTCCTCTGTTTTAGTAAATCAGCGGCCTGTGATGTCCAGTCAGAAGGCCGCTTTTTTATTGCCCTGACTTTTCAGCCATTCTTCTCGCTCTGACTCGAACAGGAACACGTGTTCCCGGTCATCATTAATACGCTCGGCATCTGATGGTATTAACGCGCCGAAATCAGGGTACATATCGCTTTCTGGCAGCAATCCTCGCGCCTCTGCTTCAATCTCTTCTCGCTGTTCGTCGATGCGCTTCAGACGACGCTGGCGGCGTTTCTCAACGGCGATATCCATCATGCTGGTTGGCAGCGCGGCACGCTTGTTGCCGTTCCAGATGGCGGTGCAGACATAAGTACCGTCCATACGGCGAACGATGACGGCGGCAGGGTCGTGAATGTCATAGGCAACACGAACCTCTTCACCATCGACCTGTATCAGGTCAGCGCTGAAATACTGGTTGTTCATCAGGTCAATCCAGCCTCTCTGGGCCGTACGGCACATTTCCGGCATGAAGGCTTCACGAAGTTCGATATCCGTCAGATATTCAATCTCGTCACCCTCAGTGGCCAGGACCTCGCGACGGTACTGTGCTGGCGTCATATGAACACCATTACGCTTCGGTAACTCGCTGTGCTCATGCAGGTTGTTGTATTTGTCGACTTCCTCAGCAATGGTATCCAGCAGCATCTGCCACGATGGAAGTTTACGCAGCGCGTTACGCTGTACGCTCGTGAGCTCGCGACCATTCTCCTGAGCCTTAATCGCTGACTGGATGGCGCGACCGGTCATCCGGACATGCTCACGGTCGGCCCCGAATCCGTTGTAAGTATCAAATTTGTTGGCGATCGCTCTCGGTATTACGGCGTTCAGGCGTTCGATAATCCCGCGAGACTGAGGTCGGCCAGGAATACTTGTCGGGTGATCAATACCCATGCGGGTGAAAATACCGGTGATATCAGCATCCAGCGTTTTGTTTGTTTCGCCGCCACCGTTATCCGAATAAACAAAAAGAGGTTTCCCGTGGAATTTCATGGCGTAGCGATAGGCATCCGCTACGGCGATGACGTTCTCCGAGAGCGCCAGGCTCCAGCCCACCAGGAAGCGGGTTCGTCCATCAATCACCAGCGTCAGTTCGGGCGTGAACGGGCGGCCATGGACCGGATGAGCAACTTTCATATCCAGCGATTTACCATCCGCAATCCAGCAACCATTTACGGGCATCTGTGACCAGTCACGTTTCTGGTAAACCTCAAAGGCCAGAGCCGCTGAACCGCTGATACGGCCGCGAGCGCGTTCACGTTTGGGCAATTTTTCCATCGCACGGCGAACGGCATCATAAGACGGACAGACGGCGAGCATCGCTGGCTGTCCCGCATAAATAGCCTGCCATTCAGCCTTGAATGAACGCCACGCATCCACCAGGGAAGGGCCTGATAGTTTCCGCCAGTGCGCGAGAAAATCAGGGAGCCACTTAATCTGTTCAGGCTTACGCGCTTTAAGATGGCCAGGGGCCAGTAAAGCAAGACGTTCGATACCTGGGCGGGTTGAAAGGTAAACAGACAACCATTCCTGGAGTGTTCTTTCACCCACGCCACGACGGCTGGAGCCTTTACGGGCATTCGCAATATCAGCCGCAGTCTGGATGTTCTCCGGCAGCGTACCCTTGCGTGACTCTTTGGCGATGAATTCAACCGCCGATGCGCGAGACATACCGATATCCCGAAGGCGCTCAACCTCTGCGGCTAATAATGCACGCGCATCGGCGATCTGTTTCTGGCGTTCGGTAAGGTCGGAAACTTCACGCTCCAGCAATACAGGACACTGACGCAATAACGCCAGTTCATCGCGGGTCGTGGTGACTTCCCGTTTTGGCGCTGCAGATGCAGATGCACAACCGCTTTGCTTAAGTACCTCGTGGTAATGGCGGGCTTTGACTATTTCACGAGCCTGTTCAGGGAGACAATCGACGTGATATTCGAAAGCTTTAGAACCAGTGCGGCGGCGACGTAATTCAGTGCTATCACCGACCCGTTTATTCAAACAATTTCGGATGTTGTGCTCCATACCAGGAAGACCAGGCAGGCCGACAGATTCCTTTGCGGTTAACCAGATAGACATTAATTCCTCCAGTTAAGCCGTAAGACGGCTGTCAGAAAAGTAGCGGCTCGGCCAGATCATCGAAGGTGATACTCCGATTTTTTCTGCGATAGCTTCTTCATAACGTCCGCATTTACGGTAGAAAACATTGCGGATCGCATTTTTGCCGACGCCCAGCTCGTTCTCCAAATCACTCAGGCTTACGCCCTGGCGATCAAGGGCAGCAATGATCGCCTTGCTCGACCAGTCTTGCCCTTCAGACACAAACAGGCTGGCCATATCTTGTCTCAGCAATTGCATTGTTGGTATGCTCCTCTGTTTATCTAAAACGATAATCACATTTGATAATCGTCTTCATACAATTTAATCGCACAATAAACCGAATTCAAGCGGTTTATTCGCAATATTGCACGATTCAAATTAAAGTCATTACTTATCAGGGTGTTATATGAATAAAACCGATGTAATAGAAAAAAACCGTGGGCGGTTTATAGCTATGCCAGGAATAAACCGATTTTCTGAGCGTCTAAAAATCGCAATGGATGGGCTTACGAATGTGGCATTAGCTAGTCGTTGTGACATATCTGAATCTGCGGTTCGCAGCTATTTAAGCGGCAAAAGTTATCCAGGCATCGACAAGATTCAGGCCATATCAGAAGCCTGTGAAGCCCCTTTAATCTGGCTAATTACCGGAGAAGATGTCGCAATAAATAACGATTTTGGCGCTGAATTTTGCGACGCCCAGCTTGCAGGTGTTTTAAGTGTCATGTCGAATGAACAGCGCCGTCAGTTGACTCTAGCCATCGTCCAGTATGGACTAACGGGGATTTTCAATGCACTAAGAGGGATCGAATCTATCTCTGAGTTTGCGATGCTTCCAGAAAATGAACGATCACAACTGATGAGATTGCATGGGAAGGTCAAAAAAGGGGCATCTGATGTTAGTGAGAACAACGAGCTAGACAACTCCACGCATAAGAACGTGGGTCGCGCTTAGTTTTACGGCCTGCGTTCTGTGTAGAGTTGTGTGCAATCCATGTAAGAGCATGAACGACATACGTCTGTATTCACAAAGAAAGAAAAGCAAAAAAGTAGTTAATTTTTACTTTTCCATACCAGTATTAAAGTTATTTTGTATCAACAAGTTATAGCTTGTTACTGAGACGACAAAAAGAAAATTATTTTTCTTTTTGTTGGGCAAGAAAAGAAACAAGCAAGAGGAGTTTGTATTTTGCTTATGACTGATTAAAGAGGAGTTAAACTCGATCTAAAAGAGCTCAACAGAGTGCAAAATTAAACGCAAAAATAGCTATTTTTACTCATTTTTGTTTTTGCAGTGCAAAATCACATAATCCACGCAATCCCTCTATTCATCGGCCTTCCCGGCATCCTCCTCTAGATTCTTCACAGTGCAGAAACGATCACCTCCCCACAAGAAGCGAATGCCACGGTACGGATCTACGACGGCATTACGCTGGTGGGCACGGTGACCGCCGACGGCAGCGGCAACTGGACTCTGCCGCAAACCACCCTCCCGCTGACGGAAGGCACGCATAACTTCACCGTCACGGCCACCGATGCGGCGGGCAACACCAGCGTGGCGTCAGCCGTGACGACGATTATCGTCGATACGATCGCCCCAACGGCGCCGACCGGGACCTTCAACGCCGACGGTAGCGTCCTGACCGGGAATGCCGAGGCAGGCAGCACCGTCAGCATCCGCCTTGCGGACGGCTCGACGGTGACCGCCATTGCGGGCAGCAACGGCACCTACAGCTACACCTTCCTGAACAAACAGACCGAAGGCCAGACGTTGCAAATCACCGCCACCGACGTCGCGGGCAACACCTCGCTGCCGGGCTCCGCCCTTGCGCCGGTGCTGCCGCTCTCCGCCAGCAATAACGTTGAAGAGCTGAACCTCAGCACCACGGCGACCGTGACCAACAGCCAGTACAGCGATTACGGCTTCCTGCTGGTCGGCGCCGTGGGCAACGTTCTGACGCTGCTCGGCAATGATACCGCCCAGGTGAACTTCACGGTGGGCAACGGCGGCAGCGCGGATATCGTGGTGAACGCCAACGCCACGGGCGCGGTGCTCTCGCTGCTCAATACTCTTGAGCTGGTGGTGCAGCACTACGTCAACGGCGTCTGGACCACCGTGGTGGATACCGGCCAGCCGCAGTTTGCCGATCTGCTGACCCTGGGCGCCACCGGCGTGTCGCTGAACCTGACCGGGCTGGCGGACGGCAACTATCGCGTGCTCAGCTATAACACCAACCTGCTGGCAACCGGCTCCTACACCAGCCTCGACGTGGCGGTGAAAGAGACCGGCCCGGGTACGGTTACCGGTGAAACCAGCCTCAACGGCAACGTGATCCTCGATACCGACCCGACCGCAGGCAGCGACAACGCGCCGGCCGGAACCACGATCTCCGCGGTCACGAACGCGCAGGGCGTCACTACCAGCGTCAACGCCGACGGCACGGTGATCCAGGGTCAATACGGTACGCTGACCATCAACCGCGACGGCAGCTACAGCTACAACCTGACCGACACCAGCGCGTCGGTCATTGGCCGGACGGAGAGCTTCACCTACACCATCACCCATAACGGCGTCAGCGCGTCGGCACAGCTGGTGCTGTCCCTGGGCGTCGGTACGGTTAGCAACGGCATTGTCGCCGTTGACGACACCAACGCCCTGACGTTCGACACCAGCGTGCACGAAATCAATAACGGCGCGTCGTCTCAGGCTGGCTTTACCCTGGTGGGCATTAATCTCGGCAGCACGCTGGGGCTTAACCTGCTGGACGATATGACCAACCCGATTATCTACAACGTGGAGGAAGGCACGACCCGCACCATGACCATCCAGGCCTCCGTGGGCGGCGTGGCGCTGGCGTCGGTATTCGATCTGTACGTCTATAAGTTCAACAACGCGACCCAGACCTTCGAGCAGGTTCGCGTTGAGTCGGGCTGGCTGCGCGCCCCGCTGCTGGGCGGCTCGTCATCGCAGCTGACGCTGAACCTGCCTGCCGGGGAGTATCTGTTCTTACTCAATACCGCGTCGGGGATCGCCGTTCTGACGGGCTATACGCTGAGCGTTCTGCAGGATCATGTCTACAGCGTATCGAGTATCAGCGAAACGACCACGGGCGACGTGCTGGCGAATGACCCGGTTCCTGCGGGCACGCTGGTTACCGAAGTGAACGGCGTGGCGGTCAACGGCAGTGGAACCACCACCATTCAGGGAGAATACGGCACGCTGACCATTAATTCGTCCGGCCAGTACACCTATACCCTGAGAAGCGGCGTGGGAGCGGATCATATCAGCACGCCGGATACCTTCGTTTACACCGTCACCGCCCCGAACGGCTCGAAGGACACGGCATCGCTCAACATCACCCCAACCGCGCAGGCGATGAATGCGGTCAACGACGTCAGCGCCGTCATGGACGTCACCTCGGTGCACCACACCTCGGCCTACTCCGACACGACCGTGGGCGTGGCCAGCTGGACGACGGCCCTGCTTTCGTCGACCCAGGGCAGCGGCAGCGGCACCTTTGTGGTGGATCCCAACACTGCCCTGCACAACGCGTCGCTGCACTTTAGCGTGGCATCGCTGCTGGCGCTGGGCGGGCTGACGGTCAACTGGACCATCAGCGACGGTTCTGGCGTGATCCGCAGCGGCTCCTTCAACGGCGGCTCGCTGCTGGGCGGCAGTATCGACGTCCCGCTGACCGGGCTGGATCTCAACGCCGGGACCTATACGCTGAACTTTACCGGCAGCGTCCCGGGGCTGAGCGTCGGTAACATCACCATTACCCCAAGCGTGAACGGCACCACCTACTCGCTGACTGATTTCGACGCGACCGGCACCCACACCGTCAACGGCAATATCTTCGACGGCACCGACTCGGGCGGCGTGCTGGATCAGCTGCACTCGGTGGATACCCGCCTGAGCGTGACCGGCTATAACGGCGTGACCACCACGCTGGATCCGTATACCGGCAGCGCAACGGTGAACATCACCGGCCATTACGGCATCCTGGCGATCGGCGCAGACGGGCATTACACCTATACCCTTAACAGCGGGGTATCGCTCTCATCCATCACCTCGAAGGAGACCTTCAACTACACCCTGACGGATGCGACCGGGAAGACGGACAGCGCCACGCTGACCATCAACATGGCGCCGCAGTTCATCAGCTCTGAACATAACGACGTTATTACCGGCACCGCCTACGGCGACACGCTGATTTACCAGGTGCTGAACACTACGGTGGGGAACGGCACGGGGGGGAACGTCAGCAGCAGCGCGGGCGACCACTGGACCGGCTTCTCGCTGGCGCAGGGGGATAAAATCGACATTAGCGACCTGCTGGTGGGCTGGAACGGTAGCGCCTCCACGCTCGGAAACTATCTCCATGTCACTAATAGTAATGGTAATACCGTGATCTCCATCGACCGTGATGGTGCAGGGAGCACCTACACTAATACCACGCTCGTAACGCTTGATGGCGTTCAGACCACCTACGACGAGCTCGTTAACCAGCAACACATCATCACCACATAGCACCTGTTGTACCTAACCCGGGCGCACCGCGCCCGGGCATTAATAATAAAGCTGCACTTATTTTATTAGGGACATGACATGGGAATGAAGATGCCTTACTGGTGGCTCTCGTGCTGCCTGATATCTGTGCCCGCTCTTTGCGCGAACCCGGCGGCAACCATCAATACCGGCGAACTCCGCGAAACGCAGGAACTCCCCTCGCTCAACGGCCGCGTTGCCCCGGCGGCGGGCAAAGCCGCGCCAGGCACACTGCAGCTGGGCGACGCCGTCAACCGCGCCGTCACCTGGCACCCGGCCATCAGCGAAGCCGTGGGGAAACTCTACCAGCAGAGTGAAGAGGTGGACGTCGCGAAATCGAAATACTATCCGCAGATTAATGCCGGCGTGGACAACGGTTACTCCCACGACGGCGACCAGAACGGCTTTACGCCGTCGCTGGTGCTTTCTCTCTCTCAAATGCTCTACGACTTTGGCAAAGTGGCCAGCCAGGTGCGCGCCGAGAGCGCCGGGGTCGCCCAGCAGCAGGCTAACGTGCTGGTGAGTATCGACACCATCGCCCACGACACCGCCGTCGCCATGGTGCAGGTGCAAACCTGGCAGCAGATGGTCGACACCGCCAAAGAACAGCTCGACGCCCTCTCCTCCATCGGCGCGCTGACCCGCCAGCGTAACGACGAAGGCGCCACCTCGCTCTCTGACGTGGTGCAGACCGATGCCCGTATAGAAGGCGCGCGCGCCCAGCTGATGCAGTACCAGGCAAACCTCGACAGCGCCCGCGCCACGCTGATGAGCTTTCTCGGCTGGAGCAACCTGAACGCGATCGACAATGATTTTCCGCAGAAGCTGGGACGTAGCTGCGACATCGCCGAGCCGGACGACCGTCTGGTTCCCGCGGTGCTTGCCGCCTGGGCCCAGGCTAACGTCGCCCAGGCGAACCTCGACTACGCCGACGCGCAGATGACGCCAACCGTCTCGCTGGAGCCTGAAGTGCGTCACTACATGAACGATCGCTACGCGGGGAGCGACACGCGGGACCGCACCCAGTATTCCGCCTGGGTGAAAGTGCAGATGCCGCTCTATCAGGGCGGCGGCCTCACCGCCCGGCGTAACGCCGCCGGACACGCGGTGGAGGCGGCGCAGTCCACCATTCAGCGCACGCGGCTTGACGTCCGCCAGAAGCTGCTGGAAGCCCGCAGTCAGGTGATGAGCCTGCAAAGCACGCTGCAAATTCAGGGCCGCCAGGAGGCGCTCAGCGCCCGCACCCGCGAGCTGTACCAGCAGCAGTATCTCGATCTCGGCTCGCGCCCGCTGCTCGACGTACTCAACGCCGAGCAGGAGGTCTATCAGGCGCGCTTCACCCAGCAGCAGACCCTCGGTCAGCTGCACCAGCTGCAGCTCAACTGCCTATACAATACCGGCCAGTTGCGCCATGCGTTCGATCTTGATAACCGCACCATCCAGACCGTGGAGATCCAGCCATGACGCAGCGTGAAACCCCGCAAGGTGAAAACATGACGGACGAGGCGCTGGCGCAGTGGGCGCAGGCCTTTGGCTTTGTCGCCACGCGCTACCGCGTCGCCTGCTCTCCCGGCGCCTTGATCGCAGGCGCGCCGTGGCTGAAGGGCAAACCGATGGTTCCCGCGCTTACTCAGCTGGCGCGCGAGGCGGGGCTGTCGTTTCAGCTGCTCACCGCTGACCAGCAGTCGATCAACAGCTGGCGTCTGCCGGTGGTGGTAGCGATGAATGACGGCCGGATCGGCGTGATCGAGCACTTCGACGGCGACGACACCCTGGAAATCAGCTTCTTCGACGAGGAGACCTACACCAACCGGCTGTCGATGACGGCGACGCTGCCCGCCATCCGCCACGTTATCGCCCTGCGTCCACTCGCCGCGCTGAAGGACAGCCGCGTGGATGCCTATATCTCAAAATACCGCCCGGACTGGCTCTACCGGCTGGTGATGCGCGATTTGCGCCCCTACAGCTGGGTGATGCTCGCCGCGCTGTTTATCAACGTGCTGTCGCTCTCCGGGATCGTCTTTTCCATGCAGGTCTATGACCGGGTGATCCCCGCTCAGTCCTACCCGACGCTCTACGTCCTGACCATCGGGGTGCTGATTGCCACCCTGTTTGGTTTTGTGCTGCGCGTGGCGCGCGGGCACATTATGGATCTGCTGGGCAAGCGCTCGGATATGCGCGTTTCGGATCGCGTATTCGGCCACGCGCTGCGGCTGCGCAACAGCGCGATCCCCCGCTCCACCGGCAGCTTTATCTCTCAGCTGCGCGAGCTGGAGCAGATCCGCGAGATGGTCACCTCCTCCACCATCTCGACGATTGTCGACCTGCCCTTCTTTTTACTGTTCGTGGTGGTGCTGGCGATCATCGCCCCGCAGCTGGCGTGGATCGCCCCGGTCGCGGCGGTGATCATGGTCCTGCCCGGCCTGCTGCTGCAGAAGAAGCTGGCGGAGCTGGCGAAGCAGTCGGCCCATGAATCGACCCTGCGCAACGCGGTGCTGGTGGAGAGCGTGCAAGGGCTGGAGGACATCAAGCTGATGCAGGCGGAAAACCGCTTTTTGCAGCAGTGGAACAGCTATATCCAGATCACCGCCGAATCCGGCCTGCGCACCCGCGAGCTGACCCAGAACCTGATCAGCTGGGGAATGACCATCCAGAGCCTGGTGTACGCCGCCGTGATCGTGGTCGGCGCGCCGATGGTGATCGACGGCACCCTGACCACCGGCTCGGTGGTTGCCGCGTCGATGCTGGCCTCCCGCATGATTGCCCCGATGGCGACGCTGTGCGGCGTGCTGGCGCGCTGGCAGCAGGTCAAAGCGGCAAAAGAGGGGCTGGACAGCATCATGCAGCTTCCCACCGAAAATCAGCGCGAGGAGACGCCGATCCGCCAGGACGTGCTGCGCGGACACTATCTTTTCGAGCAGGCGCAGTTCCGCTATCAGCCGGACGATCCGCGCATGGCGCTGCGCATTAACCGGCTGGAGATCCGGCCGGGTGAAAAAGTGGCGATCCTCGGGCGCAACGGCGCGGGAAAATCGACCCTGCTGCAGGCGATGGCGGGCGGGATGGATCTGGCGGCAGGCGAGCTGCGGCTCGATAACTTCAGCCTGCCGCATCTCGACGTCGCCGACGTCCGGCGCAACGTCGGCTTTATGACCCAGAACGCCCGGCTGTTTTACGGCACCCTGCGCGAAAATATCACCCTCGGCATGCCGCGCGCCACCGACGAAGAGATTTTCGAGGCGCTGGAGCTGACGGGCGCGGCGGGCTTCGTGCAGAAGCTGCCCAAGGGGCTGGACTACCCGATCATGGAAAACGGCGTGGGGCTTTCCGGCGGGCAGCGTCAGTCGATTCTGCTGGCGCGGATGCTGCTGCGCGATCCCAATATCGTGCTAATGGATGAACCGACCGCCTCGCTGGACGAGCATACCGAGCGGGAGTTTATCCAGCGGCTGGGCGACTGGCTTGGCAACCGCACCCTGATCGTCGCCACCCACCGCGTGCCGGTGCTGGAACTGGTGGAGCGCGTGGTGGTGTTGAAAGAGGGGATGCTGGTCATGGACGCGCCAAAAGCCCAGGCGCTCAACAACAGCCGTATGCAGCAACAGCAGCAGCAGCAGGCAGCAGCCGGACGGGAGTGGAAAAATGAAAATCAGTCAGCGTGACGTGGCGGCAATGGACGATCTGGATAACGCGCTGGATTCCGAGAGCGGCTATACCGGCGCGCGTCGGATCGTTTTCTTCTCGCTGCTGATGTTCGTGGTGCTGGGCGTCTGGGCGTGGTTTGGCATGCTGGATGAGGTCTCAACCGGATCGGGAAAAGTGATCCCCAGCTCGCGCGAGCAGGTCTTGCAGTCTCTCGACGGCGGGATCCTCACCGAGCTGAACGTCCACGAGGGCGATCAGGTACAGGCCGGACAGATTCTGGCGCGGCTCGATCCGACGCGTTCCGAATCGAACGTCGGTGAAAGCGCGGCGCGCTACCGGGCTTCGCTGGCCTCCAGCGCGCGCCTGTACGCCGAGGTGAACGATCTCCCGCTGAAGTTCCCCCCTTCGCTGGCAAAATGGCCGGATCTGATTGCAGACGAAACGCGGCTCTACAACTCCCGCCGGGCGCAGCTGGAGGACACCCAGCGGGAGCTGCGCGCCGCGTTAGATCTCGCCAATAAGGAGCTGGCCATCACCCAGCGGCTGGTCAAAACCGGGGCCGCCAGCCACGTGGAGGTGCTGCGCCTGCAGCGGCAGAAAAGCGATCTGGAGCTGAAGCTCACCGACGTGCGCTCGCAGTATTACGTTCAGGCCAGGGAGGCGCTCTCCAAGGCCAACGCGGAGGTGGATATGGTTTCCGCCGTCCTGAAAGGCCGCCAGGATTCCGTCACCCGCCTGACGGTAAAATCCCCGGTGCGCGGGATCGTAAAAAATATCAAGGTGACCACCATCGGCGGCGTGATCCCGCCCAACGGCGAGCTGATGGAGATTGTGCCGGTGGACGATCACCTGCTGATTGAAACCCGCCTGTCCCCGCGCGATATCGCCTTTATCCACCCGAACCAGGAGGCGCTGGTTAAAATCACCGCCTACGATTACGCCATTTACGGCGGGCTGCACGGGGTAGTGGAGACGATTTCCCCGGACACCATCCAGGACGAGGCCAAGCCGGAGGTGTTTTACTACCGGGTGTTCATCCGCACCAGCCAGGACTACCTGGTGAACAAGGCGGGCAGGCACTTCTCGATTGTGCCGGGAATGATTGCGACGGTGGACATCAAGACCGGCGAGAAAACGGTGCTGGACTATATGATCAAGCCGTTTAACCGGGCGAAAGAGGCGCTGAGGGAGCGGTAGTCAATCGCCGGGTGGCGGCTTCGCCTTACCCGGCCTACGTTCCCGCAGGCCCGCGCAAGCGTAGCGCCGCCGGGCGACGTGTTGCAGTATGAGTATCTTGAACCGCTCAATCTGAAAATCAGCGATCTCGCGGAGATGCTCAATGTCCACCGCAATACCGTCAGCGCGCTGGTCAATAACAACCGTAAGCTTACTGCCGATATGGCGATAAAACTGGCAAAAGCCTTTGATACAACTATTGAGTTTTGGCTGAACTTACAGCTGAACGTCGATATCTGGGAAGCGCAATCTAACGCCAGGACGCAGGAGGAGCTTAGCCGTATTAAGACCGTTGCAGAAGTGATGGCCAGGCGTAAATCCGGTCGGCCGGACGTGGCCTGACTCACGCTCTCACTCCGCCGGGCGCGGGGCGGTGCGGCTGAACACCTCAACATACCGCGTAAACTTGCCGATAAACACCCCGGCAAACACCCCGCCGGAGACAACCGCAAGGGCGCTCATAGCAGGCTGCTGCATCGTCTGGGGAGAGACCGCGCTCATCACGCCCAGCACATACTTCACCCCGAACGCCAGCATCATAAACGGCAGCGCGGTGTAGTCTGCCTGACGGTACAGGCTACGCGGTGCCTCTGCGCGGGTAATCACCGCCTGCTTAATCAGGAAATACCCCAGAACGGCTCCGGCGAGGATCCCAACCGCCCAAAGTGCGACAGCGCCGGGTGTCAGCGTGCGGTAGACCACCAGATCGTAAATATCCCAGATAAGAAAGATCGCCGGAATGATGGCAAGCCGTTCCAGCGTAACGGTGGCAGGCCTGCGGGCTTTGATGCCGCGCGAAACAAGGAAGATAAACAGCACCCATACCCAGACAGGCGTGTGCGTAACGACACCGAACAGAAATTCAAACATGGAGATCTCCATGGACGATTGCGGCCCGTGCCGCTCTGAACGCGTATTGCGCATAACGGCAGAGAAGCCATTATGCGCAGGTCTTTTACAGCGATTTTTTCAGGCGTTGAACCGCTTCCTTCAGCGCTTCATCCGTTGGCGTGACAAACGACATGCGCAGCGTCGAGTGGTCTGGATCATTGCAATAGAAAAATTCGCCCGGCACAAATACTACGCCGTTACTTAACGTTTTTTCCAGCCAGCGGGTGGTGTTCATGCCATTATTCATTCTGGCCCACAGGAACATGCCGCCCTTCGGCTTATGGAAAGACATCACCCCCCCCAGCTCGGCCTCAAGTTCCGTTGCAAACGTCTGGTATTTCTGGCGATAGGCTTCGCGGATCGTCTTGATCTGCGCCGCCAGACGACCGGTTTTCAGGTACTCATACGTCATTAACTGCGACAGCGTGCTGGTGTGCAGATCGGTGGTTTGCTTAAGGTTAACCACCGCGCGCTTCAGCCATTCCGGCACCAGCACCCAGCCCACGCGCGTGCCCGGCGCGAGAATTTTAGAGAAGGTTGAGGTGTACACCACGTTCTCTTCGTTGCCGATGTCTTTCGCATGGGCAATTAACGGACGGAAGATCTCATCGGTATAATTAATTTCGCTGTACGGATCGTCTTCAATAATGACGAAGTCATAGCGCTTCGATAATTCCACCAGCTGTTTACGGCGCGCTTCAGACAGCGTTACGCCGCCCGGGTTACCAAACGTCGGGACAATATAGACCGCTTTAATCGTCTTATTTGCCGCCAGCGCTTCGAGTTCGTCGATCTTCATGCCGTCGCCGTCGGTGCCCACGGATTCAAAATTCGCCTGCGCCAGGCCAAATACCTGCAGGGCAGCAAGATAGGTTGGACGCTCGACGACGACAATATCGCCGGGGTTAATTAACGCGCGCGCCAGCACGTCAAGGGACTGCTGCGAACCGGAGGTCACCACCACGTCATCAGCCTTACAGCGAATGCCTCGCCCCTCGCAAATCCGCTGGATCTCTTCCCGCAGCCCGGGGATGCCTTCGGTCAGGCCGTACTGAAACGCCTCGCCAAAATGCTGAGACAATACGGCATCCGCCGCCATTTTCAGCCCTTCGCGATCGAACAGGTCAGGGTTAGGGATACCGCCCCCCAGCGAGATCACACCCGCCATTTTGCTATGTTTTAATAATTCACGGATGGCGGATGATTGCAGGCCCTGCGCGCTGCTGGCGAGTTTACTCACGGACATTCTTTGCTTACCTTCTGTTTTTATAGTGTGCTCAATCTTAGCAGAATATGGGCGATAAATTCCGTCAGCTTGGGCAGGGGGCGTAAATCCTGACGCCACAGTAAATGCACCGGCCTCGGCGCGGGGGTGAACGGTTCGAGCACCCGAATCAGACTGCCGCTTGCCAGCTCTTCCGCCACCAGCACTTCTGGCTGCAGCAGTAATCCCGCCCCGGCTCTTGCCGCCATCCGCAGCCCGTAGCCGTCGTTACACCGTAATACGGCATCGCGTTTCCAGCGCACCTCCCCTTCCTGACCCGGCAGCCGCCACTCGTTGCGCGCGGTCCACACCGTATGCGAAAGACAGAGATGATCCACCAGATCGGCAGGCGTTTGCGGCGTGCCGTGGCGCGCTAAATAGTCCGGCGCGGCGCAGATCACCATGTTGTAGGGGCACAGGTATTTCGCCACCAGATCGTCATTGCCAACGTCACCAATGCGGATGGCGAGATCGACGCCCTCTTCCACCAGATCGACCATCCGGTTAGTGAGATCCAGCTCGACGCGTACCTCCGGGTAGCGCTGTAAAAAGGTTGCCGTCAGCGGGGCAATGACGCAGCCGCCAAATGACGTAGGCGCCGTGACGCGCAGGGTTCCGGCGGGCGCGGCGCGCAGGCGTTCAACCGCGTTTTCGGCAATGGAGACCTGCTCAAGAACCCGTCTGGCCTCTTCAAAATAGACGCGACCGGCATCGGTCAGGCTCTGACGCCGCGTGTTACGCTCCAGCAGGCGGGTGCCGAGCTGTGATTCCAGCAGCGCAACGTACTTTCCCACCATCACCGCCGACATCTCCAGCCGTGCAGCCGCACCGGTAAAACTGCCGCTCTCTACCACCGCGATAAACGTCTCCATGCCGCGAAGCTTATCCATATTCCAAACCTCTGATTAGCAATCTTCTAACTTTAGCCCAGTTTATCTGCGTTTTTATTTATTAAAGAATGAAGGCTCACAACATAAGGAGTCGGCTATGAAAATCGTCATTATTGGTGCCAGCGGTACGGTTGGTCGGGCAGTAGCGGAAGAGCTGAGTCGTCGCCACGAGGTCATTCGCGTGGGCCGCACGCAGGGCGACTACCGGGTAGATATCACCTCGCAGGCGAGCGTGCAGGCGCTGTTTGAGAAAATCGGTAGGGTGGACGCCATTGTGTCCGCCAGCGGCGGCCTCCACTTCGGCCCGCTCGCGACCATGAAAGACAGCGACTTCAACCAGGGCCTGCAGGACAAGCTGCTGGGGCAGGTGCGTCTGGCGCTGACCGGCCAGCACTACCTCAACGAAGGCGGCTCGATTACGCTGATAAGCGGGATTGTCGCGCACGAGCCGATTGCGCAGGGGGTGAATGCCACCACGGTGAATGCCGCGCTGGAAGGGTTCGTTCGCGCCGCCGCCTGCGAACTGCCTCGCGGGATCCGCATCAACCTGATTAGCCCAACGGTCCTGACGGAATCCGCGGAAGCGTACGACGGCTTCTTCCCGGGCTTTGAGAGCGTCCCCGCCGCAACCGTGGCCCAGGCCTACCGTCGCAGCGTGGAAGGAGTGCAGAGCGGGCGAGTGTATAAGGTCGGGTATTAAGCCTTGCGGGCGGCGATCAGCACCAGCATCGGACGCTCCGCCTCTTCGGCCAGCGCGGGCCAGGCATCGACCTGCGCCTGCGTGGGTCCCCACTCATTGACGTCGCTTATCGTTAACCCGGCCTTGATCAGCGCGTTAAGCGTAGTGCCCAGCGTGCGGTGATACTTAATTACCCCATCCGCCAGCCAGTTGCTGACGCGCTTGCCTTCGTCCTGATAGTGATTCACGCCCCAGAACCGCTCGCCCTTATCGTCGGTCAGCCAGCCCTGACGCGTGGCGCAGGTGTAGATCGGGTGCTCCATCGAAAAAACCAGGCTGCCGCCGGGTTTGAGCGCGCGCTGAACGCTGGCGAATAGCGTGTTCAGTTCCGGGAGGTAGTGCAGCGCAAGCGAGCTGTAGACAAGGTCGAGGCTGTTTTCGTCGAGTCTGAGCGACTCCAGATCGCTGCGCTGATACCGGATCTGTGGGTCCGCGGTAAGCTCTGCTGCCCGGGCAAGCATCTTTTCGGAAATATCAACGCCCGTGACGTCAGAAGCGCCCAGTTCACGCGCGGCGCGGCAGAACCAGCCGTAGCCGCAGCCGAGATCGACAACCGATTTACCGGTTAAATCAGGCAGCATGTTTTTCAGCGCGGGCCACTCCGGCGCGCCGTCCAGGCCCTGCACCGAGCGCGGAAGCTGGGCGTAGCCTTCGAAAAATGCCGGATTGTCGTAGATATTTTGTGCCATGGCAGATCCCTCTTAAAGAATATGCATAGCAGTATACTGCATTGTCGGGCGGCGGCCTCGCCTTACCCGACCTGCAAAACGCGCCAGAACTCGCGCATGCTGACCGACAGCTAAGGCGAGCTTAGCTTTTGGTTTGTACCCAAAACGCGTGGATAAGTCCGGGGATGTAGCCCAGCAAGGTCAGAATAATATTCAGGATAAACGCCCAGCCAAACCCCTTGCCGAGCAGCACGCCCAGCGGAGGGAGAATAATCGTAAAGACAACACGCCAAAAACCCATAAACACTCCGTATACGCTAACCAGTTGAAAATAAAAAAGAGTAATGACTGTAAGCGTAGCCAGCTTATCGGCTTCTGCCATTCAGACCCGTCCCATTTACCCTCTTTTACGCTTTTAACGCTGGTGTAAAGTGCGGGATTAATTTAGCATTACCTTAATTAAGGGAGTGCTAAAATAACATGACAGAACTTGAACAACTCCAGGCCAGCGCCGAGCAGGCCGCCGCCCTGTTGAAAGCCATGAGCAACCCGCATCGGCTGCTGATCCTCTGCACATTATGCGGGACCCCCGGCACCCGCGCGGGCGACCTGGCGCGGGCCACGGGGCTGAGTCCTTCCGCTACCTCGCAGCATCTGGCACGCATGCGTGAGGAAGGGCTTATCGACAGCACCCGCGAGGCGCAGCGCATTCTGTACTTCATTAAAAACGATGCGGTACATCAGCTCATCAGCACCCTGAAAACCCTTTATTGCCCGTAAGGAGCGCCCATGTCACTTCCCCTTCTTTCGCCGCGCGAGGCCAATGCCCGCATCTCTGAAGGCGCAAAACTGATTGATATTCGCGATAGCGACGAGTACGCCCGCGAGCATATTCCCACCGCGAGGCTGGTGCCGCTGGAAACCCTATCCGGCGCTCTTAACGCGCAGGCGGGTGAAACGGTGATTTTTCACTGCCAGTCCGGCGCCCGGACGTCGGGCAATGCCGACCGCCTTGCCCGGGCCGCCGCGCCCGCTCGGGCATTTGTGGTGGAAGGTGGTATTCAGGGCTGGAAGCAGGCCGGGCTGCCGACCGTCGAAGACAGATCCCAGCCGCTGCCGCTGATGCGCCAGGTGCAAATTGCCGCCGGGCTGTTGATACTCTGCGGCGTGGTGCTGGGTTATAGCGTCTCCAGCGGCTTTTTCCTGCTCAGCGGTTTTGTGGGAGCCGGGCTGCTGTTCGCCGGTATGACGGGCTTTTGCGGCATGGCGAGACTGCTTAAGGTTATGCCCTGGAACCGTCGTACCTCATAAGCAGTAATCGGTGAAAGTCACTGTACCCGGCGTCATGCGTGGGCTAAGGTGAAGATCGCTAAAACGATGAGGAGGTAATATGTTTTCTGTCGGTGATTATGTGCAACCGCGTAAAGGCGGTCCGAAACTGAAAGTGCTCGAAGTGAACGGTGATACGATTGTGGCGGTTCAGGCGAGTAATGAACAGGGCGAGAAATATACGCTGAAAGCGGCCGATGTGGCGCCGTATACCGAAGAAGGTGATTTCGGCGTCTGCTAACAGACAGCCGGGCGGAATATTCCGCCCGGTTAACGCCTTAGATCAGAAAATCATCCAGTGATTTCCCGTTTGCCAGCGCGCTGGCAATCGGCTTCGGCGTGCGGCCCTGGCCGGTCCACGTTTTCTCTTCACCGTTCTGGTCGATAAAGCGATATTTTGCTTCACGCGGCTTACGCTTTTTCGCTGGCTTACCCGCCTGCGCCAGCTCGGAGCCCAGCAGGTCGGTCGGTGAAATACCATCGGCTTTCATCAGCTCCAGCAGGGCATTAATTTTCTCCTGCTGCTCAGCACGCTGCTGCTCTAATTCCGCCTGCTCGCTCCGTTTCTCTTCAGCAACGACCCTGACCTTTTCCAGCATTTCCTCAAGAACGTCCAGGGTTAATTCGCGGGCCATGGCGCGCAGAGTTCGGATATTATTAAGATTCTGTAACGTCAAAGACATATTATTTGAAAACCTTTTCTTTAGGGTAAATAGATAAATCGCCGCCAGAATAATTCATTTTCGTTGAAATATCTACCCGCAGGGTCGTTCAGACAATAATGGGAATAGCCTTTACTCGGATCGTTAATATTATCTCATGCTGCTTGTGGGATCCTCATAGATTCAATCATCACATCAATATAAATGGTCAACTTTAATCCAAATTCCAGCATTCTTCGCCACAGGCAGGCAGAAGGATCCTCCTCTTAACGTCAAAAAAAATAACTATTTGATTTTTATATCAAAAAGTTTAATCGAGACAGATTATAACGAACCGAACAAAAAACAACCAAATTTAGAGAATTTTGTGGACAAAAGGCGATTAAATAAAAATTAATCACTAGTTGTTAGTTCAAACGCAGAGATATACGCTATACACGTCCAACAAACCAACCTAAAGCACTAGTCGCTTCGGGAAAATCGTTTCTTTTTTGTGTTCTTCTCAAGGAGTTCAGACATGTTCTCACCGCAATCACGCCTCCGCCATGCCGTGGCGGATACTTTCGCGATGGTTGTCTACTGTTCCGTTGTGAACATGCTGATCGAAATATTCCTCTCCGGAATGACCTTCGAGCAGTCACTTTCTTCTCGTCTGGTGGCGATCCCGGTCAATATTATTATTGCATGGCCTTACGGGCTATACCGCGATGCGGTTATGCGTTTCGCGCGTCGTATCAGCCCCGCTGGCTGGGTGAAAAACCTGGCGGACGTTCTGGCGTATGTGACGTTCCAGTCGCCGGTTTACGTGGCCATTCTGCTGACGGTGGGTGCGGACTGGCACCAGATCGCCGCGGCAGTGAGTTCGAATATTGTGGTTTCAATGCTGATGGGGGCGGTATACGGCTATTTCCTTGACTACTGCCGCCGCCTGTTCAAGGTCAGCCACTACGGCCAGGCAAAAGCGTAATGTGAAGCGACTGGCGCACGCCAGTCGCGAATTTATTGCACGTCGCCAAACAGTCCCTTCAAAAACCGTTCCAGCGCCATACGCGAACTGAAACCATGCGGAATACCATAATGCTCGTGCCGTTCCCCGCCTAAATAGAGCGGGAATTGCTGATAGTGATCGCAGGTTTTAATATCCGAGGCAGGCTCAGCAAATGACAGACTTCTGTCTTTCAGCGTCGGGTGAATAATGAGCGCGGTACGTCCCATTCTTGCTTCGCGATTAACGTAAACATAATTCTCGCCGCGGCGATATCCATACGCTTTTGATGTCACCTCGTCCATGGTGAATCCCTCTTTTTCAAGAACGCGTGCCACCTCATCAGGTCGTAAATACATATCTTTTCCTCGTTATCTTTTCCTGCCCGGCAACCTTACAGTATTCAGCATTAGCAGGGCTTTCAGAATAGTCCATAAACTGGCGGATAACGCGTGATGCGCTTCAGATATTAAATTTATGAACTAAACTGAACGGGAACACAAAATTACGGAGGATCGTATGTTTAACAGACCGAACCGAAACGATATTAATGACGACGCTCAGGATATTCGTAATGATGTCAGCCAATTAGCGGACACGCTGGAAGAGGTGCTGAAGTCCTGGGGAAGTGACGCGAAGGACGAAGCGGATGCCGCAAAACGTAAGGCTCAGTCTCTGCTCCGTGAAACCCGCGCGCGTTTAAACGGGCGTACGCGAACCACTCAGGCCGCCTGCGATGCGGTCAGCTGCGCTACCAGCTTCGTGCGCGAAAAACCGCTTTACACGCTGGGCACGGTCGCGGCGGTCGGGATCTTCGTCGGCGCCCTGCTTAGCCTGCGTAAGTAAGCGCACCTTCTTAGCCCCGGCTGCCTCAGGCGCCGGGGCTTTTCTTTGCCTTCTCGCCTGTAAAACCCGCATGGTCTGCCCTGCCCCGCTGTGCTCATCACTAGGGCAACATCAATCTGAATTTCCCATATCTTGTATGGTTGAAACTTAAGGCAACTACATCTAGTATCTCTCTTAGCAAGACACACACAACCTGACGCGATGATTCGCGCCGCCCCCTCATTTTAAATGGAAATACGAATCATGAGCATTATTATTTACACTCGTAACGATTGTGTTCAGTGCCACGCCACTAAACGGGCGATGGAGAGCCGCGGCGTAGCGTTTGAGATGGTGAATATTGACCAGGTCCCCGAGGCCGCCGATACCCTGCGCGCCCAAGGGTTTCGTCAGCTTCCCGTGGTGGTTGCCGGGGAGACAAGCTGGTCCGGCTTTCGCCCGGACATGATTAACCGCCTCGCCGCGCAGGCCGCCCGGGCATGAGCAGGCTGGTGTTCTTCTCCAGCAGCTCGGAAAACACGCTCCGCTTCATTGAGCGCGTCGGGCTGCCCGCGGTTCGCATTCCGCTTAACGAGCGGGAGCGGATCCGGGTAGAAGAGCCTTACATTCTGGTGGTGCCCAGCTATGGCGGTGGCGGTACGGCAGGTGCCGTGCCTCGTCAGGCGATCCGCTTTCTGAACGATCCCCACAATCGCGGGCTGATCCGCGGGGTTATCGCGGCAGGGAATCGCAATTTCGGCGATGCTTTTGGCCGCGCCGGGGACGTCATCTCTCAAAAATGCGGCGTGCCGTATCTCTATCGTTTTGAGCTGATGGGGACACAGCAGGACGTCGAAAACGTGCGTAAAGGAGTGAACGAATTTTGGCAACGACAACCGCAGAACGGGTGATTCAGGCGACACCGGATTACCACGCACTCAACGCAATGCTTAACCTCTACGATCGCGAGGGGCGCATTCAGTTCGATAAAGACAGGGAGGCGGTGGACGCCTTTTTTGCCGCCCACGTGCGGCCCAACAGCGTGGCTTTTGCAAACCAGAATGAACGTCTCGACTATCTCGTGAACGAGGGGTACTACGACGCGCGCACGCTCACCCGCTACGAACGTACCTTCGTGGTGAAGCTGTTTGAACGCGCGCACGCCAGCGGCTTTCGCTTCCAGACGTTTCTTGGCGCGTGGAAGTACTACACCAGCTACACCCTGAAAACCTTCGACGGTAAACGGTACCTGGAAAGCTTTGAAGATCGCGTGGTGATGGTGGCGCTGACGCTGGCGCAGGGCGACGAAGCGCTGGCGGAGCAGCTCACCGACGAGATCCTCTCCGGTCGCTTCCAGCCCGCCACGCCCACCTTCCTCAACTGCGGCAAAGCCCAGCGCGGGGAGCTGGTTTCCTGCTTCCTGCTGCGTATCGAAGATAATATGGAGTCGATTGGCCGCGCGGTAAACTCGGCGCTGCAGCTTTCCAAACGCGGCGGCGGCGTGGCGTTTTTGCTCTCTAACCTGCGCGAAGCGGGCGCGCCGATCAAGCGCATCGAAAACCAGTCCTCCGGCGTGATCCCGGTAATGAAGATGCTTGAGGATGCGTTCTCCTATGCCAACCAGCTTGGCGCGCGTCAGGGAGCGGGGGCGGTTTACCTGCACGCGCACCACCCGGACATTCTGCGTTTTCTCGATACCAAACGCGAAAACGCCGATGAGAAAATCCGTATCAAAACCCTGTCGCTGGGGGTGGTGATCCCGGATATCACCTTTAAGCTGGCCAAAGAGAATGCCGGGATGGCGCTCTTCTCCCCGTATGACGTTGAGCGTATTTACGGTAAAGCCTTTGGCGACGTGGCCATCAGCGAGCGCTACGAGGAGCTGCTGGCCGACGATCGCATTCGCAAAAAATATATCAACGCCCGCGATTTCTTCCAGACGCTTGCGGAGATCCAGTTTGAGTCCGGCTATCCGTACATCATGTATGAAGATACGGTAAACCGCGCGAACCCGATTGCCGGGCGCATCAACATGAGCAACCTGTGCTCGGAGATTTTGCAGGTCAACAGCGCGTCAGCCTACGACGAAAACCTGGACTACGCGGATATCGGCAAAGATATCTCCTGCAACCTCGGGTCGCTGAATATCGCACACACGATGGATTCACCCGACTTTGGCCGCACGGTGGAAACCGCCATCCGCGGGCTGACGGCGGTGTCGGACATGAGCCACATCCGCAGCGTGCCGTCTATTGAAGCGGGCAACGCCGCATCGCACGCCATCGGGCTGGGGCAGATGAACCTGCACGGCTATCTGGCGCGGGAAGGCATCGCCTACGGCAGTCCGGAAGGGCTGGATTTTACCAACCTCTATTTTTACACCATTACCTGGCACGCGCTGCATACCTCGATGATGCTGGCGCGCGAGCGCAGCCAGCGGTTCGCGGGTTTTGAACAGTCGCGCTACGCCAGCGGGGCCTATTTCAGCCAGTATCTGGAAGGCGACTGGCAGCCGAAAACCGAAAAAGTGCGCGATCTCTTTGCCCGCGCGGGGATTACCCTGCCGACGCGCGAGATGTGGCAGCAGCTGCGTGACGACGTGATGCGCTACGGCATCTATAACCAGAACCTGCAGGCCGTGCCGCCGACCGGATCGATTTCCTACATTAACCATGCCACGTCGAGCATTCATCCGATCGTGTCGAAAATTGAAATTCGTAAGGAAGGCAAAACCGGACGCGTTTACTACCCTGCCCCGTTTATGACCAATGAAAACCTGGCGCTGTATCAGGACGCGTATGAGATCGGCCCGGAAAAAATCATCGATACCTACGCCGAGGCGACAAAACATGTGGATCAGGGGCTGTCGCTGACGCTGTTCTTCCCGGATACCGCCACCACGCGGGATATCAACAAAGCGCAGATCTACGCCTGGAAGAAAGGCATCAAAACGCTCTACTACATTCGCCTGCGCCAGCTTGCGCTGGAAGGCACCGAAATTGAAGGCTGCGTGTCCTGCGCGCTGTAAGGAGAAAGGATGAAACTGTCACGCGTGAGCGCCGTTAACTGGAACAAAATCCAGGATGACAAAGATCTGGAGGTGTGGAACCGCCTGACCAGCAACTTCTGGCTGCCGGAAAAGGTTCCGCTTTCCAACGATATTCCGGCCTGGCAAACGCTCGGCCACGCCGAACAGCAGCTGACGATCCGCGTCTTTACCGGCCTGACGCTGCTGGACACCATTCAGAATACCGTCGGCGCACCGGCGCTGATGGGCGACGCGCTGACGCCGCACGAAGAGGCGGTGATGTCGAACATCAGCTTTATGGAGGCGGTACATGCCCGCTCCTACAGCTCGATATTTTCCACGCTGTGCCAGACCAAAGACGTGGACGCGGCCTACGCCTGGAGCGAAGCGAGCGAATCACTTCAGAGAAAGGCGGAGCTGGTGCTGGCGTATTACCGGGCCGACGAGCCGCTGAAGAAGAAGATCGCCAGCGTGTTCCTGGAATCTTTCCTCTTCTATTCCGGCTTCTGGCTGCCCATGTACTGGTCGAGCCGGGGCAAGCTCACCAACACCGCCGATTTGATTCGCCTCATCATTCGGGATGAAGCGGTGCACGGATACTACATTGGCTATAAGTATCAGAAAGGGCTGGAGAAAGTGGACCAGGCGAAGCGCGAGGAGCTTAAAGGCTTTGCGCTCGATTTGCTGATGGATCTGTACGACAACGAGCTGAGCTATACCGAGGAACTGTATGCCGGAACGGGCTGGGAAGAGGATGTCAAAGCGTTCCTCTGCTACAACGCCAACAAGGCGCTGATGAACCTGGGTTACGACGCGCTTTTTCCGCCGGAGATGGCCGAGGTGAACCCGGCTATTCTCTCCGCGCTGTCGCCTAACGCTGACGAAAACCACGATTTCTTCTCGGGATCGGGTTCATCGTACGTGATGGGCAAAGCGGTAGAAACCGAGGATGAAGATTGGGATTTTTGATGAACGCTAACGTTTGTTAATTTAATATAAACCCAACAATTTCCTCTCTAATATTTACATAACAACTACACTGTCATTTCCGCGTCATATTCGCCTGAATCATTCCGGTTCAGGCGAAATTCCCCAGTGCAGCAGCAAAAAATTGAGAAAAATTCAAACCGCCCTCAGCCCTTTATTCATGGGAAATTCAGCCGTTTCGCTTGCGTCAAAATTACGGCCTCAGCCTGACTCAGGGTTGTCTCAGATTCTCAGTATGTTAGGGTTATGCCCGTTAACAATTTACCATGGTAATCATATTGGCATAAACAAATAACAGGAAACACCCTATTGCATGGCAATTAAATTAGAAGTGAAAAATCTTTATAAAGTATTTGGCGAGCATCCGCAGCGCGCATTCAAATATATTGAGAAAGGCCTTACCAAAGAGCAAATTCTGGAAAAAACCGGGCTATCGCTTGGCGTTAAAGACGCCAGTCTGGCCATTGAAGAAGGCGAGATTTTTGTCATCATGGGATTATCCGGTTCGGGTAAATCCACTATGGTTCGCCTTCTCAATCGCCTGATTGAACCCACCCGCGGACAGGTGCTGATTGACGGCGTGGATATCGCCAGAATATCAGAGGCCGAGCTTCGCGAGGTGCGCAGAAAGAAGATTGCGATGGTGTTCCAGTCCTTCGCGCTGATGCCGCACATGACGGTGCTGGATAATACCGCTTTCGGGATGGAATTAGCCGGCACGCCCGCGCAGGAACGTCAGGAAAAAGCCCTTGACGCACTGCGTCAGGTCGGGCTGGAAAATTATGCGCATGCTTATCCGGATGAACTTTCCGGCGGGATGCGTCAGCGCGTGGGATTAGCCCGTGCATTAGCCATTAATCCCGACATTTTATTAATGGATGAAGCCTTCTCCGCCCTCGATCCGTTAATTCGCACCGAGATGCAGGATGAGCTGGTAAAATTACAGGCTAAACATCAGCGAACGATTGTCTTTATTTCCCACGATCTGGATGAAGCCATGCGTATTGGCGACCGTATTGCCATTATGCAAAACGGTGAAGTGGTGCAGGTCGGCACGCCGGATGAAATTCTCAATAATCCGGCGAATGATTATGTGCGCACCTTCTTCCGCGGCGTGGATATTAGCCAGGTGTTTAGCGCCAAAGATATTGCCCGTCGAACGCCAAACGGCATCATCCGTAAAACGCCGGGTTTTGGCCCGCGATCGGCGCTGAAGCTGCTGCAGGACGAAGATCGTGAATACGGTTATCTGGTTGAACGCGGCAATAGATTTGTCGGCATTGTCTCCATCGACTCCCTGAAATCCGCGCTTGGTGAAAACCAGGGGATCGATGCGGCGCTAATTGACGCTCCGCTTGCCGTGGACGCCGAAACGCCGCTCAGCGAATTACTCTCTCACGTCGGCCAGGCACCGTGCGCCGTGCCGGTCGTGGGTGAGGAGCAACAGTACGTCGGCATCATCTCAAAACGGATGCTGCTGCAGGCTTTAGATCGCGAGGGGGCAAACAATGACCGATCAATCTAACCCGTGGGGCACGACCGAAGCAGCGGACAGCGCTGCACAATCCGCCGATGCGTGGGGTTCCACGCCAGCCCCCGCCGACGGCGGCGGCGCGGCTGACTGGCTCAACAGCGCTCCCGCGCCTGCGCCAGAGCATTTCAACATTATGGATCCATTCCACAAGACGCTGATCCCGCTCGACAGCTGGGTCACGGAGGGGATCGACTGGGTAGTCACGCACTTCCGTCCGGTCTTCCAGGGGATACGCATCCCGGTGGATTACATCCTCAACGGCTTCCAGCAGCTGATGCTGGGCATGCCGGCGCCGGTGGCGATTATCCTCTTCTCCCTGATCGCCTGGCAGTTCGGTAGCGCAGGAATGGGGGTCGCCACGCTGATTTCGCTGGTTGCCATCGGCGCGATTGGCGCCTGGTCGCAGGCGATGATCACCCTGGCGCTGGTGCTGACCGCCCTGCTCTTCTGCATTGTCATCGGCCTGCCGATGGGGATCTGGCTGGCGCGCAGCCCGCGGGCGGCGAAGATTATTCGTCCGCTGCTGGATGCGATGCAGACCACCCCGGCGTTCGTCTATCTGGTGCCTATCGTGATGCTGTTCGGCATCGGCAACGTGCCGGGCGTGGTGGTGACCATTATCTTCGCCCTGCCGCCGATCGTCCGTCTGACCATTCTGGGGATTAACCAGGTGCCAGCGGATCTGATTGAAGCGTCACGGTCGTTCGGTGCCAGCCCGCGCCAGATGCTGTTTAAGGTTCAGCTCCCGCTGGCGATGCCGACCATTATGGCGGGCGTTAACCAGACGCTGATGCTCGCGCTCTCGATGGTGGTGATTGCCTCGATGATCGCCGTGGGCGGCCTGGGACAGATGGTACTGCGCGGCATTGGCCGTCTCGACATGGGGCTGGCTACCGTCGGCGGCGTCGGGATTGTGATCCTCGCCATTATTCTTGACCGCCTGACTCAGGCCGTTGGTCGTGATTCACGCAGTCGCGGCAACCGTCGCTGGTATAGCACCGGCCCTGTCGGGTTAATCACCCGCCCATTTACAAAATAAGGAACAACGATGCGACATAACGTACTTTTTGCCACAGCGTTTGCCACCCTTGTCTCCACCAGCACGTTTGCGGCAGACCTGCCGGGAAAAGGCATTACCGTACAGCCGGTGCAGAGCACCATTTCCGAAGAGAGCTTCCAGACCCAGCTCGTCAGCCGCGCGCTGGAGAAGCTGGGCTATACGGTCAACACGCCGAGTGAAGTGGATTACAACGTCGGCTACACCTCGATTGCCTCCGGCGATGCCACCTTTACCGCCGTCAACTGGCAGCCGCTGCATGACGACATGTATGCAGCCGCCGGTGGCGACAAGAAATTCTATCGCGAGGGCACCTTCGTGACCGGCGCCGCGCAGGGGTATCTGATCGACAAGAAAACCGCCGACAAGTACCACATCACCAACATTGAACAGCTGAAAGATCCAGCGATCGCCAAACTGTTTGATACCAACGGTGACGGCAAGGCCGACATGATGGGCTGCTCGCCGGGCTGGGGCTGTGAAGCGGTGATTAACCACCAGAACAAAGCCTTCGATCTGGCGAAAACGGTCGACGTGAGCCACGGCAACTATTCTGCGATGATGGCCGACACCATTGCCCGCTTCAAAGAGGGGAAACCGGTGATCTACTACACCTGGACGCCGTACTGGGTGAGCGACGTGCTGAAGCCGGGTAAAGACGTGGTGTGGCTGCAGGTGCCGTTCTCCTCCCTGCCGGGCGAGCAGAAGGATATCGACACCAGGCTGCCGAACGGCATGAACTACGGCTTCCCGGTGAACACGATGCATATCGTGGCCAACAAAGCCTGGGCGGAGAAAAACCCGGCGGCGGCGAAGCTGTTCTCGGTGATGAAGCTGCCGCTGGCGGACATCAATGCCCAGAACGCGATGATGCATGCGGGCAAATCGTCTGAAGCGGATGTTAAAGGCCACGTTGACGGCTGGATCAAAGCCCACCAGCAGCAGTTTGACGGCTGGGTGAAAGAGGCGCTGGCGGCGCAGAAGTAAAAAAACAAAACCCTACCCCTCACCCTAACCCTCTCCCCAAAGGGGAGAGGGGACTTTATACACCCTCTCCCCTTTGGGGAGAGGGCTGGGGTGAGGGGATTAACCGCACAAACACACACATAACAATCCCCCACCCTTCACAATCATTCGCTATTATTGTTTCCGGAAAAATAATCACTTAACTAACGATTCCTGAAACAAATGACAAAAACAGCTCAGGGGCTTAGCCCCGCACTCATCCTTTTAATGTCCGTGGCAACGGGTCTGGCGGTCGCCAGCAACTATTACGCGCAACCGCTTCTCGACACCATCGCCCGCGCGTTCAACCTTTCCGCCAGCTCCGCTGGCTTCATCGTGACGGCAGCACAGCTCGGCTATGCCGCCGGGCTGCTATTCCTGGTGCCGCTCGGCGATATGTTTGAACGGCGAATGCTCATCGTCTCCATGACCCTGCTGGCCGCCGGTGGGATGCTGATCACCGCCAGCAGCCAGTCGCTGACGATGATGATCGTCGGTACCGCGCTCACGGGGCTGTTCTCCGTGGTGGCGCAAATCCTGGTGCCGCTCGCTGCGACCCTCGCCTCCCCGGAAAAACGCGGCAAGGTGGTGGGCACCATCATGAGCGGCCTGCTGCTGGGGATTTTACTGGCCCGAACCGTGGCAGGGCTGCTGGCAAGCCTCGGCGGCTGGCGCACCGTCTACTGGGTGGCGAGCGTGCTGATGGTGGTGATGGCGCTGGCGCTGTGGCGCGGGCTGCCAAAGGTGAAGCAGGAAAATCACCTGAACTACCCGCAGCTGCTGGCCTCCGTTTTCAGTCTGTTCACCCAGGATAAGCTTCTGCGTACCCGCGCCCTGCTGGGCTGTTTCACCTTCGCCAACTTCAGCATTCTGTGGACGTCGATGGCGTTTCTGCTGGCCGCGCCGCCGTTCAATTATTCCGAAGGGGTGATTGGCCTGTTCGGTCTGGCCGGTGCCGCTGGCGCACTGGGCGCGCGTCCCGCTGGCGGGCTGGCCGACAAGGGCAAATCCCACGTGACCACCTCCGCAGGGCTGGTTTTACTCCTGCTCTCCTGGGGGGCAATCTGGTATGGGCACATCTCGGTGCTGGCGCTGATCGTCGGTATCCTGGTGTTGGATCTTACCGTTCAGGGCGTTCACATTACCAACCAGACCGTCATCTATCGCGTGAAGCCAGAGGCGCGTAACCGCCTCACCGCCGGATACATGACCAGCTACTTCATCGGGGGCGCAGCCGGTTCATTAATTTCTGCATCGGCATGGCAGCATGGTGGCTGGTCGGGCGTGTGTGGGATTGGGGCCATCGTCGCCGCGCTCAACCTTCTTGTATGGTGGCGCGGCTACCATCGCCAGGAAGCAATACACTAAGTTTTACATTGCGTTGGCCTCTTAGGGTGTTAAGAGGCCCTGCAGTCTGTTAAGGTAAACGTAATCATTTATCCCAGAAATTTTAATGTGGGTGACATATCTACAATTGGCATGAATAGTTCAGACCCCCGTCCTCACATCCTCTCTTCCACGGGTTCACACCCTACGCTTTCTGTGCTCACCGGGTCACGGACTTACCCGGCGCTTTCTGATGGTGACATAAGTTTGGCGGATATAACCGCACAAATAATTCATTTACATTATTTGTCACTATCGTTACTATATCGGCTGTAATTAATGAGGTTATGCCCAAATGGATAGTTCGTTTACGCCCATTGAACAAATGCTTAAATTCCGCGCCAGTCGCCATGAGGACTTCCCGTATCAGGAAATCCTGCTGACTCGCCTGTGCATGCACATGCAGGGTAAGCTACTGGAAAACCGCAATAAAATGCTGAAAGCTCAAGGGATTAACGAGACGTTGTTTATGGCGTTGATTACGCTGGAGTCTCAGGAAAATCACAGCATTCAGCCTTCCGAACTGAGCTGCGCGCTGGGCTCCTCCCGCACCAATGCCACCCGTATTGCCGATGAACTCGAAAAGCGCGGCTGGATTGAGCGCCGTGAAAGCGACAACGATCGCCGCTGCCTGCACCTGCAGCTGACCGAGAAAGGTCACGAATTCCTGCGCGAAGTGCTGCCACCTCAGCACAATTGCCTTCACAAACTCTGGTCCGCCCTCAGCACCGCCGAGCGCGACCAGCTTGAGCACATCACTCGCAAGCTGCTCACCCGTCTGGACCAGATGGATGAAGACGGCGCCATTCTTGAGGCGCTGCGCTAAGGCGACGACACGCTCACCATTCCAGATTCATAAGAAAACCGACAGGCCAGCACGTCACACTGCTGGCCTTTCTGACAACAGGTCGGCTCAGCCGATGTGAAAATAAGAAGATCGTGGAGAACTACAATGAGCGCAAATGCGGAGAGCACTACCCCGCAGCAGCCGGGCAACAAGAAAGGCAAACGTAAGAGCGCCCTTCTTCTGTTGACCTTGCTCTTTATCATTATTGCCGTGGCATATGGGATCTATTGGTTTTTAGTACTGCGTCATGCTGAAGAGACAGACGACGCCTACGTGGCAGGGAACCAGGTACAAATTATGGCGCAGGTGTCGGGCAGCGTGACGAAAGTCTGGGCTGACAATACCGACTTTGTGCAAAAAGGCGATGTGTTGGTGACCCTCGATCCAACCGACGCGCAGCAGGCATTTGAAAAAGCAAAGACCGCGCTGGCCTCCAGCGTCCGTCAGACCCGCCAGCTGATGATCAACAGCAAACAGCTGCAGGCCAACATCGACGTGCAGAAAACCGCGCTGGCGCAGGCGCAGAGCGACCTGAACCGCCGCGTGCCGCTCGGCACCGCCAACCTGATTGGCCGTGAAGAGCTGCAGCACGCCCGCGACGCCGTTGCCAGCGCCCAGGCGCAGCTGGATGTGGCGATTCAACAGTACAACGCCAACCAGGCGATGGTGCTGGGCACCAGCCTGGAAAACCAGCCCGCCGTTCAGCAGGCGGCGACCGAAGTGCGTAACGCGTGGCTTGCCCTTGAGCGTACCAAAATCGTCAGCCCGATGACCGGCTACGTCTCCCGTCGTTCCGTCCAGCCAGGGGCGCAGATTAGCCCAACCACGCCGCTGATGGCGGTCGTACCGGCAGACAACCTGTGGGTCGACGCCAACTTTAAAGAGACGCAGCTTGCGCACATGCGTATCGGCCAGACCGCGACGGTGGTCAGCGACATCTACGGCGATGACGTGAAGTACACCGGAAAAGTGGTCGGCCTGGATATGGGGACCGGCAGCGCCTTCTCCCTGCTGCCCGCGCAAAACGCCACCGGTAACTGGATCAAAGTGGTTCAGCGTCTGCCGGTGCGTATCGAGCTGGATGCGAAACAGCTCGCCGACCATCCGCTGCGTATTGGCCTCTCTACGCTTGTGACGGTGGACACCGCCAACCGCGACGGTCAGATCCTGGCAAGCCAGGTGCGCAGCAGCCCGGCTTATGAAAGTAACGCCCGTGAAATTAGCCTCGATCCGGTCAACAAGCTGATCGATGACATCGTGAAGGCAAACGCCGGTTAATCCGAAGGTGAGCGTTATGCAACAGCAAAAGCCGCAAAAACCGCTGGAAGGCGCGCAGCTGGTCATTATGACCATTGCGCTGTCGCTGGCGACATTCATGCAGGTGCTGGACTCCACCATCGCAAACGTGGCGATCCCAACCATCGCCGGTAACCTTGGCTCGTCGCTGAGCCAGGGGACCTGGGTCATTACCTCATTCGGGGTGGCGAACGCCATCTCCATTCCGATCACCGGCTGGCTGGCAAAGCGCGTCGGTGAGGTGAAGCTGTTCCTCTGGTCAACGATACTGTTCGTGCTCGCCTCCTGGGCGTGCGGCATGTCCAGCAGCCTGACGATGCTGATCTTCTTCCGCGTCATTCAGGGGATCGTGGCCGGGCCGCTGATTCCGCTGTCGCAGAGTTTGCTGCTTAACAACTATCCGCCCGCTAAGCGCTCTGTCGCGCTGGCGCTGTGGTCGATGACGGTCATTGTCGCGCCAATTTGCGGGCCTATCCTCGGCGGCTATATCAGCGATAACTACCACTGGGGCTGGATCTTCTTCATCAACGTGCCGATTGGTGCGCTGGTGGTGATGCTCACCCTGCAAACGCTGCGCGGTCGCGAGACCCGAACGGAGCAGCGGCGCATTGACGCCGTTGGCCTGGCGCTGCTGGTGGTCGGCATCGGTAGCCTGCAGGTCATGCTCGATCAGGGTAAAGAGCTGGACTGGTTTAACTCGACAGAGATTATCGTGCTGACCGTTGTCGCGGTGATATCGCTGAGCTTCCTGATCGTCTGGGAGCTGACGGACGATAACCCGATCGTCGATCTCTCGCTGTTTAAGTCGCGAAACTTCACCATCGGCTGTCTGTGTATTAGCCTCGCCTACATGCTCTACTTCGGCGCGATCGTTCTGCTGCCGCAGCTGCTGCAGGAGGTCTATGGCTATACCGCCACCTGGGCAGGTTTAGCCTCTGCGCCGGTGGGTGTCATTCCGGTCCTGCTGTCGCCAATTATCGGCCGCTTCGCCCACAAGCTCGACATGCGCAGGCTGGTGACGTTCAGCTTTATCATGTACGCGGTGTGCTTCTACTGGCGCGCGTATACGTTCGAGCCGGGCATGGACTTTGGCGCGTCCGCGTGGCCGCAGTTCATTCAGGGCTTCGCCGTGGCGTGCTTCTTTATGCCGCTGACGACCATTACGCTTTCCGGCTTACCGCCCGAGCGCATGGCGGCAGCATCAAGCCTGTCGAACTTTACGCGTACGCTGGCGGGTTCCATCGGGACGTCGATCACCACGACCCTCTGGACCAACCGCGAGTCGATGCACCACGCGCAGCTAACGGAAGCGGTGAACCCGTTTAACCCTAACTCCCGGGAGATGTACAGCCAGCTTCAGGGGATGGGCATGACGGAGCAGCAGGCATCCGGCTGGATAGCCCAGCAGATCACTAACCAGGGGCTGATTATCTCTGCAAACGAGATTTTCTGGATATCGGCAGGGATCTTCATCGTCCTGCTGGGGCTGGTGTGGTTTGCGAGGCCGCCGTTTGGCGCCGGTGGCGGGGGTGGCGGCGCGCACTAATCCTGTGCGCTGGATGCCGGGTGGCGGCTACGCCTTATCCGGCCTACGGTTTGAGGTCTTGTAGGCCCGGTAAGCGCAGCGCTACCGGGCACCTACAGGCACGGTACTAGATGTGCAGTTCCTGCAGTTTTTCTTTTGGCAAAGCCAGCTCTTCGTTGCTGTTCACGCGAACATCACGCTCGATAATGTGACGCGCGATCTCCTGCGCTTCTTCCAGAGAGTGCATCTGGTAAGTCCCGCACTGGTAAACGTTCAGCTCAGGGATCTGGTTCTGCTCTTTCACCTTCAGCACGTCTTCCATCGCCGCTTTCCACGCATCTGCAACGCGTTTCTCTTCCGGCTGACCAATCAGGCTCATGTAGAAACCGGTACGGCAGCCCATCGGAGAGATGTCGATGATCTCAACGCCGTTGCCGTTCAGGTGGTCACGCATGAAACCCGCGAACAGGTGTTCCAGCGTATGAATGCCTTTCTCCGGCATCACTTCTTTGTTCGGCACGCAGAAACGCAGATCGAAGACGGTGATCGTGTCGCCGTGCGGGGTGTGCATGGTCTTCGCCACGCGGACTGCAGGTGCTTCCATACGGGTATGGTCGACAGTAAAGCTATCTAATAACGGCATACGTCACCTCCGATAGTGATTTTTTTTAAAATAAACTGAACTCTTCTACAGAATGCGCGTCTGAGTATATGAAAGACGCGCATTTGTTATCATCATCCCTGAATTCAGAGATGTATATTTTGGCCACAGCGATGTGGCCTTTTTCTTTTCTGCTTAAGCCTGCTTCGCCAGAAACGCCTCAAACGACTCGGTATCCGCCGCTTCAACCTCTTTCTGACGCACAACGGACGCATCGCGTTCCGCTGCAAAATCCGCTTCGCTCAGCACTTCTAACGGCTCCTGCATCAGCATCTCACGGTACTCGGCTGAGAGTGAACGCCCCGTGCCGCCAATGCCCTGATCGATCATAGAACGCAGAATGCGTGCTGAGAACGTCAGTTCCGGGTTATCAAAGCATTCCACCAGCTGGTCGCAGATCTGTTGATACGCGTCGCCGCCGTCGATGCTGTCCATTGTTCGGGCAACACGCTTCAGGTCACGGAACAGATCTTTGCCGACTTTGGTCAGCGGGAACTGTGCCGTTTCGCAGCCGATACCCAGCGTCAGGCCCGGTTTACGCCCTTCCAGAATCACGCGGTTCCAGTTTGTGCGGGTGCAGAGCAGTTCATCTGCACTCATTTCCGGCGCATCCGCCAGCACGCACCAGACCATAAACAGATCCAGGAAGCGAATCTGCTGCTCATCAACGCCAATCGGTGAGAACGGGTTAATATCCAGCGAACGCACTTCGATGTATTCAATTCCGCCGCGCTGTAGCGCATCCGACGGCGTTTCACCGCTGCGCGTCACGCGCTTAGGACGAATTGGCGCATACAGCTCGTTTTCAATCTGCAGCACGTTGCTGTTGATCTGCAGGCGCTTGCCGTCTTTTTCGAGGCCGATTTTCTCGTACTCTTCCGACGGGGTTTTGATCGCCCGCTTCAATCCTGCCACATATTCGTGCAATTCGTTAAACGTAATACCGAGATTGCTTTGCGATTTATTGGTATAGCCGAGATCGCTCAGGCGCAGAGAGGTGGCGTACGGGAGATAGTACATCCCACACTCGGTTTTCTCGAACGGCAGCGTGGTCGGTTTCCCCTGCAGGAACGAAGAACATATCGCCGGGGAAGCACCAAACAGATACGGGATCACCCAGCCGAAACGGTAATAGTTGCGGATCAGGCGGAAGTAGCCCGCTGAAATCGCGTCTTTATCCGTTTCACCGCATTTCGCCTGCCAGAACGCCATGGGCAGCGAGAAGTTATAATGCACGCCCGAGATCGTCTGCATCAACGCGCCGTAGCGGTTCTTTAGCCCTTCGCGATAGAGCGTTTTCAGCCGTCCGATATTTGACGTGCCGTACTGCGCCAGCTCAATCTCCTGGCCCTGCTCGATATAGCACGGCATGCTGAGAGGCCACATACGTTCGTCGCCCATGTTGCGCGCGGTGTAGCGATGGATATCGCGCATGATCGTCAGCATATGATCAATATCACCCTCTACTGGCGTAATGAACTCCAGCAGCGCTTCAGCAAAATCGGTTGTGATCCATTTATGTGTCAGCGCCGAGCCTAACGCCTTCGGGTGACCCGTTGTCGCTAAGCTACCGTCCGCGTTAACGCGCAGCGTTTCACGCTCAAGACCACGCTGAATACCCTTCAATGCCTGAGGGTGGTTTTCCAGCCAGGCCAGCGCCTGAGATACGTCCGGGATCAAATTGACCTCCCGCCTGTCAAAGTAATGTTACTCAGCATAATTGTAATGGTTGACGATTGAAGGTCGCGTATTCATTCCACCAATTAGTGCCACCACGTCATACCCTGTAGTGTTGCCCACGCCACGAGAACATAGCGCAACGCCTTGCCAAGGCACAAAAAAAAGAGCACCGGTCCCCAGGAGATGCGCATCCATCCCGCCAGCAGACACAGTAAATCGCCTATTACAGGCATCCAGCTTAATAACAGCGTGGCAGCGCCATAGCGTTTTAGCCAGCCCACTGCCTTTTCCTGCCAGCGCGATTTTTCGCGCAGCGGAAAGAAACGCCCAAGAATAACGTTAGTCAGCCCTCCAAGGCTATTACCCATTGTTGCTATTAATACAAGCAGCCAGGGCTGACTCACGCCGGACAACAGCATCGCCACCAGCACCACTTCCGAATTGCCCGGTAACAGCGTGGCGCTTAAAAAACTGCTGGCGAATAATGAGGCGAGTGACAGCGCGTCACTCACAGTAAGCGCACATCCACCGCATCCATTCCGGCATCACGCGCGGCCTGGATACCAAAATCGGCATCTTCAAACACGACGCATTTTGTCGCCGGGACGCCCATTAATTCTGCGCAGAGCAGAAAGGTGTCCGGTGCGGGCTTGTGATGTTTAACATGATCGGCGGCGACCACGGCAGAAAAATAGTGGCGCAGGCCAAGATGGTTGAGTAATGCCTCAGCAATCGCGCTTTCGCTGCCTGTTCCTACCGACATAGGCCGACGCCCGTGCCACTCTTTGACCACCTCAATCAGCGGCAGAGGGCGTACGGTATCTAAAAGCATGGCTTTTACCGCATCGGTTTTTTCGCGCGCGAGCAGGTGCGGGTCGAGATCGGCCTGATTGAGTTCAATCACGGCCTGCGCAATACGCCAGGTGGGGGATCCGTTGAGGGCAATCATCGCCTGGAGATCGAAACGCATGCCGTAGCGGCCCAGGACATCAGTCCAGGCTTGACGGTGCGTGGGTTCGGTATCCAGCAGGGTACCATCCATATCGAAGATCAAACCGTCATACTGTGCGTACATCGTGCTCTCGCTAACCGATTAACAAAGCATTACTTTATCGTAAATGGTGGTTTTTGTCGCTGACTGAGAAGTGATAACAACGAGAGTGATTAAGAACTGAACATTGGAAGGAATGACAAGAAGAAATGGTGCATCCGGGAGGATTCGAACCTCCGACCGCTCGGTTCGTAGCCGAGTACTCTATCCAGCTGAGCTACGGATGCATCGGGATTTACTACTGTACTGCTCGATACTCACATCACTCTAAAGCAATATGAAGTAATAGATGGTGCATCCGGGAGGATTCGAACCTCCGACCGCTCGGTTCGTAGCCGAGTACTCTATCCAGCTGAGCTACGGATGCATCGGGATTTGCTACTGTACTGCTCGAAACTCACATCATTCTA
>NZ_JBJHHG010000009.1:0-120690 GCF_045257065.1 Enterobacter sp. PP-008-ECC_S150 | reverse complement strand
ATGGTGCATCCGGGAGGATTCGAACCTCCGACCGCTCGGTTCGTAGCCGAGTACTCTATCCAGCTGAGCTACGGATGCATCGGGATTTGCTACTGTACTGCTCGAAACTCACATCATTCTAAAGCAATATGAAGTAATAAATGGTGCATCCGGGAGGATTCGAACCTCCGACCGCTCGGTTCGTAGCCGAGTACTCTATCCAGCTGAGCTACGGATGCATCGGGATTTACTACTGTACTGCTCGATATTCATATCACTTCGAAAGCAATATGAAGTAATAGATGGTGCATCCGGGAGGATTCGAACCTCCGACCGCTCGGTTCGTAGCCGAGTACTCTATCCAGCTGAGCTACGGATGCAAAATGGCGGTGAGGCGGGGATTCGAACCCCGGATGCAGCTTTTGACCGCATACTCCCTTAGCAGGGGAGCGCCTTCAGCCTCTCGGCCACCTCACCACACAACGCCTCTTTCGAGTGCTTCGAGTAACTCGTTAAGAGCTTCTCGTCGCTGCGTGGCGCATATATTACTTTCTGGGACTTATAAGTCAAACAATTTTCCAAAAGCTTTTATCGTTTGCACAAATCACACGCAATTCGCATGTAAAAGCCGCAAAGAGGGTGTTTTATAAGCGGATTTTGCAGCGTTCTTCGCAAAAAACGTATGCAGAAAAGAGGGGATTGGGACGAGTTAAGGATGTTGGGCTGGTCAAAAAGAGAGCGATTGAAATGAAACGGTAACGTTGAGCAGGAAAAATGACAGGAGGGTTGCGTCTCGCCCGACAGCGAGACGCGACAATATCAGTAACTGGACTGCTGGGATTTTTCAGCCTGGATACGCTGGTAGATCTCTTCACGGTGGACAGATACTTCTTTAGGAGCGTTAACACCAATACGTACCTGGTTACCCTTTACCCCTAAAACTGTCACGGTGACCTCATCCCCAATCATGAGGGTCTCACCAACTCGACGAGTCAGAATCAGCATTCTTTGCTCCTTGAAAGATTAAAAGAGTCGGGTCTCTTGTATCCCGGCATTATCCATCATATAACGCCAAAAAGTAAGCGATGACAAACACGTAATGTGTAAGCAGTCACGGCATCACATTCTGTTAAACGTAAGTTTAGCCGATATACACAAACTCAACCTGACTTTATCGTTATCGATAGCGCAGTGAACAAGACGCCATAACGTTACCGCTATGGCGTCTGCTTGTGCTTTGTAGTTATTACAGTTTCGCGCTTACCCAGCTTTCAACGCTGGCCAATGCCGCTGGAAGTGCCGCCGCATCCGTACCACCGGCTTGCGCCATGTCCGGACGACCGCCACCCTTGCCGCCCACCTGCTGGGCGACCATACCAATCAGTTCCCCTGCTTTTACGCGGTCGGTCACATCCTTAGAGACGCCCGCAATCAGAGAAACCTTACCTTCTGCCACCGTCGCCAGCACGATAACGGTAGAACCAAGCTGGTTCTTGAGATCGTCGACCATAGTACGCAGCATCTTAGGCTCCACGCCCGCCAGATCGCTGACCAGCAGTTTGACGCCCTTAATGTCTACAGCCTTGCTGGAGAGGTTTGCACTCTCCTGCGCCGCAGCCTGCTCTTTCAGCTGCTGGAGCTCTTTTTCCAGCTGGCGGGTGCGATCCAGCGCAACGCGCACTTTCTCGCCCAGGTTCTGGCTATCACCCTTCAGCAGCTGCGCGATGTCGTGCAGCTGATCGCTCTGCGCATGCAGGCTGGCAATCGCACCTTCACCGGTTACCGCTTCAATACGACGCACGCCAGCCGCCGTCCCCGATTCGGAAACGATGCGGAACAGGCCGATATCACCGGTGCGCGAGGCGTGCGTACCGCCGCACAGCTCGGTGGAGAAGTCACCCATGCTCAGTACGCGCACACGTTCGTCATATTTCTCGCCGAACAGCGCCATCGCACCTTTTTTCTTCGCGTCCTCGAGATCCATGATATGGGTCTCGATTGGCAGGTTACGTCGGATCTGGGCGTTAACCAGATCTTCCACCGCACGGATTTCCGACGGTTTCATCGCTTCAAAATGCGAGAAGTCGAAGCGCAGCACTTTGTCGTTAACCAGAGAACCTTTCTGTGCAACGTGGGTGCCCAGCACGTCGCGCAGGGCAGCGTGCATCAGGTGGGTTGCAGAGTGGTTAAGACGAATGCGCGCGCGGCGAGCTTCATCCACGTTCGCCTGGACGCCCTCGCCCACTTTCAGAGAACCGGAAACCAGTTTGCCCTGGTGACCAATCGCCTGACCGTATTTCTGGGTGTCGCTGACGGTGAAGCTAAAACCATTACCTTTCAGTTCGCCTTTATCGCCAACCTGACCGCCGGATTCCGCATAGAACGGCGTTTTGTCCAGAATGACAACCGCATCCTGACCGGCGCTGATGCTGTCCACGGCTTTACCGTCAACAAACAGAGCGGTCACTTTGCCGGTCAGCTCCAGCGCCTCATAGCCTTTGAACTCTGACGCGCTGTCAACGCGGATCATCGCGTTGTAGTCTGCACCGAAACCGCTGGATTCGCGCGCACGACGGCGCTGCTCTTCCATCGCGGCTTCGAAGCCCGCCTCGTCAACTTTGATGTTGCGCTCGCGGCAAACGTCCGCCGTCAGGTCAACCGGGAAGCCGTAGGTGTCGTACAGGCGGAAAGCGGTTTCGCCATCCAGCGTGTCGCCCTTAAGTTTTGCCAGCTCCTCGTCAAGCAGGGCCAGGCCGCGCTCCAGCGTACGGGCAAACTGCTCTTCTTCGGTTTTCAGAACCTGCTCTACCTGCGCCTGCTGGCGTTTCAGCTCATCACCGGCAGCACCCATCACGCCAATCAGTGGCCCAACGAGCTTATAGAAGAAGGTATCCTTCGCGCCCAGCATGTTGCCGTGACGGATGGCACGGCGAATGATACGACGCAGCACGTAGCCACGGTTTTCATTCGACGGGATAACGCCGTCGGCAATCAGGAACGCACAGGAACGAATGTGGTCCGCGATAACGCGCAGCGATTTGTTGTTCAGATCGGTCGCGCCGGTCACTTCGGCAACGGCTTTGATCAGGGTGCTGAACAGGTCAATCTCATAGTTAGAGTTAACGTGCTGCAGTACCGCGGCAATACGCTCCAGACCCATACCGGTATCAACGGAAGGCTTCGGCAGCGGCTCCATCGTACCGTCGGCCTGACGGTTGAACTGCATGAAGACGATGTTCCAGATCTCAATGTAGCGATCGCCGTCTTCTTCCGGGCTGCCTGGAGGACCGCCCCAGATGTGGTCGCCGTGATCGTAGAAGATCTCGGTGCACGGACCGCAAGGACCGGTATCGCCCATCTGCCAGAAGTTGTCAGACGCGTATGGCGCGCCTTTGTTATCACCGATGCGAATAATGCGCTCGCGCGGGATCCCGACTTCTTTTTCCCAGATTTCGTAGGCTTCGTCATCGGTTTCATAGACGGTAACCCACAGACGCTCTTTCGGCAGGTTGAACCAGTTTTCACCGGTCAGCAGTTCCCACGCATATTGAATGGCATCGTGTTTGAAGTAGTCGCCGAAGCTGAAGTTACCCAGCATTTCGAAGAACGTGTGGTGACGCGCGGTGTAACCGACGTTTTCCAGATCGTTGTGTTTACCGCCCGCACGCACGCAACGCTGTGAGGTTGTGGCGCGGGAATAATTACGCTTGTCGAGACCAAGGAACACATCCTTGAACTGGTTCATCCCGGCGTTGGTAAACAGCAGAGTCGGGTCGTTGTTCGGTACCAGGGAGCTGCTGGCAACAACCTGGTGTCCCTTACTATGGAAAAAATCGAGAAACGCCTGACGGATCTCAGCGGTGCTCTTGCTCATAATTATCCTGAAATCAAGCTAACGAAATGTCGCAGCCAGCCTGTCTCGGTAAACCGTTGGACAGACCAGCTACTGAAAAAGTGGGAATAAGATAAGTTTTCTTTGGAGGGAAGTAAAATCCCGCATGCGTTCAATCGGCAAAATTGCGCCAGATATCCTGAATATCTTCCATCAGGAAGCCGCGGTAGAGCAAAAAGCGCTGGATTTTGACTTTATCTGAAAAATCGCGCGGCAGCGGTTCGCCGTACTTACGAATCGCCTGCTCTTTCGCCCGTTCGCACCAGTCAACGTCGCATTCACGCATCGCTTTTTCAATCGACTCCCTGGCCACGCCTTTCTGGTTCAGCTCCTGGCGAATGCGCGCAGGCCCGTAGCCTTTACGGCTGCGGCTGGCAAGAAAGCGGGCGGCAAAACGCTCGTCATCAAGGTAATGATGTTCATAGCACCAGGCAATCACGCGGTCATAATCTTCCGCAGCGGCATCAATCTCTTCCGGCCCGTTTTTGCTCATTACCGGAGCCGACAGTTTTCGCCGCAGCTCCTGTTCACTGTGGTCGCGAACGGCCAGGATGCGCACCGCGCGGTCCAGCAAGCGCGCATACGCGGGTCGACGTGTTGTCGGTTCACTCATAAAAAACCTGCTGATTCAGAAATGCAAAAAGGGCCGCATCAGCAGCCCTTCATTTTTAAACGAGAGACTTAGAAGTCTTCGTTGGTTTCTTCAGCATCCGCAGCATCCACTACGAAATCAGGTTTGGAGTCCTGGTTGTTCAGCAGAAGCTCACGCACCTTCTTCTCGATCTCTTTCGCTGCAGCCGGGTTCTCTTTCAGCCAGGAAATGGCATTCGCTTTACCCTGACCAATTTTGTCGCCGTTATAGCTGTACCAGGCGCCCGCTTTTTCAATCAGCTTCTCTTTCACGCCCAGGTCAACCAGCTCGCCGTAGAAGTTAATCCCTTCACCGTAGAGGATCTGGAATTCAGCCTGTTTGAACGGCGCGGCGATTTTGTTCTTCACAACCTTCACGCGGGTCTCGCTACCCACCACGTTCTCACCCTCTTTTACCGCACCGATACGGCGGATATCCAGACGGACAGAAGCGTAGAATTTCAGTGCGTTACCACCAGTCGTGGTTTCCGGGTTACCGAACATCACACCAATTTTCATACGGATCTGGTTGATGAAGATCAGCAGCGTGTTGGACTGCTTCAGGTTACCCGCCAGCTTACGCATCGCCTGGCTCATCATACGTGCCGCGAGGCCCATGTGAGAGTCGCCGATTTCGCCTTCGATTTCCGCTTTTGGCGTCAGTGCGGCAACGGAGTCGACCACGATAACGTCAACGGCACCCGAGCGCGCCAGCGCGTCACAAATTTCCAGCGCCTGCTCACCGGTGTCCGGCTGAGAACACAGCAGATTGTCGATGTCCACGCCCAGTTTACGCGCATAAACAGGGTCCAGCGCGTGCTCGGCATCGATAAACGCACAGGTTTTACCTTCGCGCTGTGCCGCAGCAATCACCTGCAGCGTCAGGGTGGTTTTACCGGAGGACTCTGGCCCGTAGATCTCTACGATACGGCCCATTGGCAGACCGCCCGCGCCCAGCGCGATATCCAGAGAAAGCGAACCGGTGGAGATCGTTTCCACATCCATGGTACGGTCTTCACCCAGGCGCATGATGGAGCCTTTACCGAATTGCTTTTCGATCTGGCCCAGTGCTGCCGCCAACGCTTTCTGTTTGTTTTCGTCGATAGCCATTATTACTCCTGTCATGCCGGGAGAAGCGACTGTGCTTCACCGTGGATTTCTGTTCTGTTGGTGCAATTATACTGTATAGTCATACAGTATCAAGTATTTTGTAGAAATTGTTGCCAGAGCGTTTTTAACGCATATTCCGTTGCCTGACGACGCACGCTTTCACGATCGCCGCTAAAGCATTCCCGCCGGGTAATGCCTTCACCTTTTGAGGTGGCAAAGCCAAACCAGACGGTGCCGACCGGCTTCACGTCGCTGCCGCCGTCCGGGCCCGCAATGCCGCTAATGGAAATCGCGTAATCTGCACGCGCCTCTTTGAGCGCACCAATCGCCATCTCGATAACGACCGGCTCGCTGACCGCGCCGTGCTGTTCCAGCGTGGATTCGCGTACGCCAATCATCTGCGCTTTAGCTTCGTTACTGTAGGTCACAAAGCCGCGCTCAAACCAGGCGGAGCTGCCGGCAATATCGGTAATCGCCTTCGCCACCCAGCCGCCGGTGCAGGACTCCGCGGTGGTGATTGTCGCGCCACGCTGCTTAAGGGCAAGGCCAACGATCTCGCTAAGCTGCATCAATTCATGGTCAGTCATTCTCGCTCCAGGCATCAGAAAAACGTGCTGCACAAGATAGCACTTTCTCGTCAGATGTGGGGATGCGCTTCAGGTTTTACGAGGGGGCTTCAGAAAAAAGCCGGTACGGGTGCACCGGCTGCGGAAGGTTATTTCATGCTGTCGGCAAGCGTATTCACATTGTGACGGAACGCCTTAACGTAGGTGTCGGCCACCCCGCCCTTTGCCGACAGGGCTTCCGGGTAAAGTTCGCCCCCGGGCTGTGCGCCTGTCGCCGACGCAATTTGTTTCACCAGACGCGGGTCGAGCTGGTTTTCCATAAACCAGGTTTTCACGCCGTCGGCTTTAATCTGATTGATAATCTCCGCCACCTGCGCCGCACTCGCCTCGCTCTCTGACGAGAGCCCCTGCGGCGCCATAAACGTCACGCCATAGGCGCGGCTGAAGTAGCCGAACGCGTCATGGCTGGTCAGCACGTTACGCTTTTTCTGCGGGATCTGGCTAAAGCGCGTTCTGGCCCAGCCGTCCAGCTGCGTCAGCTGCGCGATATACGGCTTACCTGACGCCTCCAGCGCCGCTTTGTCCTCCGGGTCCGCTTTCACCAGCCCGTTCAGAATATTTTTCGCATACAGCGCCCCGTTTGCCGCGCTGTTCCACGCGTGCGGGTCGGTCACGGTCTTGCCATCTTCCTCAAGCGTATGGGTTTTCACCCCGGCTGAGGCGACGACCAGCTGTCCTTTGAACCCGGAAGCTTTCACCAGACGGTCAAGCCAGCCCTCCAGCCCCAGGCCGTTGACCACCACCACGTCAGCCTTGCTCAGCGCCGCGCTGTCTTTCGGCGACGGCTCGAAGGTGTGCGGATCGCCGTCCGGCCCGACCAGCGTCGTCACCTTCACATGATCACCGCCGACCTCCTGCGTGATGTCCCCCAGTATCGAAAAGCTGGTGACCACATTCAGCGTTTTCGCCATTACGCCGTGCGACATCATCCCCAGCGCGAGCGCCACTGCTAACCCTGTACGTTTCATCGTTTCCCCTTGCGTTAAAAATACGCCCGCAGACTGCCAGCGAGCCTGCTTCGCGTACCCAATAAAATGGAAATAAAGAACAGCGCGCTGGCGGTCAGCACGATGGATGGCCCGGCCGGGAGACTCATCGCCCAGGAGAGGCTCAGCCCCAGCCATGCGCAGACAATCCCGCTGATGCCCGCCATCAGGAGTAACGCCGGTAGCGTGCGCACCCAGCAGCGTGCCGCCACGGCCGGAAGCATCATCAGCCCGACGGCCATCAGTGTGCCGAGCACCTGAAAACCGGCCACCAGGTTAAGCACCAGCAGCGCCAGAAACAGTCCGTGCAGCACGCCAGGCAGCCAGCGGGCGTTCACCTGTAGCCAGGCGGTATCAAACGCTTCGGTGACCAGACCGCGATAGAACAGCGCCAGCATGATTAGGGTGAACATACACACGCCCGTGACAAACAGCGCGGCGTCGTTGTCCACGGCGAGGATGGAGCCAAACAGCAGGTGCAGCAGGTCGACATTCGACCCGCGCAGCGACACCAGCGTGACTCCCAGCGCCAGCGAGCCAAGATAAAACCCGGCAAAGCTGGCATCTTCCTTAAGCGGCGTGCGGCGACTGACCAGACCGGCCAGCATCGCCACGGTAATGCCCGCGATAAAACCACCAACGCTCATTGCCAGCAGCGACATGCCGCTAAGCAAATACCCCACGGCGACGCCCGGTAAAATGGCGTGAGAAAGCGCGTCGCCCATCAGGCTCATCCGACGCAGCTGAAGAAACACGCCGAGCGCGGTGGTGCTGACGGAGAGCGCCAGGCAAACCACCAGCGCCCGACGCATAAAGCCGTACTCAATAAACGGCTGGAAGAACAGATGCCAGATCATGCCACCCTCACCCGTTCGGTTTTCCACTGGGGTACGTCAGCATCCAGGCGTAAGGTCTGCGGAAAGTGGCGCGACACGCGCTCGCTATCGTGCAGTACCGCCAGCAGCGTCTGCCCCTGCATATACATCTCCAGCATCACATCCATCAGCACGTTGCAGGTGACTTCATCGACCCCGGTAAAGGGCTCATCGAGCATCACCAGCGGCGCCTGCTGCACCAGGACGCGGGCAAACAGCATGCGCTGAAACTGGCCGCCGGAGAGTTCATCAATGGTGGATAGCGCCATGGACTCCAGCCCAACGCGCTCCAGCGCGCTGGCAATGCGCAACCGCGCTTCGCGGCGAAACCCGGAAAGCAGCGATATGCCCGGCCAGCAGCCCATGCTGACGACGTCCTGTACGGTCAGGGGAAACTGCACCTCCAGCGCGTGACGCTGTGCCAGCCAGCCGATGACCGGGCGCTTCCCCTGCCAGCGGAAGCCGCCGCTCACGGGAGGAAGAAACCCGGCGAGCGTTTTCAGCAGCGTGGATTTCCCGCAGCCGTTAGCGCCGATGATGGCGGTCATGCTTCCGCGTTCAATGGTGCCCGAGAGGGGCCGCGTCACGGGCTGGCGTTCATAGCCTGCGACCAGTTCATTCATCACGATCATGGCAGCGCCACCGCCCAGCGCACGGCCAGCGCGATAAAGGCAACAAGCACCAGCGCCAGCAAAACGCGGATCGCGGCAGACAGGGAGAAAAGGGTCGTTGACATATTGATACCGAAATAAATGTTATAACATAACAATAATGTAAGGTAGTGAAGATGTAAATGGCGGGTTTGAAAAGGGAGTGTGGCGAAATGTTTCTGCAAAACTTCCCTCTCCCGTGGGAGAGGGTCAGGGTGAGGGCATCAGGCCGCACCGTGCGCGCAGCCATGCCGGGTGGCGGCGTTGCCTTACCCGGCCTACCCCTCAGAGCGGATTACTGACTAAACGGTGATGCCGCTGGAGTACGGGCCTGAGATACCGCCAGCCCCAGCTGCCACACGGCCATCGCATAGTGGGTGCTGTGGTTATAGCGGGTGATGGTGTAGAAGTTCGGCATGCCGTACCAGTATTGATAGCCGGTTCCCACGTCCAGGCGCAGCAGGCTTACCTGGTCAACGTTGCCCAGCGGCTGCGTTGGCGTTAAGCCTGCCGCCGTCAGCTGCGCGACGCTGTATTTGGTTTTAAAGCCGTTTTCCAGGCCAAACGCCTCGCCGTTCGCCTGCACCGCCACCTGGCCGCCCGGCACCCAGCCGTGTGCTTTGAAGTAGTTCGCCACGCTGCCGATGGCATCTACCGGATCCCACAGGTTGATATGGCCATCTCCGTTAAAGTCGACCGCATACTGTTTATAGGAGGACGGCATAAACTGGCCGTAGCCCATCGCGCCGGCAAACGACCCTTTCAGATCGAGCGGATCGTCCTGCTCGCTGCGCGCCATCAGCAGAAAGGTTTCCAGCTCGGAAGAGAAATACTCCGCGCGGCGCGGGTAGTTAAAGGAGAGCGTCGCCAGCGCGTCGAGGATGCGGGTTTTCCCCATCACGCGGCCCCAGCGGGTTTCCACGCCGATAATCCCGACGATGATTTCCGGCGGTACGCCGTACACCTGCCAGGCGCGGTTGAGCGCATCTTCATACTGATTCCAGAACGCCACGCCGTTTTGCACGTTGTCCGGGGTAATAAACTGTTTGCGGTAGCGCAGCCACGCGCCGTTCGGCCCGCTCGGCACCTGGGCCGTTGGCGCCTGCCTGTCCATCAGGCGCAGCACGTAGTCCAGACGCTTGGCCTGAGACAAAATCTCGTGCAGCTGCTGCCTGTCAAAGCCGTGTTTGCTCACCATTTTATCGATGAACTGCTCGGCCGCCGGGTTATTCGCGAAGTCGCCGCCCATCTGCATCATGTTGTGCTGCGGCTCCAGCAGGAATCCTCCGGAAGGCGCGCCCGCCGTTTGCTGAACGGCTTCGGTCTTAGGTTTGCTACTACAGGCAGACAGCAGAATAAGCGCAGGCAACAGCGCTGCATAACGACGCTTGAACATGAGACATCCATTTAACGGGTTCGATAAGAATCCCAGTATGGTAAAGCATCCGCAACACCTCAAGGAAGCGGTACGCACCTCCCCAACGCAAATCGGTGCTTTTTTCCACCGAAAAGCATTGATGCCATCAATAAACTTTCAAAATAATCCATTTTTCTTTCATTGTGAGATCTAACTAACACTTTAAAACCTTTCAAAGTGATTATTATTAGCCCAGTCAGACAAAAACAAAAAAGCCCCACAGGAGAGAAGAATGATAGAAACCATCACCCACGGCGCCGAGTGGTTCATCGGGCTGTTTCAGAAAGGCGGAGAAGTGTTCACCGGCATGGTGACCGGGATCCTGCCCCTGCTGATCAGCCTGCTGGTGATCATGAACGCGCTGATTAACTTTATCGGCCAGCAGCGCATTGAACGCTTCGCCCAGCGCTGCGCCGGCAACCCGCTGTCCCGCTACCTGGTGTTGCCGTTCATCGGCACCTTTGTGTTCTGTAACCCGATGACCTTAAGCCTCGGTCGGTTCATGCCGGAAAAGTACAAGCCGAGCTACTACGCCGCCGCTTCCTACAGCTGCCACTCCATGAACGGCCTGTTCCCGCACATCAACCCCGGCGAGCTGTTTGTCTATCTCGGGATCGCCAGCGGCCTGACCACGCTTGGCCTGCCGCTCGGCCCGCTGGCGGTGAGCTACCTGCTGGTCGGCCTGGTCACCAACTTCTTCCGCGGCTGGGTGACCGATCTCACTACCGCTATTTTCGAGAAAAAAATGGGCATCCAGCTTGAACAGAAAGTCCATCTATCAGGAGCCACAGCATGAACCGGATCCGCATTGAGAAAGGCACGGGCGGCTGGGGTGGCCCGCTGGAGTTCGACGCCACCGAAGGCAAAAAGATCGTCTACATCACCGCGGGCACGCGCCCGGCAATCGTCGACAGGCTGCGCGAGCTGACCGGCTGGGAAGCGGTCGACGGCTTCAAGGAGGGCGAGCCGCCGGAAGCGGAAATCGGCGTGGCGGTGATCGACTGCGGCGGCACGCTGCGCTGCGGCATCTATCCAAAGCGTCGCATTCCAACGGTGAATATTCACTCCACCGGAAAATCCGGCCCGCTGGCGCAGTACATCCTTGAAGACATTTATGTCTCGGGCGTGAAGGAGGACAACATCGCTCTGGTGAATGGCAGCCCCGCGCCGCAAAAAGCGGCTCCCCGCGAGTACGACACCAGCAAGAAAATCACCGAGCAGAGCGATGGACTGCTGGCGAAGGTCGGGATGGGCATGGGGTCCGCCGTGGCGGTGCTGTTCCAGTCCGGGCGCGACACCATCGACACGGTATTGAAAACCATCCTGCCGTTTATGGCGTTCGTCTCGGCGCTGATCGGCATCATCATGGCGTCCGGCCTGGGCGACTGGATTGCCCACGGCCTCGCCCCGCTCGCCAGCCACCCGCTCGGGCTGGTGACGCTGGCGCTGATCTGCTCCTTCCCGCTGCTGTCGCCGTTCCTCGGCCCGGGCGCGGTGATCGCTCAGGTCATCGGCGTGCTGATTGGCGTGCAGATTGGGCTCGGGAACATTCCCCCACACCTCGCCCTGCCCGCCCTGTTTGCCATTAACGCCCAGGCGGCGTGCGACTTCATCCCCGTTGGGCTGTCGCTGGCCGAAGCGCGTCAGGACACCGTGCGCGTGGGCGTGCCCTCCGTGCTGGTGAGCCGCTTCCTGACGGGCGCGCCGACGGTGCTGATTGCCTGGTTTGTCTCCGGCTTTATTTATCAATAAGAGGTTCCTGCGATGACCGTGATTTACCAGACCACCATTACCCGCATCGGGCAGAGCGCGGCGGATGCGCTGAGCGACCAGATGCTGATCACCTTCCGCGAAGGGGCCCCTGCGGATATCGAAGAGTTTTGCTTTATCCACTGCCACGGCGAGCTTAAGGGCGAGCTGAAGGTCGGGAGCCAGCTGGAGCTGGGCGAGACGCGCTATGCCGTCACCGCCGTCGGCGACGTGGCCGAGCAAAACCTGCGCGAGCTGGGCCACATCACCCTGCGTTTCGACGGCCAGCCGCAGGCGGAATATCCCGGCACGGTTCACGTGGACGGCCCCGTTCCGCAGGCTGTTACCCCAGGCTGTACGTTAAAATTTGTTGCGTAATTAAGGAGATAGACATGAGTCAGGTTGCCGTAGTCATTGGTGGGGGACAAACCTTAGGCGAGTTCCTCTGCCGTGGGCTTGCCGCAGAAGGTTACCGCGTCGCGGTAGTGGACATTCAGAGTGAAAAAGCCGCCCGCGTGGCGGACGCCATCAACACCGAGTTTGGCGAAGGAATGGCGTATGGCTTTGGTGCCGACGCCACCAGCGAGCAGAGCGTAATGGCGCTGGCCCGCGGGGTGGACGAGATTTTTGGCCGAACCGACCTGCTGGTCTACAGCGCGGGAATTGCGAAAGCGGCCTTTATCAGCGATTTCGAACTGGGGGATTTTGACCGCTCGCTGCAGGTCAATCTGGTGGGCTATTTCCTCTGCGCCCGCGAGTTTTCCCGTCTGATGATCCGCGACGGCATTCAGGGGCGCATCATTCAGATCAACTCCAAATCCGGGAAGGTGGGCAGCAAGCACAACTCCGGCTACAGCGCGGCGAAGTTTGGCGGCGTGGGGCTGACGCAGTCTCTGGCGCTGGATCTCGCCGAATACGGCATTACCGTGCATTCGCTGATGCTGGGCAACCTGCTGAAATCGCCGATGTTCCAGTCCCTGCTGCCGCAGTACGCCACCAAGCTCGGCATCAAGGCTGAGGAAGTGGAACAGTACTACATCGACAAAGTGCCGCTGAAGCGCGGGTGCGACTATCAGGACGTGCTGAACATGCTGCTGTTTTACGCCAGCCCGAAAGCCTCGTACTGCACCGGGCAGTCGATTAACGTCACCGGCGGGCAGGTGATGTTCTGAGTTCATTCCCCGGTGGCGCTGCGCTTACCGGGGCTACAAAACCCCGTAGGCCGGGTAAGGCGCAGCCGCCCCCCGGCAATTAAAGGAGCCGATATGGTCACCGCACTCATCACCGTCGCCGCCCTCGCCTGGATCTGCCAGATGGCGTTTGGCGGCTGGCAAATCCACCAGTTCAACCGCGCGTTTGATGCCCTGTGCCAGAAAGGCCGCGTGGGCGTCGGGCGTTCCGGCGGACGCTTTAAGCCGCGCGTCGTCGTGGCGATTGCGCTGGATGAAAATAACACCGTCTGCGATTCCCTCATCATGCGCGGCCTGACCGTATTCGCCCGTCCGGTGAAAATCCAGGCAATCAACGGCATTTCGCTGCAGGAATTGCGGCCTGATGTGATCTTTCCCCATGATCCGCTCTGTCAGAATGCACTATCATTAGCGCTTAATCTGAAACATGGATAATTTCGTTGTGAAAGCTATAGGCTTGCGAAATTATCATTTCGCAACCTAAGGAACGAAGCGCCTATGAAACCTCGTCAGCGGCAGGCGGCCATTCTGGAACATCTGCAAAAGCAGGGAAAATGTTCGGTAGAGGACCTGGCACACTACTTTGACACCACCGGCACGACGATACGCAAGGACCTGGTATTGCTCGAAAACTCAGGGGCCGTCATTCGAACCTACGGCGGCGTGGTGCTCAATAAGGACGAAGCGGACCCGCCCATCGATCACAAAACGCTGATCAACACCCACCAGAAGGCGCTTATCGCCGAAGCGGCGGTGAAATTTATCCACGATGGCGACTCGATTATCCTTGACGCTGGCAGCACCGTCCTGCAGATGATCCCCCTGCTCAGCCGCTTTAACAACATCACGGTGATGACCAACAGCCTGCATATCGTCAACGCCCTGTCGGAATTCGACAGCGAGCAAACCATCCTGATGCCCGGCGGCACCTTCCGCAAAAAATCGGCGTCGTTTCACGGTCAGCTGGCCGAGAACGCGTTCGACCACTTCAGCTTTGATAAGCTGTTCATGGGCACCGACGGCATCGACCTGAACGCGGGCGTCACGACGTTCAACGAGGTGTTCAGCGTCAGTAAAGCCATGTGCAACGCCGCGCGGGAAGTGATTTTGATGGCGGACTCGTCGAAGTTTGGCCGCAAAAGCCCCAATATTGTCTGTAGCCTGGAGAGCGTCGATAAGCTGATTACCGACGCGGGTATCGATCCGGCGTTCAGGAAAGCGCTGGAAGAGAAAGGCATCGACGTGATCGTAACCGGAGAGAGAGATGAGTGATTTTCTGTTAGAAACGGGCCGCCAGACGCTGATGCTGGAGCTGCAGGAAGCCAGCCGCCTGCCGGAACGTCTGGGCGACGACTTTGTCCGCGCCGCCAACACCATTATCCACTGCGAAGGCAAAGTGATCGTGGCGGGCATCGGTAAATCCGGCCATATCGGCAAAAAGATTGCCGCGACGCTCGCCAGCACCGGCACCCCGGCCTTCTTCGTGCATCCCGCGGAGGCGCTGCACGGCGATCTGGGGATGATAGAGAGCCGCGACGTGATGCTGTTTATCTCCTACTCCGGTTCGGCCAAAGAGCTGGATCTCATCATTCCTCGCCTGCAGGAGAAATCGGTCGCCCTGCTGGCGATGACCGGCAAGTCCCGCTCGCCGCTGGCGCTGGCCGCCAAGGCGACGCTGGATATTTCCGTTGAGCGTGAAGCCTGTCCAATGCACCTTGCCCCGACCTCCAGCACCGTCAACACCCTGATGATGGGCGACGCGCTGGCGATGGCGGTGATGCAGGCGCGCGGCTTTAACGAAGAAGATTTCGCCCGCTCGCATCCGGCGGGCGCGCTCGGCGCACGCCTGCTCAACAAGGTTCACCACCTGATGCGCACCGACGATGCCATTCCGCAGGTAAAACTTGATACCAGCGTGATGGACGCGATGCTGGAGCTAAGCCGCACCGGTCTGGGGCTGGTGGCGGTGTGCGACGACGACGGTTACGTCAAAGGCGTATTCACCGACGGCGACCTGCGCCGCTGGCTGGTGGGCGGCGGCAGGCTGGAAACACGCGTGTCTGACGCCATGACCCAGGGCGGCCTGACGCTGAACGCCGAGAGCCGCGCCATTGAAGCCAAAGAGGTTCTGATGAAGCGCAAAATCACCGCCGCACCGGTGGTGGATGACACCGGCAGACTGTGCGGCGCCATCAACCTGCAGGACTTCTACCAGGCCGGGATTATCTAACCCTTCAGCCCCACGCGCGTCGCCAACCGGTACAGGCTGGCGACGCCCAGCACCTCCTCAGGAACGCACCACCAGCGCGTCGTAGCCGCGCCAGCGGTAGTTGACCATGGAGATCAGCCAGCAGGCGACAAACAGCCCGACCACCACAAACCCGGCGTTGCCGAGGTTGTCGTTCACCGCACTCACCAGATCCCACACGCCGCCGCTGAGGGCAAATTTATCCATCAGCAGGCCCAGCGCCTCAAGCCCACCGATAAACAGCGCCACCACTACGGAGGTGCCGGTGATGGTCATGTTGTAGTAGAGCTTGCGCTGCGGCTTGTTAAACGCCCAGCCGTAGGCGCCGACCATCAGCAGGTTGTCGAGGGTATCCACCAGCGCCATGCCGCTGGCGAAGAGCGCCGGGAAGATCATGATTGACCACACGGACATTCCGCTGGAGGCGCTGGCGGCAGAGATCCCCAGCACGCCGATTTCGGTGGCGGTATCAAACCCGAGGCCAAACAGGAAGCCTACCAGGTACATCTGCCAGCTTTTATTGACGAGGCGGAAGGTTTTGCCAAACAGCCAGTTCATGACGCCGCCCTGCGCGGGCAGGGTGATATCGCCCTGCACCGGCCTGCCGCTTTTCAGCGCCTGAAAACTGCGCCAGACGCCGCGCAAAATCACCATATTCACCAGCGCCATCGCCAGCAGGAAAGTGGCGGAAACGGCGGTGCCAATCAGGCTGCCGGTTTCGTGGAACCATGCCATGTTTTTCTGAAACGCCGTGGCGGTGGCGGCGATGGCAATGGAGGCCAGCACCACGATGGTGGAGTGTCCCAGCGAGAACCATGCCCCCACGCCGGACGGGCGTTGGCCCTGCTGCATCATCTTACGCGTCACGGTATCAATGGCGGCAATGTGGTCGGCGTCCACCGCGTGACGCAGCCCGTAGCACCACGCCAGCAGGCTGGCGGCCATCAGCGCCGTGCTGCCGCTAAAGGTGTGCCATGCCCATCCCCAGGCCAGCAGGTTTGCCATTACCAGAGCCAGCAGCAGAAGCGCGGCGCGAGGTTCATTGCGTAAGAGTCGTAACATTTTAAGTCCTTTGTAAACATGACCGGGCGGCGGCGATCGCCGCCTGCCCGAAGGAGATCGCTCCGTCGCCTGCGGGCAGGCGCGAAGGAAAAAGAAGCGTAAAGTCAGAAAGATAATGATGCAGGCGCGCGCGCAGCAGACGGTTGTGCAACACGCCGCCGCTGAGACAGATTGTCGACAGCGACAGGCGTCGGGCATGAAACGCGGCGAGCTCCGCCAGCCCTTTAGCCAGCGCGTCGTGAAACGCCCACGCGCGCGCGCTGGGCTCCGCCTGCCAGCTCAGCCACTGCTGCCAGAAAAGTGCGAGGTTATCCGCTTCCAGCGTCACCGGATGATCGACACCCGCGCACTGCGATGCCAGCGCTTCCAGCCGACAGGCCGCCTCACCCTCCCAGGATTGGGTTTCGATACCCAGCGCACAGGCGACGGCATCAAACAGGCGGCCGCAGGACGACGCTCGCGGCGCATTGATACCGCGCCGGATCGCCGTCGCCAGCAGCGGCCAGTTCTGGCGCTGAACCGCGCGCGTTTCCGGATAGCGCTGCCAGTCAGGGGTAAACGCCAGACAGTGGGCAAGCAAATTGCGCCACGGCTGCCGGGCCGCCAGATCGCCACCCGGCAGCGCAACGGCGGGCAATCCGCCCAGACGCTCGCACTCCAGGTAGTTCACCCGCAGGCACTCTCCCCCCCACAGCGCGCCGTTTTCGCCCATGCCGATGCCGTCCAGCGTCAGGGCGATAACGTCTCCGCCCTCGCGCGGCCAGCCGTTTTCCGCCAGGCACGCCGCGGCGTGGGCGTGATGATGTAGCACGGTTTCAACGGGCAGCCCCTGCGCCTGCGCCCAGCGGCGAGCGCGGTACCCCGGATGGGCGTCGCACACCACGCGCTCCGGCTGGAAGGCGTAAATGTCCAGCATCAGCGAGAGCGCGCCGCGCCACTGCGCGTCGACACCCTCGTCGCCGAGATCGCCAAAATGCTGGCTCAGCACCGCCTGGTTACCGCGCACCAGGCAGAAGGTGTTTTTCATCTCCGCACCGGTACACAACATGGCCGGAATATTCTCGAAACCCGCAGGCATCGTGACGGCATCCGGCACAAAACCGCGCGCGCGGCGAAGCATTGCGCCGTCGCGGTCCACCACCGAATCGTCCATCCGCTGCAGGATGTCGCGGTTATGCAGCAGGAAGCCGTCCGCGATGCCGCGGAGATCGTCCAGCGCCTGCGGGTTGGTGATGGCAGGCGGCCTGCCGCTGAGGTTGCCGGAGGTCATCACCAGCGGCCGCTGACAGTCCATCATCAGAAGATGCTGCAGCGGGTTAGCGGGCAGCATGACGCCCACGCTATCCAGACCGGGCGCGATATCTTCCGGGAACACGGGCAGCCGGGCTTTTGGCGTGAGCACAATCGGTGCGGCGGGTGAGCGCAGCAGCGTCTGAATCGTCTCCGGCAGATCGTCCGCATGCGGGATCATCACCGCCAGCGGCTTCGCGGGACGCTGCTTGCGCGCCCGAAGCGTCGCGATCGCCTGCGGATTACGCGCGTCGCAGACGAGATGAAAACCGCCCAGCCCTTTGACCGCGACGATACCGCCGCTTTTCAGCATCGCCACCGCCGCGTGCAGCGCAGCCTCGCGGGCAGCCGCGACGCCGCCCGCCTGCCACTCCAGCGCGGGCCCGCAGTCCGGACAGGCGACCGGCTGGGCGTGAAAGCGGCGGTCGGCAGGATTGCGGTACTCCGCTTCACACGGCGCGCAGAGCGGGAAAAACGCCATTGAGGTGGCCGGGCGGTCGTAGGGCATGGCGCGGATAATGGTAAACCGCGGCCCACAGTGGGTGCAGTTGATAAACGGATAGCGGTAACGGCGCTCGCCGGGGTCGCGCATTTCAGCCAGACACGCCGGACAGGTCGCGGCATCCGGCACAATCTGGGTGTTCATCGCGCTGCCCACGCTGTGGCGGATGGTAAAGTCCTCCGGCACGTGCGCCCAGGTAAACGGCTGCGTTTCAACGCGATCGATGCGTGCCAGCGGCGGGCAGTCCTGATGCAGCCTCGCGGTAAAGGCCCCCCCATTACCCGCGAGGCGCACCAGCACGCCCTCTCCGTCATTGCAGACGTCACCGGTCAACTGAAGCGCCTGCGCAAGCTGCCAGACGAAGGGACGAAACCCCACGCCCTGCACTTTGCCGCGCACGCGCAGCTGAACGCCGTTGCTGCTCATGACGGTTCAGAACAGCAGTGATGACGACGTGTCGAACGCCGCGCGACGGCGCTTTTCGGCGCTCATCTGCTCCAGCTTTTCGCGATCCACGCAGACCAGCGCGTGCGTCGGGCAGGCTTCTATACAGGCCGGGCCGGCTTCACGGTGGTAGCAAAGGTCACATTTGTTGGCTTCGGCTTTGTCCGCGCGCACGCTCAGACCCATGCCGCTGTTGCGCACCACCGGACGAACCACCACCTCCATCGCGCCATACGGGCAGGCGACCACGCAGGTTTTGCAGCCGATGCAGCGCTCCTGCATCACGTGCACAAAACCTTTCTCGCGTTTAATCGCCCCGTTCGGGCAGACGTTCGCGCACGGGGCGTCTTCGCACTGGCGACAAATGGCGGCGGTGGAAATGTTCACGCCTTTGATGACGTGGATGCGCGGCAGGAAGGTGTCAGGAGTCAGCGACGCGCAGTCCTGCTCCGCCTGATGGGAAACCACGCACGCCACTTCACAGGTACGGCAACCGATACACTTACTGGCATCGGCCATAATAAAACGGTTCATCTGCTTCTCCAGCATTACAGTTATGCGCGGAGATATTCATAAAACGTGCCAATAATTAACACATTGATTTTATAGGAATTTAAAAATCACTTCAGTGCCGTCATCGTCACTTATGACGATGACGTCTGTCGACATCAGCGGTGCGGGCCGTCAATAACCGAGTCGCGCAGGACCAGCTCGCCGGAGAAGGTTTGCTGATATTTAAACTCACCGCCGTCGAGCATGAAGATCAGCCGGCTGATGGTCTCTTTGATCATCTCCGTCACCGGAATACGCACGCTGGAGAGCGACGGCACGATGTAGGGCGCGATGGCCACGTCGTCGAATCCGATCACCGATACCGCGTCCGGGGTGGCGACGCCGCTGTCGTGCAGCTGCTTCATGGCACCGATTGCCATGTCGTCATTGCTTGCCACCAGCGCCGTAAAGCGTTCGCCGCGAGCCAGCAGCTCGGACACCGCCGCCGCGCCGCTGGCGGGGTTCCACTTGCCCTGCGCAATTAGCCCCTCGCGCAGCGGAATACCGTGCTGCGCCAGCGCGTCCTTATAGCCTGAGAGACGCTCAACCCCGGTGGGAGAATCCAGCGAGCCGGTAATAAACGCGATCTCCCGGTGCCCTTTGGCAATCAGCTTTAACACCGCCTCCTGGCTGGAGGCCTTATGATCGGACCACACGCTGTGGCTGCTGTTTTTCCGCAGGCGGCGGTTGAGCACCATAATGGGCTGATCGCACTTCTCGACGATCTCATCCATCTCTTCCACGCTCAGGAAACGCGGGTAGATGATCACCGCGTCGCAGCGCATATCGAGCAGGTACTGGATCGCCTCGCGCTCCTCATCCGCGCTGTGCTTGCCGTCCGCGAGGATCAGCTGTCGCCCTTTCTCCTCCGTCATGCGCGCGGCGTGAAACAGCAGTTCGCTAAAGTAGACGCCGTGATACAGGGTATTGGTCACTACCAGCCCCAGCGTCTGGGTACGCTTAGTTGCCAGATTGCGCGCCAGCAAATTCGGGCGATAGCCGCTCTCTTCAATGGCCTGAAACACCCGGTCTTTGGTCTCCTGGCTGACGTAGCCATTTCCCGACAGCACCCGGGATACCGTGGCCTTCGAAACGCCTGCCCGCTTCGCCACTTCAAGCATCGTGGTCATGTTGTTATTCCGTCTGAATCTGATGAAGCGCAGTGTACTGCACTGCAAAAAAATTGTCCTGGCGTCGAAATCACGCTTTCGACACCCTATCGCGATCTGCATCACGAAACGAAAAAATGGTCAAAAAGCTATCTTGTTTCAATCATAAAAACTCATGATGATTATGTGAAACCGGTTTCCTACACTTCTCACAACGATAACAGGATCACATCCGATGGCCAAAAATTACGCTGCGCTGGCGAACGACGTTATCAGCGCGCTGGGCGGCAAAGAGAACATCGTCGCCGTCACCCACTGCATGACGCGTTTACGCTTCGTTCTGAAAGACGAGAGCCTTACCGACGCGGCACGCCTGAAAAGCATCAGCGGCGTGCTCGGCGTAGTGCGCAACGACAACCAGTGCCAGGTGATCGTTGGCAATACCGTTTCACAGGCTTACCGCGAAGTGGTGAGCATGCTGCCTACTGACCTGCAGCCCGCCGTGCCGGAAGGGCCGCAGAAGATGACCTTACGCCGCATCGGCGCCGGGATCCTCGACGCGCTGATCGGCACCATGTCCCCGCTGATCCCGGCGATCATCGGCGGTTCGATGGTCAAGCTGCTGGCGATGATCCTTGAGATGACCGGCGTGCTGCCAAAAGGCGCGCCGACGCTCACCATTCTGACGGTGATTGGCGACGGGGCGTTCTTCTTCCTGCCGCTCATGGTGGCGGCCTCGGCGGCGGTGAAGTTCAAAACCAACATGTCGCTGGCGATCGCCATTGCGGGCGTGCTGGTGCACCCGAGCTTTATCGAGCTGATGGCAAAGGCCGCGCAGGGCGAGCACGTTGAGTTCGCCTTTATTCCGGTGACGGCGGTGAAATACACCTACACCGTCATCCCCGCGCTGGTGATGACCTGGTGCCTGTCGTACATCGAACGCTGGGTGGATCGCATTACCCCGGCGGTGACGAAGAACTTCCTCAAGCCGATGCTGATCGTGCTGATTGCCGCCCCGCTCGCCATCGTGCTGATTGGGCCGCTGGGGATCTGGATCGGGAGCGCCATTTCCGCGCTGGTCTACACCATTCACGGCTACCTGGGCTGGCTCTCCGTCGCCATTATGGGCGCACTCTGGCCGCTGCTGGTCATGACCGGTATGCACCGCGTCTTTACGCCAACCATCATTCAGACCATTGCCGAAACGGGCAAAGAAGGGATGGTGATGCCGTCGGAAATCGGCGCCAACCTGTCGCTCGGCGGATCGTCGCTGGCGGTGGCGTGGAAAACCAAAAACCCGGAGCTGCGCCAGACGGCGCTGGCGGCGGCAGCCTCCGCCATCATGGCGGGAATCTCCGAACCGGCCCTGTACGGCGTGGCGGTGCGTCTTAAACGTCCGTTGGTTGCGAGCCTGATCAGCGGCTTTATCTGCGGCGCGGTAGCCGGTATGGCGGGTCTTGCCAGCCACTCGATGGCAGCGCCGGGGCTGTTTACCAGCGTGCAGTTCTTCGATCCGGCCAACCCGATGACCATCGTCTGGGTGTTTGGCGTGATGGGGCTGGCAGTGGTGCTGTCGTTTGTTCTGACCCTGCTGTTAGGGTTTGAGGATATCCCGGTCGAAGACGAGGCCGAAAAAGCGCGCGCCCTGCAGACCGCGCCGGTACCGAACGGCGCAGCAAAAGCATAAATTGAAAGCGAGGTAAGAATGTCTGTTTTTCCACAAGGATTTTTATGGGGCGGCGCGCTTGCCGCCAACCAGAGTGAAGGGGCTTACCGTGAAGGGGGCAAAGGGCTGACGACGGTCGATATGATCCCCCACGGCGCGAACCGTCTGGCGGTGAAGCTGGGTAAGGAAAAGCGTTTCTCGCTGCGTGACGACGAGTTCTACCCGAGCCACAAGGCAATTGATTTTTACCATCGCTATAAAGAAGACATCGCCCTGATGGCGGAGATGGGCTTTACGGTGTTCCGCACCTCGATTGCCTGGAGCCGCCTCTATCCGAACGGCGACGAACCGCTGCCCAACAAAGAGGGCATTGCCTTCTACCGCGCGGTATTTGAGGAGTGCAAAAAGTACGGCATCGAGCCGCTGGTGACGCTCTGCCACTTCGACGTGCCGATGCACCTGGTCACGGAGTACGGCTCGTGGCGCAGCCGCAGGATGGTCGATTTCTTCGCCCGCTACGCCCGCACCTGCTTTGAGGAATTTAACGGCCTGGTGAAATACTGGCTGACCTTCAACGAAATCAACATCATGCTGCACAGCCCGTTCTCCGGCGCGGGGCTGGTGTTTGAGGAAGGTGAAAACGAAGACCAGGTGAAATACCAGGCCGCGCATCACGAGCTGGTGGCGAGCGCGCTGGCGACCAAAATCGCCCACGAGGTGAACCCGGAAAACCAGGTCGGCTGTATGCTGGCGGGCGGTAACTTCTACCCTTACTCCTGCAAGCCGGAAGACGTGTGGATGGCGCTGGAGAAAGACCGCGAGAACCTGTTCTTTATCGACGTGCAGGCGCGCGGCAGCTACCCGGCCTACTCTGCCCGCGTGTTCCGCGAGAAAGGCGTGGTGATTGTGAAAGACCCAGGCGACGATCTACTTCTGAAAAACACCGTCGATTTTGTCTCGTTTAGCTATTACGCCTCGCGCTGCGCGTCGGCGGATATGAACGCGAACAACACCAATGCCGCGAACATCGTCAAATCCCTGCGCAACCCGCACATTCAGGTGAGCGAGTGGGGCTGGGGCATTGACCCGCTCGGCCTGCGCATCACCATGAACATGATGTACGACCGCTACCAGAAGCCGCTGTTCCTGGTGGAAAACGGCCTCGGCGCGAAAGACGTCATTGATGAAAACGGCGAGATCAACGACGACTACCGCATCAGCTACCTGCGCGAGCATATCCGCGCGATGGGCGACGCGATTGAGGACGGCGTGCCGCTGATGGGCTACACCACCTGGGGCTGCATCGACCTGGTGGCTGCCTCAACGGGCGAGATGAGCAAGCGCTACGGCTTTGTCTACGTCGACCGCGACGATGCGGGGAACGGCACGCTGGAGCGGAAACGCAAGAAATCGTTCGGATGGTATAAGAAGGTGATTGCCAGTAACGGGGGGGATCTGGAGTAGCCTGCTTTGCCGGGTGGCGGCTTCGCCTTACCCGGCCTACAAAACCGTAGGCCCGGTAAGCCGCTGCTCAGAGCTGAGAAAACCCTCCGTCTCCAGCCCACCCGGCTAGTCGTGAATACACCACCTCCACCGCCTCCTTCACCGGTGGCGTCATCGGGTAATAAAACCCAACGATATCCGGCTGAATGCCCAAAAAAAGCACCTCGCCCACGTCGTCTTTAATCTGATCGACCAGGTAGTTCAGCGGCATATTGTGGGTGGTCATCATAAACATTTCGGCAATGTCGTCCGGGTCAATCAGGCGGATCTCGCCGGGATTGAGCCCCATATCTGTGGCATCGACGATTAACAGCCTGTCCGGGCGCAGCTCGCGGATGGCGACCACGTCATTTTCCGGCGCGCTGCCGCCGTCAATCACCACCCAGCCGCCCTGCGGGTTCGCGGCGCACATCCCGGCCAGCAGCGGGCCCGCGCCGTCGTCGCCCATCATGCTGTTGCCGACACACAGTAAAACGTCAGTCACGTAATCTCCTCACCATCAGGTAGATGGCGCTCTCCTGATGAATATCGTGCAGCATGCCGAGCAGCGTTTTGCTCCACGCCTGCTGCTCCGGGGTTTGCCTGCCGAGCGCCGCGTCAAAGGCGTTGGCGAGCGTCGCAATGTGGTTGGCGTCGATCACGATCTCGCCGTACTTCGGTACGCCCTCCATCTTGCGCCGCGCCGTGCTGCCCTCCTCCAGCGTGGCAATCCACGCCAGGTAATCCGGCCACGGGCAGCTCAGCGCCGCCTCCAGGCAGTCAATCACCCCGAGGTGGTGCCCAATCGCCAGGCTGTAATAGACCACCTGCTGCGCCGCATCCGGCGTGGCATCGTTCTCATCAATAAACTTACGGCTCAGCTGGCTGAACACCACCGTTTCACTCATCGGATACGCGCCTCGTCCACAATGCTGTTCAGGTTCGCCACGATCTCATTGAGACGCGGGTCGTTTTCCGCCTCCAGCCAGCGCGCCACCTGATGTTCGCCCTGGCTCAGCAGGCGCAGATAGTCGTCGGCAATCTGGCGGCCGTAGCGGTAGCCCGCCAGCCTGCGCGCCGTGCGGTCGACCTTCACCCGCAGCGGCTGGACCATGTCCGGGTGCAGAATGGCCGCCGGCTGGTTGTCGAGCTCGCCCGGCTCGCGGGCGTGGATTTTCTGCTCCAGCAGGCCGAGCGCCATGGCAAAACCGTACAGCGTCGCGGCAGGCGTTGGCGGACAGCCCGGAATGTAGACGTCGACCGGCACGATTTTGTCGGTGCCGCCCCAGACGCAGTAGAGGTCATGGAAGATGCCGCCGCTGTTGCCGCAGGCACCGTACGAGATGCAGATTTTCGGATCCGGCGCGGACTGCCAGGCGCGCAGCGCGGGCGAGCGCATGGCGCGGGTGACCGCCCCGGTGAACAGCAGAATGTCCGCATGACGCGGGGACGGCACCACCTTGATGCCGAAGCGCTCGGCGTCAAACAGCGGCGACAGGGTGGCGAAGATCTCAATCTCACAGCCGTTGCAGCCGCCGCAGTCCACGCGGTAGACGTAGGCCGAGCGTTTGATTTTTTTCAGCAGCGACGCCTTCATGCTGGCGATGGATTCGTCCACCGTCATCGGCACCGGAATGCCGTTATCGTCGCGCGGGCCGAGTAAATTTTCCATCAGCTGGCCTCTCTCATGTGGCGGGTGATATCAATGCGGTCGGACGGCAGCAGGCATTTCTGCCGCTTGCACTCGGGGCAGGTCTCAAAACTTTCACGATGATGCTCCGCGCGGACGTCACCGTTGTGCTGCAGCAGCGCGATGGCGTAGTCGATCTCTTTTTGCACGGCGAACGGACGCCGACAGACGCGGCAGTGGCACAGGTCAAAGCGCGACTGCTGCAGGAAGTCTTCTTTCTTCCACACCGCCAGCTCGTACTCCTGCGACAGGCGAATGGCAACCGTCGGGCAGACCTCCTCGCAGCGGCCGCAGAAGATGCAGCGCCCAAGGTTAAACTGCCAGGCCAGCTCGCCGGTTTTGAGATCCGTTTCCACCGTTAAGGCGTTCGACGGACAGGCGTTGACGCACGCCGCGCAGCCAATGCACTGCTGCGGGTTGTGCTCCGGCTTGCCGCGAAAGTTTTTATCGACCGGCATCGGCTCCAGCGGATAGCGGCTGGTCTGCGTGCCGGTTTTGATTACTTTTTTGATAAAGGTAAACATGGCGAGTCCTTATTTCAGCGGCGAGTTTTTACGCTCGATGCTGTAGCGCTCAAGCTCTTTGTACGGCACCACCTGGCTTTTCTTCTTGCGCACGTCCACCACGGTCATGCGGTCGGTGCAGGAGTAGCACGGGTCGAGGCTGCCGATGATCAGCGGCGCGTCAGACACGGTGTTGCCGCGCAGCATGTAGCGCAGGGTCGGCCAGTTGGCGTAGGTGGCCGCGCGGCAGCGCCAGCGGTAGAGCTTCTGGTTGTCGCCGGTCATGCTCCAGTGGATATCATCCCCACGCGGCGCTTCGGCAAAGCCGAGCGCAAAGCGGTTCGGAATGTAGGTGAAGCCCTCCACCATCAGCGGGCCGCCCGGCAGGTTGTCGAGACCGAAGTCGATCATGTTCAGGGCGGTGAACACCTCGTTGATGCGTACCTTCAGGCGCGAGATGACGTCGCATCCCTGCTCGCTGTGCACGGTCATCGGCAGCAGGCCGTAGCCGACGAACGGGTGATCGGCACGCGTGTCGCGGGCGTGGCCGCTGGCGCGCACCATCGGGCCGACGTTGCTGAAGTCGCGGGCAATTTCCGGATCGAGACGGCCAATCCCCACGGTGCGCTGTTCAATATTGGGCGTGCTGAGCAGCATATCCACCAGCTCCTGCACGTCCCGGCGCATCTGCTGCGCCAGCTGGCGGGTCTGGATCATGTCGTTTTTCAGCAGGTCGCGGCGGATCCCGCCGATCAGGTTCAGGCCGTAGGTTTTGCGCGCCCCGGTGAGGATCTCCGCCATCTTCATCGACGCTTCGCGCACGCGGAAGAACTGCATAAACCCGGAGTCGAAGCCGACAAAGTGGCAGGCCAGGCCGAGGTTCAGCAGGTGCGAGTGCAGGCGCTCCACCTCCAGCAGAATGGCGCGGATCATCTGCGCGCGTTCCGGCACCACAATCCCCATACCGTTCTCCACCGAGGTGGTGTAGGCGGTGCTGTGGGCGAAGCCGCAGATGCCGCACACGCGGTCAGAGAGGAAGGTCACTTCGTTGTAGCCCATGCGGGTCTCCGCCAGCTTTTCCATGCCGCGGTGGACGTAGAACAGGCGGTAGTCGGCGTCGATAATGTTCTCGCCGTCGACGAACAGGCGGAAGTGGCCCGGCTCGTCGGAGGTGACGTGCAGCGGGCCGATCGGCACCACGTTGTTCTTCTTGCTGCCGAGTTCGTTGATGAACTCGTAGGTTTCGCTGTCGGTGGTCGGCGCCGGGCGCTGGCGATAGTCCATGCTGTCTTTACGCAGCGGATAGAGCTCGTCCGGCCAGTCGTCCGGCAGCACCAGACGGCGCTCGTCCGGCAGGCCGACCGGCACCAGGCCGTACATGTCGCGCACTTCGCGCTCGCCCCAAACGGCGGCGGGCACGCGCGGCGTGACGGACGGGTATTCCGGCTTATTCGGGTCGACTTCAACCCGCACGGTGAGCCAGCACTTCTCGCCCTGCTCCATCGACATCACGTAGTACACGGCGTAATTGCCGCACAGCTGGCGCTCGTCGTTGCCGAACAGCACCGACAGCCAGCCGCCCTGCTGGTAATAGAGAAACTCCACCACTTCCGGCAGGTAGTTCACCTTCACGGTAATCGTGATCTGGTCTTTGGTTTGCCAGCCTTCATCCAGCACCACGCCGGGGAAGGCCTGATGCAACGCGGCGAGATACTGCTGGCCTTTCTTTTCTTCAGACATAAACACTCTCTTTAATCACGCCACCAGCAAGGAGACGAACGCTAAAAATGCAAAACCAAAACCGGCCCAGGTGATGCGCGACGTTTCGACAAAACGCAGGCGCGCCATGCTGTTTTCAAACAGGGCAATCACCAGCACGCCGACCAGCAGCTTGAGGACGGTAACCACGACGGCCAGCACCAGTCCGCCCGCAGAGAAATGCGTCATCTGGCCCCACGGGAAGAAGACGCCGACAAACATCTGCAGCACCACCAGCTGTTTGAGGCTGATGCCCCACTTCAGCACCGCAAAGCCGTAGCCGCTGTATTCGGTGAGCGGCCCTTCCTGCAGCTCCTGCTCGGCTTCCGCGAGGTCAAACGGCAGTTTGCCCATCTCAATAAAGGTCGCGAACGCGCACGCGCACAGCGCCAGTACCAGCGGAATGGAGCGGGCAGCCGGCCAGTGATAAACGGTATCGGTGATAGCGCTGATGTGGGTAGAGCCCGCGACCTGCGCGGCGACCCACATTCCCAGCAGCAGGATCGGCTCAACCAGCACGCCGAGCATTGCCTCGCGGCTGGCGCCGATGCCGGTAAACGGACTCCCGGTGTCGAGACCCGCAATCGCAAAGAAGAAGCGGGCGATGGCAAAGAGGTAGATAAGCGTGATCAAATCGCCGAGCACCGGCAGCGGCGACCCCACCGTGACCACCGGCAGCGCGGTGGCGATGGTGAGCATCACGCCCACCATCACAAACGGCGTCAGGCGGAAGACCCAGCCTGAGGCGTCGGGCGCGACGCTCTGGCGAGAGAGCAGCTTGAAGAGATCGCGGTACTCCTGGAGTACGCCAGGCCCGCGACGGTTGTGCATCCGGGCGCGCGCCACGCGCGTAATGCCCGACAGCAGCGGCGCCGCGGCGAACAGCACCAGCGCCTGAAGAATTGCCAGTAACAGAGTCATGTCAGGCTCCTCGTGAAATCACAATGACCACCAGCACCGCCAGCTCGATGACGGCCAGACGGCGGAACAGCGCGGGCGCGGCGGCGCTCTGCCAGCCGGGTACCCAGCCCACCGGATTGAGCCACTGGCGCAGCTTCAGCACGGCGGCGAAGTTCTCCTTCACCGGCATGGCGAAGCCGTGGGCGGTAATGACCATCGACTGCTCGTGTTCGTAGCCGCAGGCCCACGCCGCACCGCGCGAGCGGGAGGCGAGACGATCGCGTTTGAAGAACAGCATCAGCACGAGCGGCAGCAGCGGCGCGCCAATCAGCAGCAGCGCAATCATCGGCTGGGAAACGGTGGTGTTCGCCACGGTCAGCGGCAGCGGAATGGCGTGGCCCAGCAGCGGCAGCAGCCACGGCGCGGTCACGCCGCCCGCGATGCAGCACAGCGCCAGCGCGACCACGCTCACTCCCATTAAGACCGGCGCACAGCAGGCGTTTTCCGCTTCGCGGGTGCGCGGCGCGCCCAGGAAGGTCACGCCGTAGACTTTCGCCATGCACATCACCGCCAGCGCGCCGGTAATGGCGAGGCCAACCGCCAGCAGCGGGCCGAGCAGACGTGCGATAAAGGCATCGCTCTGACCGAGGGCGAAGAAGGACTGGTAGATCACCCACTCCCCGGCAAAGCCGTTCAGCGGCGGCAGCGCGGCCATCGCCATCAGCCCGACCAGCATCGCCAGTGAAATCACCGGCATCTTTTTGCCGATCCCACCGAGCTTTTCGATATCCCGATGGCCGGTGCGGAACCAGACGCTTCCCGCCCCGAGGAACAGGGTGCTTTTAAACAGGCTGTGGTTGACGAGGTGATACAGACCGCCGATAAACCCGGCGGCGATCAGCGCCGGTTGATTAAGCGCCAGACCGGTGACCCCCGCGCCGATACCGAGCAGGATGATGCCGATATTTTCCAGCGTGTGGTACGCCAGCAGGCGCTGGATGTTGTGCTCCATCAGCGCGTACAGGCCGCCGACAAATGCAGTAATCATGCCGGCTAACAGCAGCACGACGCCCCACCACAGCGGCGGCTGTCCGCCGGTCAGCGTAATCGCCAGAATGCCGAACAGGCCGACCTTCATCACCACCGCAGAAAACAGCGCGGCGGCGGGCGCGGAGGCGTTCGCATGCGCCTGCGGCACCCAGCCGTGCAGCGGGATAATCCCGGCGAGCAGGCCAAAGCCGATCGCGCCCAGCAGCCAGACGTCATTCCCCAGCGGATGGCCGTTGAGCGCGGAGAAATCCAGCGTGCCAAAGCGTTGCCACACCAGCCAGCAGGCCAGCGCCAGCAGCAGCGTCCCAAGGCGGCCGAGCGCAAACCACAGCTTGCCGGAGGCGCTGCAGCCCGTCAGGAACACGCCGCACAGGGCCATCATCTCCGCCATCACCACCAGCGCCCCGAGGTTGCTGGCAATAACGGTGCAGACCGCCGTTGCCATCAGCAGGTTCACCAGCAGGCCGTTGGCTTTGGCGTGCGGATGGCGGTGCCAGTCGATATTGAACAGGCTGATAAACAGCCCGCACAGGCCAAAGGTCACCAGCCAGATTGCGTTCAGCGGCGTCATCGCAACGCTGTGGCGAATCAGCGGCATCACGGCCTCAACGGACTGGCCGCCGAGCAGGACAACGCCGCCTGCCGCAAGCGTCATAAGGCTACCTGCTGCCCCGCCGATCCCGGCTATCGCGCCGCTCAGGGTTTTATGGAATGAGAAGAGAAGCGCCAGAACAGCGGCGGCCGCAAAACAGGCTACCGCGCTGGTCATCATCATTGCCGCGTTCATTTCGCCCCCTCGTTAAGCGCCTGTAGCAGGGAAAGGTCGCCAAAATCACTGTTGATGGTCAGCTCGCGTTTACGCTTGCTGGTGCGGGCGATGTCGCGAATGTTAACCAGAATGAGCGCTTTCGTCGGACAGGCCCGCACGCAGGCCGGGCCCTGCTCGTCGAAGCTGCACAGGTCGCACTTCACCGCCACGGCGCGGATGCCGGGTACCCAGTCCAGCAGCGTGCTGACGCGCGCAGGCGCCGGTGGCGCGGGCGGCGCTTTTGGCGAGTTGGCGTTCGCCGGAACGTGCAGCGGACGGCTGCCGGAAAATTCGATCGCGCCAAACGGGCAGGCGATGCCGCACAGCTTGCAGCTCACGCACAGGCTTTCATTCAGCTGGACCGCGCCATCCACGCGGGTGATGGCATTCACCGGGCAGACACCCGCGCAGGGGGCATCTTCACAGTGATGGCAGAGCTGCGGGGCAGACTCTTTTTCATTACGCATGACGTGCAGGCGCGGCATGGACTGCAGCCCATGCAGGCGATGCGTTTCCGAACACGCCGCCTCGCAGGTTCGACAGCCAATGCAGACCGTCGAGTCAGCAATTACAAAACGGTTCACCGGGTTATCCTCTGGTGATAGTCATTTTTGTCGAAAAACTGTCTTGTCGACACTTCTCGACACGCAGGGGTCAGGCCACGTTCGCTGAGGCGGTGCCACCCATCAGCTGCGTCAGGTTGACCGGGAGATCGTGTTCAACGGCGGCGTACAGGCCGTTATAGACCGGCGCGATTTTTTCCAGATAGTGCTCCAGCACCTGCTGGCGATCGCGGTTGCTGACGTGGCCGTCGACCATGCCGTCGGCCATCAGCTGCGCCTTCGCAATACACTGTTTTTCGCCGTCTTTTGTCTCGAGGTGATACTCAATGGTGTGGCTGTTGAAGTTATCCGCGAGAGTCACATTGATGGTGAAATGGCCGAACAGAACAAAGCGCATGTCGCCCTGCGCCGCGCAGCTCATCGCGTGATGAAGACGCGCTTTCGAGAGGGTAATGCCCTGAACCAGAGAGTTGCAGTAGAGGTGCCACTGGTCCTGCAGCTGCTGATGACGTTGCGCGATGTAATCCGCTTTTTCGCTGATTTCCCAAATAGTCATAGAAGGTATCCGGTTAATGGAGATAGCGGCTGTTAAGCAGATTCCATGCCAGTTTTTATCACATTGATTTTAATAGAATTTAATTAAATAAACGCTGTCACCGGCGCGGTGTCGACGTGTCATTTCGACAGCGTTGACATCGTCACGCCTTAACAGAAATCAAGCTGGCACCGTTATTGCATTCCAATGGCGCAATTCATTGAGGAGGCGTCATGCACGAAATCACCCTCTGCCAGCGGGCTCTGGAACTTATCGAACAGCAGGCAGTGCAAAACAACGCGAAGCGCGTCACCGGCGTCTGGCTGAAGGTCGGGGCATTTTCCTGCGTTGAGACCAGCGCCCTGACCTTCTGCTTTGAGCTGGTATGCCGCGGCACGCTGGCGGAAGGCTGCGAGCTCCATATTGAAGAACAGCAGGCGGAGTGCTGGTGCGGGCAGTGCCAACAGTACGTCACCCTGCTGTCATCAAAGGTTCAGCGCTGCCCGCAGTGCCAGAGCACCGGTCTTCGCATCGTGGCGGATGACGGCATGCAGATCCAACGCCTCGAAATCGAGAAGGAGTAAAGTATGTGTAGCACATGCGGTTGCGCCGAAGGCAACCTGTATATAGAAGGGGATGAACATCGCCCCCACTCCGCGTTTCGCTCGGCGCCCTTTTCCCCCGCCCCGCGCCCTGCGGCTGCCCTGACCGGCATCACCTTTGCGCCGCAACGCTCCGATGCGGGCGATCTGCATTACGGCCACGGCGAAGCGGGCACTCATGCGCCGGGCATGAGCCAGCGGCAGATGCTGGACGTCGAAATCAACGTGCTGGACAAAAATAACCAGATCGCCGCCCGCAACCGCGCGCGCTTTGCAGCCCGCAAACAGCTGGCGCTGAACCTGGTGTCCAGCCCCGGCTCCGGCAAAACGACGCTGTTAACGGAAACGCTCAAACGCCTGAACGGGCGCGTCTCCTGCGCGGTAGTCGAGGGCGATCAGCAGACGGTAAACGACGCCGCGCGCATTCGTGAAACCGGCACCCCGGCGATTCAGGTCAACACCGGTAAAGGCTGTCACCTGGATGCGCAGATGATTGCCGATGCGGCCCCGCGCCTGCCGCTTGAAGATAGCGGCATCCTGTTTATTGAAAACGTCGGCAACCTGGTCTGCCCGGCGAGCTTCGACCTGGGCGAACGACACAAGGTGGCGGTGCTGTCGGTAACCGAAGGAGAGGACAAACCGCTGAAGTACCCGCACATGTTTGCCGCCGCGTCGATCATGCTGCTGAACAAAGTCGACCTGCTGCCGTACCTGAATTTTGACGTGGACAAGTGCCTGGCGTACGCCCGCGAGGTGAACCCGGAGATTGAGATCCTGCTGGTTTCCGCCACGCGCGGCGATGGGATGGACGGCTGGCTACAGTGGCTGGAGAGCGAACGATGTGCATAGGCGTGCCGGGACAAATTCACTCTATCGACGGTAATCAGGCTAAAGTCGAGGTCTGCGGCATTCTGCGCGACGTAGACCTGACGCTGGTAGGCAGCACCGATGAGGCGGGCGCATCGCGTCTCGGCCAGTGGGTGCTGGTCCACGTGGGGTTTGCCATGAGCGTGATTAACGAAGCGGAAGCCCGCGACACGCTCGACGCCCTGCAAAACATGTTCGACGTGGAGCCTGACGTGGGCGCCCTGCTGTTTGGCGAGGAGCGGTAGCACATGCGTTACGTTGATGAATACCGTGCCCCGGAGCAGGTGCTAAAGCTAATCAGCCACCTGAAAACGCGCGCGGCGCTGCTGGACTACACCAAAGAGAGACCGCTGCGGATCATGGAGGTGTGCGGCGGTCATACGCACGCCATCTTCAAATTTGGCCTCGACCAGCTGCTGCCGGAGAACATCGAGTTTATCCACGGCCCCGGCTGCCCGGTGTGCGTTTTGCCGATGGGGCGCATCGACAGCTGTATTGAAATTGCCAGCCGGCCCGACGTCATTTTCTGCACCTTTGGCGACGCGATGCGCGTGCCGGGTAAAAACGGCTCGTTGCTGCAGGCGAAAGCGCGCGGCGCGGACGTGCGGATCGTCTATTCGCCGATGGATGCCCTGACGCTGGCAGAGAACCACCCCGCGCGCAAGGTGGTGTTTTTTGGCCTGGGATTTGAAACCACCATGCCCGCCACCGCCATCACGCTGCAGCAGGCGAAAGCGCGCGGCGTCGGTAACTTTTTCTTCTTCTGTCAGCACATTACGCTCATCCCCACCCTGCGCAGCCTGCTGGAAGAGCCGGGAAACGGCATTGACGCCTTTCTGGCACCGGGCCACGTCAGCATGGTGATTGGCACAGACGCCTACGGTTTTATTGCTGAACAGTACAATCGTCCGTTAGTGGTGGCTGGTTTCGAACCACTTGATCTACTACAAGGTGTGACCATGCTGGTTGAGCAGAAAATAGCGGCCCTGAGCAGCGTGGAAAACCAGTACCGCCGCGTGGTGCCGGATTCGGGAAATGAACGGGCACAGCGGGCGATAGCCGACGTGTTTAGCGTTGAGGGCGACAGCGAGTGGCGCGGCCTGGGGCTGATTGCCGAATCCGGCGTGCGTCTGACGCCAGCCTATCGCGCGTTCGACGCCGAAGCGCATTTCCGCCCGCAGCCGCAAGAGGTTTGCGACGATCCGCGGGCCCGCTGCGGCGAGGTGCTCACCGGCAAATGCAAACCGCATCAGTGCCCGTTATTTGGCAACACCTGTAACCCGCAGACGGCGTTTGGCGCGCTGATGGTTTCCTCCGAAGGGGCGTGTGCCGCGTGGTATCAGTATCGCAACCAGGAGAGTGAAGCATGAATACGGTTGAAATGGCGCACGGCAGCGGCGGACAGGCGATGCAGCAGCTGATTAACCGGCTGTTTATGGAAGCCTTCAACAACCCCTGGCTCGCCGAACAGGAAGACCAGGCGCGCATTGACCTCGCCACCTTGACCGCGCAGGGCGACAGGCTGGCCTTCTCCACCGACAGCTACGTGATTGATCCGCTGTTTTTCCCGGGCGGCGATATCGGCAAGCTCGCCGTCTGCGGCACGGCCAACGACGTTGCCGTCAGCGGCGCCGTTCCGCGCTACCTCTCCTGCGGGTTTATCCTCGAAGAGGGGCTGCCGATGGCGACGCTCACGGCGGTGGTCAACAGCATGGCGCAGACCGCGCGCGAGGCGGGGATTGCCATCGTCACCGGCGATACCAAAGTGGTGCAGCGCGGCGCGGCCGACAAGCTGTTCATCAACACCGCGGGCATGGGGGCGATCCCTGCCGATATTCACTGGGGCGCGCAGCGCCTCAGCATGGGCGACGTGCTGATCGTGACCGGCACGCTGGGCTGCCACGGTGCCACCATCCTGAACCTGCGTGAAGGGCTGGGGCTGGACGGGGAACTGCGCAGCGACTGCGCGGTGCTCACCCCGCTGATCCAGACGCTGCGCGCCGTGCCCGGCGTGAAGGCCCTGCGGGACGCCACCCGAGGCGGCGTGAACGCCGTGGTTCATGAGTTTGCGGCAAGCTGCGGTTACGGGATTGAACTCACCGAGCGCAGCCTGCCCGTTAAGCCTGCCGTGCGCGGGCTTTGCGAATTGCTGGGGCTTGACCCGCTTAACTTCGCCAACGAAGGCAAGCTGGTCATTGGCGTCGAACGTGCCGCAGCCGAAGCCGTTCTGGAGCAGCTGCGGGCACATCCGTCAGGAAAAGAGGCGGCGATGATTGGTGAAGTGGTTGAGCGCAAAGGGGTGCGCCTGACCGGGCTTTACGGCGTGCAGCGCACGCTGGATCTGCCGCACGCTGAACCTTTACCCCGTATTTGCTAGGCCGCGCCACAAGCGGCCAGCATAGAATTTTTTTTGCTCGTTTCTACTGGAAAGCACTATGCCGTATACACCGATGAGCGATCTTGGACAGCAGGGCCTGTTTGACATTACGCGCACACTTTTACAGCAGCCCGATCTCGGTGCGCTGAGCGATGCCCTGACGCGGCTGGTCAGGCAATCGGCGCTGGCGGACAGCGCCGCGATTGTGCTCTGGCATAGCGGAACGCAGCGCGCGAGCTACTACTCCGCGCGGGATAATGGCAAGCCGTTTGAATACGAAGACGAAACCTATCTGGCACACGGCCCGGTGCGCCGCATTCTCTCCCGGCCAGAAGTGCTGCACTGCAACTTTGCGCAATTCCGCCAGGCGTGGCCGAGGCTGGCAAAGAGCAACCTCTATCAGCCTTTCGGGCACTACTGCATGCTGCCGCTGGCGGCAGAGGGGCAGATTTTTGGCGGATGCGAGTTTATCCGCACCACCGACCAGCCGTGGAGCGAGGCGGAATACGAGCGCCTGCACACCTTTACTCAGATTGTCGCCGTGGTGGCGGAGCAGATCCAAAGCCGCGTCACCAATAATGTCGATTACGACCTGCTGAGCCGCGAGCGCGATAACTTCCGCATTCTGGTCGCCATCACCAACGCCGTGCTGTCACGGCTCGACATGGATGAGCTGGTCAGCGAAGTCTCGAAAGAGATCCACCACTATTTCAAAATCGACGCCATCAGCATCGCGCTGCGCGGCCACCGCAAGGGCAAGCTGAACATCTACTCCACCCACTACCTCGATGAAGCCAACCCGGCACACGAGCAGAGCGAAGTGGACGAAGCGGGCACCCTTTCGGAGCGGGTCTTCAAAAGCAAAGAGATCCTCCTGCTCAACCTGAGCGAGCAGGACCCGGTTGCGCCTTACGAGCGGATGCTGTTCAACACCTGGGGCAATAAGATCCAGACCCTGTGCCTGCTGCCGCTGATGTCCGGCAACACCATGCTTGGCGTGCTGAAGCTGGCGCAGTGCGAGGAAGGGGTGTTTACCACCGCCAACCTGAAGCTGCTGCGCCAGATCGCCGAGCGTATCTCCATTGCCCTGGATAACGCCCTCGCCTATCAGGAGATCCACCGCCTGAAAGAGCGGCTGGTGGATGAGAACCTGGCCCTGACCGAACAGCTCAACAACGTGGACAGCGAGTTTGGTGAAATCATCGGCCGCAGCGACGCCATGTACAGCGTCCTCAAGCAGGTTGAGATGGTGGCGCAAAGCGACAGCACGGTGCTGATTCTGGGCGAAACCGGTACGGGGAAAGAGCTTATTGCCCGCGCTATCCACAACCTGAGCAACCGCAACAGCCGACGGATGGTGAAGATGAACTGCGCCGCCATGCCCGCGGGGCTGCTGGAAAGCGATCTCTTCGGCCACGAGCGTGGCGCATTCACCGGCGCCAGCAGCCAGCGGCTGGGGCGTTTTGAGCTGGCGGACAAAAGTTCGCTGTTCCTCGACGAAGTGGGCGATATGCCGCTGGAGCTGCAGCCGAAGCTGCTGCGCGTCCTGCAGGAGCAGGAGTTTGAGCGCCTTGGCAGCAACAAGCTTATCCAGACCGACGTGCGGCTGATTGCCGCCACGAACCGCGACCTGAAAAAAATGGTCGCCGACCGCGAGTTTCGCAGCGATCTCTACTATCGCCTGAACGTCTTCCCGATCTTCCTGCCGCCGCTGCGCGAACGTCCGGAAGATATCCCCCTGCTGGTCAAAGCGTTTACCGCGAAGATTGCCCGCCGGATGGGGCGAAATATCGACAGTATTCCTGCCGAGACGCTGCGTGTTCTCTCATCAATGGAGTGGCCCGGCAACGTGCGCGAGCTGGAAAACGTCATCGAACGCGCGGTGCTGCTGACGCGTGGGAATGTGCTGCAGCTTTCTTTACCGGAAACGATCGCGTCAGATACCCCGGCACCGCAGGCCGAGATGGCGAAAGAGGGAGAAGATGAGTATCAGCTGATCGTGCGCGTGCTAAAAGAGACTAACGGCGTGGTCGCCGGGCCGAAAGGTGCCGCGCAGCGCCTGGGGCTAAAACGCACCACGCTGCTGTCGCGCATGAAGCGGCTGGGCATTGATAAAGAGAGCCTGGACGCATAGCTGCCGCTATTTTTTGGGACGGTATTTTTCCGGTAATTCAGGCACCGGGCGGCGGTCATCAATCAGATGGCGAACGGTCAGTATGGGGTGACGCCATAGCATGCGCGGCCCCGCCCAGCGCATAATTTGCTTCATCTCCTCCCGCTTTGCGGGCTGGTAGCAGTGCACCGGACACTGTTTACAGGCAGGCTTTTCCTCACCAAAAACACACTTATCCAGGCGCTTATCGGCATAGGCGTTGAGCGCCTGATAGTGCCCTTCCTCCTGAGACGCCTGCGGGCACTGCTTTTCATACAACGCGATCATCTTCGCGATGGTCTCTTTTTCTCGTGAGATGCGTTTACCGGACATGTCGCCTTACCGAATAATAAAGTGTATTAACAATACACCTTTCAGCATGGAATTTCAGCGATTGCATGTCGTTTTCTGAAGCCTGATTCCAGTTTTAGCCCGGCATCGCCCCATAATTACTGGTATTTTATACAGGCATCAGTAATGACTTTTATCCGTGTTGCCAGGAGACGCCATGCAAGAACTCGCTATCAACAAACCCTATCGCCATTTAACCGTGGGATATTTCAGAAAACGCCATGAAGACCGTAATACCAAGATACCGAAGCGCTACAGCGTGCATGCTGCGCTGAGCTTAAAAGGCGACTGGCTTGAAAAGGCTGGGTTTACGACCCATTCCAGGGTTCGGGTGGGCGTAGAGCATGGAAAAATCGTCATCGAATTAATGTCGGAAGGTACCTCGTAAAGCCACGACATTTTTCTGCGCCGTACCTTTTTTTCATGCGACAATAGAAGGAACAAGCGGCCACCGAGCCGATCAAAACGTTTTATTTTCAAAGAAATGGACATCATAACTCCATGAGCACAATCGACAATTTCGACGCACATACGCCAATGATGCAGCAGTATCTGAAGCTGAAGGCACAGCATCCGGAAATCCTGCTGTTTTACCGTATGGGCGATTTTTACGAGCTGTTTTACGACGATGCTAAGCGTGCATCGCAGTTGCTCGACATTTCGCTGACCAAACGTGGCGCATCGGCAGGTGAACCTATTCCTATGGCAGGTATTCCGCACCATGCGGTAGAGAACTACCTGGCGAAACTGGTGAATCAGGGTGAATCTGTCGCCATTTGCGAGCAGATCGGCGATCCGGCAACCTCAAAAGGCCCGGTGGAGCGCAAAGTGGTGCGCATCGTCACGCCGGGCACCATCAGTGATGAAGCCCTGCTTCAGGAGCGTCAGGATAACCTGCTGGCGGCGCTGTGGCAGGACGGCAAAGGGTTTGGTTATGCCACGCTGGACATCAGCTCCGGACGTTTTCGTCTGAGTGAACCGGCTGACCGGGAAACCATGGCGGCCGAACTGCAGCGCACCAACCCGGCCGAACTGCTCTATGCCGAAGATTTCGCCGAAATGGCGCTGATTGAAGGCCGTCGTGGCTTACGCCGTCGCCCGCTGTGGGAATTCGAAATTGATACCGCGCGCCAGCAGCTGAATCTGCAGTTTGGCACCCGCGATCTGATTGGCTTTGGCGTTGAAAATGCGCCGCGCGGGCTGTGTGCGGCAGGCTGTCTCCTGCAGTACGTGAAAGACACCCAGCGCACGGCCCTGCCGCATATCCGCTCGATTACCATGGAGCGCCAGCAGGACAGCATCATCATGGATGCCGCCACGCGCCGTAACCTGGAGATCACGCAGAACCTGGCGGGCGGCGTAGAAAATACGCTCGCGTCGGTCCTCGACAGTACGGTCACGCCAATGGGCAGCCGCATGCTGAAACGCTGGCTGCATATGCCGATCCGCGATACCGATACGCTGGTTTGCCGCCAGCAGACGATAGCCGCATTGCAGGATCGCTATACCGAACTGCAGCCGGTTCTGCGCCAGGTGGGCGATCTGGAGCGTATCCTTGCTCGTCTGGCCTTGCGCACCGCGCGCCCACGCGATCTCGCGCGGATGCGCCATGCTTTCCAGCAGCTGCCGGAACTGCGTGCGCAGCTGAGCGGCGTTGACAGCGCGCCGGTACAGAAACTCCGTGAAACCATGGGTGAATTTACCGAACTTCGCGAACTGCTGGAGCGCGCCATTATCGATGCGCCTCCGGTTCTGGTACGTGACGGCGGCGTGATTGCCCCCGGCTACAATGAAGAGCTGGACGAATGGCGCGCGCTGGCCGACGGTGCGACAGACTATCTCGATAAGCTGGAGATCCGCGAGCGCGAGCGTCTGGGGCTCGACACCCTGAAAGTGGGGTATAACGCGGTTCACGGCTACTACATTCAGATCAGCCGTGGGCAGAGCCATCTGGCGCCGATTCACTACGTGCGTCGCCAGACGTTGAAAAATGCCGAACGCTATATTATTCCCGAGCTGAAAGAGTACGAGGACAAAGTCCTCACCTCGAAAGGCAAAGCGCTGGCGCTGGAAAAACAGCTTTATGACGAGCTGTTCGACATGCTGATGCCGCACCTGGCCGATCTGCAGCTGAGCGCCAGCGCGCTGGCGGAGCTGGACGTGCTGGTGAACCTGGCAGAACGCGCGGAAACGCTGAACTACACCTGCCCGACCTTTACCGACAAGCCTGGCATTCGCATCACTGAAGGCCGTCACCCGGTGGTCGAGCAGGTGCTGAACGAACCGTTCATCGCCAACCCGCTGAGCCTGTCGCCGCAGAGAAGAATGTTGATCATTACCGGCCCGAACATGGGCGGTAAGAGTACCTATATGCGACAGACGGCGCTGATTGCGCTGCTCGCCTATATCGGCAGCTACGTTCCGGCGCAGAATGTGGAGATTGGCCCTATCGACCGCATCTTTACCCGCGTCGGAGCGGCGGACGATCTGGCGAGCGGTCGCTCAACCTTCATGGTCGAAATGACCGAAACGGCAAACATTCTGCATAACGCGACGGAGCACAGCCTGGTGCTGATGGACGAAGTCGGGCGCGGCACGTCAACCTACGATGGCCTGTCGCTGGCGTGGGCGTGTGCGGAAAGCCTCGCGAACAAAATCAAGGCCATGACGCTGTTCGCTACCCACTACTTCGAGCTGACGCAGCTGCCGGAGAAAATGGAGGGGGTAGCAAACGTCCACCTTGATGCGCTGGAGCACGGCGATACCATCGCCTTCATGCACACGGTGCAGGATGGCGCGGCGAGCAAGAGCTATGGTCTGGCCGTAGCGGCGCTGGCAGGCGTACCGAAAGAGGTGATCAAGCGCGCGCGTCAGAAACTGCGTGAGCTGGAAAGCCTGTCACCGAATGCGGCGGCGACGCAGATTGATGGTACGCAGATGTCGCTGCTGGTGCCTGCGGAAGAGACGTCGCCAGCAGTGGAAGCGCTGGAAAACCTCGACCCGGACTCCCTGACGCCGCGTCAGGCGCTGGAGTGGATTTATCGGTTGAAGAGTCTGGTTTAGTTTTCTGCGGTCTTTTGCCCGGTGGCGCTGCGCTTACCGGGCCTACGAATTTTGTAGGCCGGATAAGGCGAAGCCGCCACCCGGCAAGCGCAGCGCCACCGGGCCTACGGGTTTTGTAGGCCGGGTAAGGCGTAGCCGCCACCCGGCAAGCGCAGCGCCACCGGGCCTACGGGTTTTGTAGGCCGGGTAAGGCAAAGCCGCCACCCGGCAAGCGCAGCGCCACCGGGCCTACGAGTTTTGTAGGCCGGGTAAGGCGTAGCCGCCACCCGGCAAAACAAAGCGCACGATATTATCTACCGGGCCTTTCTACAGCAGAGGCGGGATCGTCGGCACCTGCGGCGCCTCGTCAATATCCTTCTGCGTCATGCGGAACGCTTCCGGGTAATGCTCGCGGCTGGTTCGGCGCAGCGGTTCGGTATCGCGCCAGGTATATAAACAATGCTGGCACTGGTAAACCGTCCAGACGCCTTTCACCGGCGATGTCGCCATTACTTCAATATGCTCATCGGCACAACGTGGACAAATCATCTTTTCCTCCTTATTGACGTGCTGCCAGCATCGCGGTCAGTTTTTCAGCCCAGGCTTTGGTTTCAGGCAGATCCTGTACCGGCTGGCTGTAGTGGCCCCGGGTGTCCGGCGCGACGGGCGTGGTGGCATCGATAATCAGCTTGTCGGTAATGCCCGCCGGGCTGGAGCCTGGGTCAAGTTCAAGCACCGACATGTTCGGCAGCTGCACCAGATCCCCTGCCGGGTTCACTTTCGATGACAACGCCCACATCACCTGCGGAAGGTTGAACGGATCCACATCCTCATCCACCATGATCACCATCTTCACGTAGCCCAAGCCGTGCGGCGTGGTCATGGCGCGCAGGCCGACCGCGCGGGCAAAACCGCCGTAGCGTTTTTTGGTGGAGATAATCGCCAGCAGACCGTGGGTGTACATCGCGTTCACCGCCTGCACTTCCGGGAATTCCGCTTTCAGCTGCTGGTAGAGCGGCACGCAGGTGGCTGGCCCCATCAGATAGTCAATCTCGGTCCACGGCATGCCGAGATAAAGGGATTCGAAAATCGGTTTGGTGCGATAAGAAACCTTGTCGATGCGGACAACCGTCATGTTACGGCCACCGGAATAGTGTCCGGTAAACTCGCCGAACGGCCCCTCAATTTCGCGCTTGCGGCCCTCAATCACCCCTTCCAGGATCACTTCAGAACCCCACGGCACGTCGAAACCGGTCAGCGGCGCGGTGGCAATCGGGTACGGACTTTCACGCAGCGCGCCGGCCATTTCATACTCGGACTGATCGTATTTCAGCGGCGTAGCGCCCATCAGGGTGATAATCGGGTCGTTGCCGAGCGTAATCGCAATCGGCAGGTCTTCGCCGCGCTCTTCCGCTTTGTGCAGGTGCAGGGCGATATCGTGCATCGGCACCGGCTGCAGGCCGAGCTTGCGCTTGCCCTTCACTTCCATACGGTAGATGCCGACGTTCTGCTTGCCGAAGTTATCCGGGTCAAGCGGATCGCGCGAGACAACGCAGGCTTTATCAAGATAGAAACCACCGTCCCCATCGTTCAGACGGAAAAGCGGCAGGATATCGAACAGGTTAATGTCGCCTCCGTCGACCGTATTCTGCGCCCAGGCCGGGTTGGCGCGGCGCTCTGGCGCAATCGGGAATTTATCCCAGCGGCGGATATACTCGTCGATCTGCTTTTTCACCGGCGTGTTCGCCGGCAGCCCCATCGAAATGGCGTGATTCTGCCAGGAGCCGATGGTGTTCATCACCACGCGGGCATCGGTAAACCCGCGAATATTGTCGAACCACAGCGCGGGCGCGCCGTCACCGATGCGGCCGGTCGCGTTGGCTGCCGCAGCCAGATCCGGCTCGGCGTTTACCTCTTCCTCAATTTTCAGCAGTTGCCCTTGCTCATCGAGCGCCTGCAGGAAGCTTCTCAAATCATCAAATGCCATCTTTATTCTCCTGTGAAAAATGTTTCGCCTCGCGCAATCCGTTCCAGCGGCGCGCCTTTTTGTGCTCCAGACCGAACTGGTCGAGCACGCGGGTCACGATATGCTCGGTAATGTCATCGGCGGTTTGCGGATGGTTGTAATAGGCAGGCATGGGCGGCACCATCGCCACGCCCATGCGGGAAAGCGCCAGCATGTTCTCCAGATGAATGGTGCTGAGCGGCGTTTCACGGGGAACCAACACCAGCTTGCGCCCCTCTTTCAGCACCACATCCGCCGCACGTCCCACCAGCCCTTCGGCGTAGCCCGCGCGGATCCCCGCCAGCGTTTTCATGCTGCAGGGAATGACGATCATGCCGTCGGTACGAAACGAGCCGGAGGAGATGGTGGCGGCCTGATCGGCCGGGCTGTGGACAACGTCAGCCAGCGCGGCAACGTCCTGCGCGGTGTAGGGCGTTTCCAGCTCAATGGTGGTTTTTGCCCACTTCGACATGACCAGATGCGTCTCCACCTCCGGCATTTCCCGCAGCGCCTGCAGCAGCGCCACGCCCAGCGGAGCCCCCGTTGCCCCCGTCATTCCGACTATCAATCTCATTCATCACCTCAATCAATTTGTTCGTGTACGAACATTGTAGATAAACTACTCCCGGATCGCTTTCCTGACAAGATCGTTCGTACACGATCACACAAATAGCTAAAAAATGCCGCGTTATCATCCTGTGCGTTAGCGGCTATCATAGGGGGAGATTTTTTCTGTCGGAGTGTTCATGAAACTAAGACAAGAGGCGTTCCACCTGTTACGCCAGCTTTTTCAACAGCATACCGCGCAGTGGCAACATGCCTTACCGGAACTGACCAAGCCACAGTATGCGGTTATGCGCTCCATTGCCGAGCATCCGGGCATTGAACAGGTGGCATTGACCGAAGTGGCGGTCAGCACCAAAGCGACCCTGGCGGAGATGCTCAGCCGGATGGAGGCGCGCGGGCTGGTCAAACGCGAGCACGATCCCGCCGACAAGCGCCGCCGGTTTGTCTTCCTGACGCCGGAAGGAGAAGCCCTGCTTGCAGGCTGTCAACCGGTTGGCAACGAGGTGGATGAGGCGTTTTTAGGCCGTCTTAGCAAGGCCGAGCGGGAGCAGTTCTCTGCGCTCATCAAAAAGATGATGCACGATTAATTCACGCGGGTGCGCATAAAATCGATAAAGGTGCGCACTTTCGCTGACACATGCCGGGCATCGGGATAAACCGCATAGATGCCCTGCCGCGCAAAAGTATATTCCGGTAAAACCGGGACCAGTTTCCCCGCATCAAGCGCATCGCGCGCCAGCCATTCCGGCAGCAACGCCACGCCACCGCCAGCGAGCGCAAAGGCCATCAGGGCCTGAGCGCTGTCGGCAAACAGGCGCGGCGCTTTTTTTATCTCCAGCGTTTCAGTCGCACCGCCGGCATCTTTCACCTGCCAGCGCAGCGGCGAGGCCAGGCGCTCGTGGATAATCCAGTCCGCGTGGGCCAGCTGCGCAAGCGATGCGATCGGATTTCTCACAAGCCACTCGGGCATCGCGACGGGGAGAATCGAGAAGTGCGAAATCAGCGCGGCGTGGTTGCGCGAATCGGCAAGCGTCCCTAGCCGGATCGCCACGTCAAAGCGCTCCGAGATAAGGTCGGCGTGCAGGGACGACGAAACATGCCGCACGCGAAGATCCGGATGCTGCTGGCTGAACTCGGCCAGCAGCGGCACCACCACCTTTGCGCCATATTCGGGCGTGGTCGTGATCCGCAGTTCACCGGTGAGCCCCGCATGGTTGGCGCGGACATCATCCTGCAGCCGCTCTGCATCCTTCAGAAGCGCCACGCTGCGCTGATGAAAAAGCGCGCCCGCCTCGGTTAACGTCAGGCGACGGGTGGAGCGCAGCAGCAGCGTAACGCCCAGCTCATCTTCAAGCTGGCGGATATTGAAGCTGACCACGGCTTTTGTCAGTCCCATAGCCTCGGCGGCCGCCGTAAAACTGCCGGTATCGGCCACCGCGACAAACATCTGCGTCCGCTGGAGGTTAATCATCTTCACGTCCTAAACCGTCAAAATATTTTTGACAGTATATCGCGCTTTGTCGCGTTTATCCGTGCTTCCCGGATCGATACGATACCCCACCTCACCGGAGGATCCACCATGACGTATCGCAGCAAAGTCGCCGCTGTTTATCTGCTGGGCTTTTTTCTTGATTTGATCAACATGTTTATTGCCAGCGTCGCCTTCCCGGCAATGGCCCACGCCTTTAACACCACGCCTTCAGCCCTTGCCTGGGTCAGTAACGGGTACATTGCCGGCCTGACGCTGGTAATCCCGTTCAGCAGCATCCTCACGCGCCGTATCGGACCAAAGCGCGTCATCCTGCTTTCGCTCTTTCTGTTCAGCGCAGCCTCTGCGGCGGCGGGCCTGTCTGCTACGCTTGAAGGTCTGATCGCCTGGCGAGTGCTGCAGGGCGTGGGAGGTGGGTTATTGATCCCCGTCGGACAGGCGCTGACCTGGCAACAGTTTAAGCCTCACGAGCGCGCCAAACTCTCCTCGGCGGTGATGCTGGTCGCGTTGCTTGCTCCCGCCTGCTCCCCTGCTATCGGAGGCCTGCTGGTGCAGGCGCTAAGCTGGCGGTGGATATTTTTCGCCACGCTGCCGGTCGCGGTTGTGACCTTTGCGCTGGCCTGCCTGTGGCTGAAACACGAAATGCCCGCGATGAAAACGGCCAGACTGCTAAACCTGCCGTTACTCGCGAACCCGCTTTTGCGTTTTTCCATGCTTGTCTATTTATGCGTACCCGGCATGTTTATTGGGGTGAACGTCACGGGAATGTTTTATCTTCAGCAGGTGGCGCACATGAGCCCGGCCGCAACGGGGATGCTAATGCTGCCGTGGTCCATAGCTTCGTTTATCGCCATCACGGCAACGGGACGCCATTTTAACCGTATCGGCCCCGGCCCGCTGATCGTCATCGGCTGCCTGCTGCAGGCGGCGGGTATTCTGCTTTTGATTGACGTCAGCTCGTCAGCGCTGCTCCCTGCCGTTGCGTTTACCCTGATGGGCGCGGGGGGAAGCCTGTGCAGCAGTACGGCACAGAGCAGCGCGTTTCTGACAACGTGCCGGGATGAGATGCCGGATGCCAGCGCGCTGTGGAATCTGAATCGTCAACTGAGTTTTTTTGCCGGAGCCCTGCTGCTGGCGCAGGCGCTGAACCTGGCGCAGGCCTGGCTAACGCCGCTCGCCGCCTGGCACGGGATGTTTATTTTTGCCGCAGGCATGACCTTGCTGCCTGTACTGTATGCTTTTCGTCTTAACAATACGCAGGTGCTGAGCCAGCTGCGACAGGAGAATTCATGACGCCTTTCGAACACGACATTATCGACCTCCACATTGCGCTTGAAGAGTGGTTAGGCAAGGGTGAAGGCAATTCCGACGCCCTGCTCGCCCGCTTCAGTCCAGATTTTCTGATGATCCCGCCGGGCGGTGCTCATATCGACTATAGCGGCCTGGCCAGCTTTCTGGAAAACCAGCGCGGAAGCCGTCCCGGACTGAAGATCGTCATTGATGAACTCTCCACGATCCAGCACTGGGAGGGGGGCGCGGTGCTTCACTACCGGGAGACGCAAACCCGGCCAGAGCTGCCCGTCAACGTGCGCTGGTCAACCGCGGTGCTCAATCAGGAAGGCGATCGGATAGTTTGGCGTTTGCTGCACGAAACGGCGCAGCCGTAGCGCAAAAGAAAAAGGCCCGTCTCACGACGGGCCTTTTTTGACGAAGGGTTGCTTATTCGCGGAACAGCGCTTCGATATTCAGACCTTGCCCCTGCAGGATTTCACGCAGGCGGCGCAGACCTTCAACCTGAATCTGACGAACACGTTCACGGGTCAGGCCAATTTCACGGCCGACGTCTTCCAGTGTCGCAGCTTCATACCCCAGTAAACCGAAACGACGTGCCAGCACTTCACGCTGTTTGGCGTTCAGTTCAAACAGCCATTTGACGATGCTCTGCTTCATGTCATCGTCCTGCGTGGTGTCTTCCGGGCCGTTGTCTTTTTCATCGGCCAGGATGTCCAGCAGCGCTTTTTCGGAGTCGCCACCCAGCGGGGTGTCAACCGAGGTAATGCGCTCGTTGAGACGCAGCATACGGCTTACGTCATCAACCGGTTTATCGAGTTGTTCGGCAATTTCTTCTGCGCTTGGCTCGTGGTCCAGCTTGTGGGACAACTCGCGCGCGGTACGCAGATACACGTTCAACTCTTTGACGATGTGGATCGGCAGGCGGATCGTACGGGTCTGGTTCATAATAGCCCGTTCGATGGTCTGACGAATCCACCAGGTCGCGTAGGTTGAGAAACGGAACCCGCGTTCCGGGTCAAACTTCTCAACTGCGCGGATGAGACCTAAGTTGCCCTCTTCAATCAGATCCAGCAGAGCCAGACCACGATTGCCGTAACGGCGAGCAATTTTCACGACCAGTCGCAGGTTACTTTCAATCATGCGACGGCGCGAGGCCACATCACCACGCAAAGCACGACGTGCGAAATAGACTTCTTCTTCGGCCGTTAGCAGTGGGGAGTAACCAATCTCCCCAAGGTAAAGCTGAGTCGCGTCCAGTACACGCTGTGTGGCGCCCTGCGATAACAGCTCTTCTTCAGCCAAATCGTTATCACTGGGTTCCTCTTCTACTAAGGCTTTTTCGTCAAAAGCCTCTACTCCGTTCTCATCAAATTCCGCGTCTTCATTTAAATCATGAACTTTCAGCGTATTCTGACTCATAAGGTGGCTCCTACCCGTGATCCCTGAACGAGACACCCTGGCTGGCATGCCCCGTCAAATTATCGCTGCGGCAAATACTGCAGCGGGTTTACGGATTTCCCCTTGTAACGAATTTCAAAATGCAAGCGTGTAGAACTGGTTCCGGTGCTACCCATGGTAGCGATTTTTTGCCCCGCCTTAACTTCTTGTTGTTCCCGGACCAGCATTGTGTCGTTATGGGCGTAGGCACTCAGGTAATCATCGTTATGTTTGATGATAATAAGATTACCGTAACCGCGCAGAGCGTTACCGGCATACACAACGCGCCCGTCTGCGGTCGCGATGATAGCCTGTCCTTTACTCCCTGCGATATCGATCCCTTTATTTCCCCCTTCGGAGGAAGAGAAGTTTTCGATAACCTTGCCGTCAGTCGGCCAGCGCCATGCAGAGATTGGCGAACTGGAGGTCATACTGCTGGCAGTCGGTTCAGTAGAGCTAACCACAGGTGCCGTAACCGGTGCTGTGACAGTAGTCGCAGTCCCTTTATTATTCGGCAACATTTTGTTAGCAGTCTGATCACCTGAGTCCTCAGAATACGTAATTACAGGTTGTGAAGCAACCACCGTGGTGGATTTTTGTGCAGGCTTAACGCTGTTATTTTGAGCCGTTACGTCGGCCGCTGAAACGGTGTTGCCAGGCGTCAGCGGCGTGCCCGTCGCGTTGCCTACCTGAAGCGTTTGCCCGACCTCCAGACCATACGGGGCCTGGACGTTATTGCGCTGCGCGAGGTCGCGGAAATCGTTCCCGGTGATCCAGGCAATGTAGAACAGCGTATCGCCACGCTTGACGGTATAGGTGCTGCCGCCGGTGTAGCTGCCTTTCGGAATGTTCCCATACTGGCGGTTATAGACTATGCGGCCATTTTGGGTCTGAACAGGCTGTTCAACTGGCTGAACCTGCATTGGCTGTGTAACAGGATGTTGCACAGGCTGAATTTGTGGTGTTTGCTGCGGCGCAGCAGTGCCCATTTTAGGCGGCGGCGTGATTAACATTCCGCTGGACGTGTTACCGGAGCCGCTGTTTCCACCGACGGAACTGACGGGCGCAGGCGCGTTGTTAGAACTTGTACAGCCTGCCAGCCAGAGCGAAACCAGTGATAATGCCGCAACACGGCTGATGGTGAATTTAGGGCTTCCCGCGCTCATTTATCCCCCAGGAATGTGTTAACTACCAGTGACTTAAAATTTACCGTGATGGCACGAATCTTTCGCGCCACACCATACGCTGAATTTGCCTTAATAACCCTGGATAAATCCGAGTCTCAGGCCAACTCCCCCTTCACCAGAGGCACAAAGCGCACGGCTTCCACGGTGTCGATAATAAACTCGCCGCCGCGCCGACGAACGCGCTTTAACAGCTGCTGCTCGTCCCCGACGGGCAAAACAAGAATGCCCCCCTCATCCAGCTGCGACAACAGGGCTGCTGGAATTTCAGGCGGGGCCGCCGTCACGATGATCGCGTCAAACGGGGCGCGCGCCTTCCAACCCTGCCATCCATCACCGTGTCGTGTCGAAACATTATGTAAATCCAGTTGTTTCAGGCGACGACGCGCCTGCCACTGTAAACCTTTGATTCGCTCAACGGAGCAGACGTGATGCACCAGATGCGCCAGGATCGCGGTCTGATACCCCGACCCGGTGCCAATCTCCAGCACGCGGGAGTCGGGCGTTAGCTCCAGCAGCTCCGTCATGCGTGCCACCATGTAAGGCTGCGAAATCGTCTGGCCCTGCCCGATGGGCAGCGCCACGTTTTCCCACGCTTTGTGTTCAAACGCCTCGTCTACAAATTTCTCACGCGGAACCTGAGCAAGCGCTTCAAGCACGTGCTCGTCGCGTATCCCCTGCGTGCGCAGTTGTTCCAGAAGAGTTTGTACACGTTTGTTTACCATTGCGCGTTCACTCCTGCGCGTTCCAGCCAGCCCGACACCACATCATGCGCGCTATACGCGGTTAAATCTACGTGCAGCGGAGTAACCGAAACATAGCCTTCATCCACGGCGGCGAAGTCGGTATCCGGGCCCGCATCGCACTTATCGCCGGGAGGACCAATCCAGTAAAGCGTGTTGCCGCGAGGATCCTGCTGTGGGATCACCTGATCGGCAGGATGTCGGCTTCCGCAGCGCGTGACGCGAATGCCTTTAATTTCATCGAGAGGAAGATCCGGCACGTTGATATTGAGGATACGTCCGGTCCGCAACGGCTCGCGGCCGAGCGCCCGCAGGATCGAACAGGTGACCGCGGCGGCGGTGTCATAGTGCGTGTGGCCGTTTAACGAGACCGCCAGCGCCGGGAACCCCAGGTGGCGCCCTTCCATTGCGGCCGCCACGGTGCCGGAGTAAATCACGTCATCGCCGAGGTTAGGCCCGGCGTTAATGCCGGAGACGACGATGTCCGGGCGCGGCCGCATCAGCGCGTTCACGCCCAAAAAGACGCAGTCGGTCGGCGTGCCCATCTGCACGGCAATATCGCCATTTTCAAAGGTAAAGGTGCGAAGCGACGACTCCAGCGTCAAAGAGTTAGACGCTCCACTGCGGTTACGATCGGGCGCCACGACCTGCACATCCGCAAATTCGCGGAGGTGTTTCGCCAGGGTCTGAATGCCCGGCGCGTGGATCCCGTCATCGTTACTCAGCAATATTCGCATAATCACCCGACGTGTTGATAAGTTCCCTGATAACGCTGGTGGCAAAGCTACCTGCCGGCAGCCAGAAGCGTAACTCGACGGTCACGTCATCCCACCAGTTCCAGCCTAGCTGCTGCGGATAGAGCAGCATCGCGCGGCGCGCCGCGTCAACTTTTTCCCGCACCAGCAAGGATTGCAGTTCTGGCGCATCCGCCACGGCTGACTGCTCGGCGGCCAGCGCATCGCCCTGCGTTCCCCAGTCGCCCGTACCGGGCAACGCGGCGGTAATCATCAGCGCTTTTGCGTCCACGCGCGACTGCACATCGGCCATCTCTTCGGCCGTTGCCACAAACCAGCTTCCGCGTCCCGCTAATTGTAGCGCATCGCCAACAACAACTTGATTCGCGTCCGGTTTTTTCAGCCTTTCGCTCACAATCTGATTAAACAACGCGCTGCGGGCCGCCGACAACCAAAAACTGCGTTTATTCCTGTCCCGCACCGGCGCGTCGCTTTGCGCCCAGCGCAGCGCGCCCTGAAGGTTGCTGCCGCCAATGCCAAAGCGCTGCGCGCCAAAGTAGTTCGGTACGCCGCGTTCATTGATAGCGTTCAGACGTTTTTCAACGTCTTCGCGATTTGTCACTTCGCGCAGCACGAGGGTAAACGCGTTACCTTTCAACGCCCCCAGACGCAGCTTGCGCTTGTGGCGGGCAAACTCCAGTACCTTACAGCCCTCAAGCTCAAATTTGCTTAAATCAGGCATCGTATTGCCGGGAACGCGCGCGCAGAGCCACTGTTCCGTGACGGCGTGTTTATCTTTCTGCCCGGCAAAGCTCACTTCTCGGGCATGAATTTTGAGGAATTTTGCCAGCGCGTCGGCCACAAAGCGGGTATTGCAGCCATTTTTCAGAATACGCACCAGGATATGTTCGCCTTCGCCATCCGGCTCAAAGCCCAGATCCTCGACCACGAGGAAATCTTCAGGGCTGGCTTTCAGCACCCCGTTCCCCTGCGGTTTGCCGTGCAGGTACGTCAGAGTGTCGAAGTCCGTCATTTGCTCGCCTTCAGCAGCAGCGCTACGGCCTCACAGGCAATCCCTTCGCCGCGACCGGTAAAGCCCAGCTTTTCGGTCGTCGTCGCTTTGACGTTCACATCGTCCATATGGCAGCCCAGATCTTCAGCAATAAACACGCGCATCTGCGGAATGTGCGGCAGCATTTTGGGAGCCTGGGCAATAATCGTCACGTCGACGTTGCCGAGGGTATAGCCTTTCGCCTGGATGCGGCGCCACGCTTCGCGCAGCAGCTCGCGGCTGTCTGCGCCTTTAAATGCCGGATCGGTGTCCGGGAACAGCTTGCCGATATCACCCAGCGCGGCCGCGCCAAGCAGGGCGTCGGTCAGCGCATGCAGCGCCACGTCGCCATCAGAATGCGCCAGCAGACCTTTTTCGTAAGGAATACGCACGCCGCCAATGATAATTGGGCCTTCTCCGCCAAAGGCGTGTACATCAAAACCGTGTCCAATTCGCATTATGCCTTCTCCTGATGGGTCGAACGGGTAAGATAAAATTCCGCGAGCTGTAAGTCTTCCGGACGCGTCACTTTAATATTATCAGCACGTCCTTCAACAAGCGTTGGGTGGAAGCCGCAATACTCCAGCGCAGAGGCTTCGTCGGTAATGGTCGCACCTTCGTTAAGCGCACGCGTTAAGCAGTCGTGGAGTAATTCGCGGGGGAAAAACTGGGGCGTCAGCGCGTGCCATAAATCGACGCGATCGACGGTGTGGGCGATAGCCTGTTTGCCCGGCTCGGCGCGCTTCATGGTGTCGCGCACCGGCGCGGCCAGAATGCCGCCCACCTTGCTGGTTTCGCTCAGCGCCAGCAGGCGCGCAAGGTCGTCCTGATGCAGGCATGGACGCGCCGCGTCATGCACCAGCACCCACGGCGCGTTTCCGGCAGCCTGAATGCCCGCCAAAACGGAATCGGCGCGCTCGGTACCGCCGTCAACGACGGTAATCTGTGGATGATTTGCCAGCGGCAGCTGCGCGAAGCGCGCATCGCCAGGGCTGATAGCGATGATCGCTCGCGTCACCCGCGGGTGCGCCAGCAGCGCCGCCACGGCGTGCTCGAGGATCGTTTTATCGCCAATAGAGAGGTACTGCTTGGGACATTCTGTCTGCATGCGCCGGCCAAAACCTGCGGCCGGCACCACGGCGCATACGTCCGAAAAAGTTACTGCCATGTCGTAATCCTGGGCCTGATTATCGATTGTTTTGTGCTGAGCCCTGATTGCGTTTAGACGCATCCGGTACCAGACGATAAAAGGTTTCGCCCGGCTTAGTCATACTGAGTTCATTGCGTGCGCGTTCCTCAATCGCCTCTTGCCCGCCATTGAGGTCATCAATTTCAGCGAAGAGTTGATCGTTTCGCGCCTTAAGTTTGGCGTTTGTTGCCTGCTGAGCCGCGACGTCATCGCTCACCCGGCTGTAGTCGTGCAGTCCGTTCTTACCGAACCACAGCGAATATTGCAGCCAGATTAGCAAAGCCAGCAACAGCAGCGTTAGTTTACCCATCCTGCCCCCTGAAAAACGGCATCATCATCCCAAGACTTCCCCAGAGCACTACGCCGGGGTAACAGAGATGCCGCAACATCGCGGGCAAATGTACCACATTTTTTCCGCAGAATCGTCCTGCACAATATCGTTACACAGTTGGTTACGGTTTGAATTATGGCTGAAGTTAGCCCATGAGCCACAAAAATAACAGACCAAACATCAGAACCACCGTCACAATCGTGACCACGGTGCTGTAGAGGAGCTTGCCGTTGAGCAGCGAGTGCAGCGCAATGCCGACGACAACCGCCACGGGCATCAGCGCCAGAAAGAAAGGCCAGGTGTAGAGAAAGAAGAACAGCGTGTTGCCGCCGTAGATGAGAAACGGAATGCCCAGCGCCAGCAGCCATGCGACGAAGCCAATGATGGCCCCAGGAAATGACCAGGTCGTTTCGTCGTCGGTCGCGAGCGGCTCCGACCTGGTGGTGATGTAATGTTCACTGTTGCGCATAGCTAGTCCTGTGACCGTGACTCATCGTTCGGGAAGACAGCTCCCGAACGATACCGCCTCAGGATCTGATAATATCGTCCCGTCTGAGCAGGTCTAATAATTGGCTTACTAAATTTGTTACCAATTGTTGACCCTCCAGGTGAATTTCAGGCGATTCAGGCGCTTCGTATACCGCGTCAATGCCGGTGAAGTTGCGCAGTTCTCCGGCCCGCGCTTTCTTGTACAGCCCTTTCGGGTCGCGCGCTTCACAAATTTCCAGCGGCGTATCGACAAACACCTCGATAAAGCGATCCTGGCCCACGCGTTCGCGCACCATCTGGCGCTCGGCGCGGTGCGGAGAGATAAACGCGGTCAGCACTACCAGCCCCGCGTCAGCCATCAGGCTGGCGACTTCGCCCACCCGACGAATGTTCTCTTTGCGGTCGTCGTCGCTAAACCCTAAATCGCTGCACAGGCCGTGGCGCACGTTGTCGCCATCCAGCAGGTAGGTACTGACGCCCTGCTGATAGAGCGCCTCTTCCAGCGCGCCCGCCACCGTTGATTTACCCGAGCCGGACAGCCCGGTAAACCACAGCACCACCCCACGGTGACCGTGGAGCTTTTCGCGCTGGGCGACGGTGACCGGATGAGGATGCCAGACGACGTTCTCATCATGGGCGGCCATTACTTGCCTCCCAGCAGATCGCGCGCGCCCCAGTGCGGGAAGTGTTTACGCACCAGCGCGTTCAGCTCCAGCTCAAAGGCGCTGAATTCAGAAGCAGCGGTCGCCTGCTCGTTTGGCTCACGAACCATCCCCGCGCCGACGGTAACGTTAGTCAGACGGTCGATAAAAATCAGCCCGCCCGTGACCGGGTTCTGCTGATACGGGTCCAGCACCAGCGGTTCGTCGAAGGTCAGATCGACCAGACCAATACCGTTCAGCGGCAGCTCGCTCACGTCACGGTGGGTCAGGTTGTTGATGTCCACCTGGAACTGAATGCCGTCCACGCGGGCGCGGGTTTTCTTGCCCGCAATTTTGATGTCGTAGCTTTGGCCAGCGGTCAGCGGCTGTTCCGCCATCCACACCACGTCCACGGAAGCGCCCTGCACCGCCGCCAGCGTTTCCTGCGCGTCCACCAGCAGGTCGCCCCGACTGATATCAATTTCGTCTTTCAGCACCAGCGTAACCGCTTCACCGGCGCCCGCTTCCTGCAGGTCACCGTCGAAGGTGACGATGCGGGCAATGGTCGATTCCACGCCGGATGGCAGCGCCTTAACGCGCTGGCCGACCTTCACGGAGCCTGACGCAAGGGTGCCCGAGAAGCCGCGGAAATCGAGGTTTGGACGATTCACGTACTGCACCGGGAAGCGCATCGGCTGGGTGTCGACCACGCGCTGGATCTCAACGGTTTCCAGCACCTCCAGCAGCGTCGGGCCGCTGTACCACGGCATGTTCGCGCTCTGGGAGGCGACGTTATCCCCTTCCAGCGCCGAGAGCGGCACAAAGCGAATATCCAGGTTGCCCGGCAGCTGTTCGGCAAAGGTCAGGTAGCTCTGGCGGATCTCCTCGAACGTCTCTTCGCTGAAGTTCACCAGATCCATCTTGTTGACCGCCACCACCAGGTGTTTGATCCCCAGCAGCGTCGAGATAAAGCTGTGACGGCGGGTCTGATCCAGCACGCCTTTACGCGCGTCCATTAGCAGGATCGCCAGGTCGCAGGTGGACGCGCCGGTCGCCATGTTACGGGTGTACTGCTCGTGCCCCGGGGTGTCGGCGATAATAAATTTGCGCTTCTCGGTAGAGAAGTAGCGGTAGGCCACGTCGATGGTGATGCCCTGCTCGCGCTCCGCCTGCAGGCCGTCCACCAGCAGGGCCAGGTCGAGCTTTTCACCCTGGGTGCCGTGACGCTTGCTGTCGTTGTGCAGAGAAGAGAGCTGATCTTCATAAATCTGGCGCGTATCGTGCAGCAGGCGGCCAATCAGGGTACTTTTCCCGTCATCCACGCTGCCGCAGGTCAGAAAACGCAGCAGGCTTTTGTGTTGTTGCGCGTGCAGGTACGCTTCCACGCCGCCTTCGTTGGCAATTTGTTCAGCAATAGTGGTGTTCATGGCGGCTCCTTAGAAATAACCCTGACGTTTCTTCAGCTCCATGGAGCCTGCCTGGTCGCGGTCAATCACGCGCCCCTGTCGCTCGCTGGTGGTGGATACCAGCATCTCTTCAATGATCTCCGGCAGCGTCTGCGCGCTGGATTCCACCGCGCCGGTCAACGGCCAGCAGCCGAGAGTACGGAAACGCACCATCTGTTTTTTAATCACTTCGCCCGGCTGCAGGTCGATGCGATCGTCGTCGATCATCATCAGCATGCCGTCGCGCTCAAGCACCGGACGCTCCGCGGCCAGATACAGCGGAACGATCTCGATGTTTTCCAGATAGATGTACTGCCAGATATCCAGCTCGGTCCAGTTGGAGAGCGGGAAGACGCGGATACTTTCGCCCTTGTTAATCTGGCCGTTGTAGTTGTGCCACAGTTCCGGACGCTGGTTTTTCGGATCCCAGCGGTGGAAGCGGTCGCGGAAGGAGTAGATACGCTCTTTGGCGCGGGACTTCTCTTCGTCACGACGCGCGCCGCCGAAGGCCGCGTCAAAACCGTATTTATTCAGCGCCTGCTTCAGCCCTTCGGTTTTCATGATATCGGTGTGCTTGGCGCTGCCGTGTACGAACGGGTTAATGCCCATCGCTACCCCTTCCGGGTTTTTATGCACCAGCAGCTCGCAGCCGTAGGCTTTCGCGGTACGGTCGCGGAACTCGTACATTTCGCGGAATTTCCAGCCGGTGTCCACGTGCAGCAGCGGGAACGGCAGCGTACCCGGATAAAACGCTTTACGCGCCAGATGCAGCATGACGCTGGAATCTTTACCGATGGAGTACATCATCACCGGGTTAGAAAACTCGGCGGCCACTTCGCGGATAATATGGATACTTTCCGCTTCGAGCTGCCGCAGGTGTGTAAGACGTTTTTGGTCCATAACCGTTCCTTAAGCCAAATTTACAACAGAAGAACCAAAGCCTTCTGTATCGGTTGTGTGCTGAAACCAGGCGAGCGTGCTGTGCAGCTGCACCACTTCCCCCACCACGATCAGGGCGGGCATCGGGGCGTCTTTCGCCAGGGCTGCAAGATGTTCCAGGGTGCCCGTCGCAACGTGCTGATCGACGCGGGTGCCGCGAGAAATGACGGCAACGGGCGTCGTCGCCTCGCGGCCGTGCTGAATAAGCTGTTCGCTGATGTCTGCCGCCTTCATCGTGCCCATGTATATCGCCAGCGTCTGGCGGCTCTGGGCGAGATGCGACCAGTCAAACGGCGTGCTGTCGGCCTTGTAGTGGCCGGTCACAAAGGTGACGCTTTGAGCATAATCGCGATGGGTGAGCGGGATACCGGCATAGGCCGTTACCGCAGAAGCCGCCGTAATGCCGGGCACCACCTGGAACGGTACGCCCGCTTCGGCTGCCGCCTGCAGCTCTTCGCCGCCGCGACCAAAAATGAACGGATCGCCCCCCTTCAGGCGCACCACGGTTTTACCCGCTTTGGCGGCGTCAACCAGCATCTGGTTGGTGTCGTGCTGCGGCACAGAGTGCTCGCCAGCCCGTTTTCCGACGCAGATTTGCTCCGCGTCGCGACGGATCAGCTCGCGCACGCCGTCGGTGACCAGATGATCGTAAAACACCACGTCCGCGTCCTGCAGCACCTGCAGGCCGCGCAGCGTCAGGAGCCCGGCATCGCCCGGCCCCGCGCCCACCAGAATGATCTCCCCGCCCGTGCTGCCGGGGTTATCCAGTTCGTCCTCGAGGATTTTCTGCGCCGCGGTCTCATTGCCGGCCTGCATCAGGCTGGCAAAGCGGCCGCGAAACACGCGTTCCCAGAAGCGACGGCGTTCCGTCACGCTGGTCAGGCGGGTTTTCAGGTGGTTGCGCCAGTAGCTGGCCTTCTCCGCCATGCGTCCGAGGCTGGTCGGCAGCAGCGCTTCGATTTTTTCCCGCAGCACGCGCGCCAGCACCGGTGCGGTACCGCCGGAGGAGATGGCCACCAGCAGCGGCGAACGGTCAACGATCGACGGAAAGATAAACGAGCATAAAGGCTGGTCGTCCACCACGTTCACCAGGCGGTAACGGGCCTGAGCAGCGTCGGAGATCCGCCGGTTCAGTTCGCGGTCTTCCGTCGCCGCAATGACCAGCACGACGCTGTCGATGTGTGATTCGTCAAAATCCGCTTCTGCAACTACCCGCACCTGCGCCCCTGCGCGATGAAGAAACGCGATTTTGCGATCGGCGATTTCACCCGTGCCAACAACCAGCACCGGCTTCTCTTTTATCGCGGCAAATAAGGGCAGATAGTCCACAAGCAACAACTCACTAACAACGAGGAATAAAGGGACTATAGGGGGCGGCTTAGATCGAATGAAATTACGAATTGGAATGAGTAGTTACTCAATGGAATAACGCCCTGAAAATGCTAATACCAAAAAGTGCTTAACGCGCGACATTTCGGGCATTTAAGAACAATTCAAATTGTGTATGGACGATCACAGTTTCATACTAGACGGGTTATTATTTTGCTCTGTTTTTAAGGACTCACTATGTTTTCCGCAATGCGCCACCGTATTGCTGCCCTGGCGCTCGGCGTTTGCTTTATTCTTCCCGCTCAGGCAAAAAACCCACCTTATGGTGACATCGCCAATATGCAGGCTCGGCATATTGCCACCGTCTTCCCTGGCCGCATGACCGGCTCGCCTGCGGAAATGCTCTCCGCCGACTATCTTCGCCAGCAGTTTGCCGACATGGGTTACCAGAGCGACATCCGGTCGTTTCACAGCCGCTACGTGTATACCTCACGAAATAAAACGAAAAACTGGCATAACGTGACCGGCAGTACGGTGATTGCGGCGCACGAAGGTAGCGCAAAAGAGCAAATTATTATTATGGCGCACCTTGATACCTACGCCCCGCTGAGCGATGCCGATACGGACAACAATCTTGGCGGGCTGACGCTGCAGGGCATGGACGATAACGCGGCAGGCCTGGGCGTGATGCTCGAACTGGCCGAGCGGATGAAAAATGTCCCCACCCAATATGGCATTCGTTTTGTGGCCACCAGCGGTGAAGAAGAGGGCAAGCTCGGCGCAGAGAATTTCCTTAAGCGCATGAGCGCAGAGGAGAAGAAAAATACGCTGCTGGTGATCAACCTCGATAACCTGATCGTCGGCGACAAGCTCTATTTCAACAGCGGGCAGAGTACGCCGGGTACCGTGCGAAAACTGACGCGCGACCGGGCGCTGGCCATTGCCCGCAGCCATGGGGTGTATGCCACCAGCAACCCGGGCGGTAACCCGGATTATCCGCGAGGCACCGGCTGCTGCAACGACGGCGAAGTGTTCGATAAGGCGGGCATTCCGGTGCTGTACGTGGAAGCGACAAACTGGGCGCTGGGCAATAAAGATGGCTACCAGCAGCGGGCGAAAACGAAAGCCTTCCCGGACGGGACAAGCTGGCACAACGTGATGCTGGATAATCAGCAGCACATTGACAGCGCGCTGCCGCAGCGAATTGAGCACCGCAGCCGTGATGTGGTGAAGGTGATGCTGCCGCTGGCGAAGGAGCTGGCAAAAGCGGGGAAAGCCTGAAGTGTTAAGCCCGGTGGCGGCTACGCCTAACCGGGCCTACGTTTCGTGCCTTTGTAGGCCCGGTAAGCGCAGCGCCACCGGGCAAAAAAGCGTATTACCCTTCGTGCAACCCGCACTCGCGCTTCAGCCCAAAGAATCGCGTCTCTTCTTCCGCCATTCCCGGTTCCCATTTGCGCGTGGTGTGGGTGTCGCCCACCGACAGGTAGCCCTGGTCCCACAGCGGATGGTACTTCAGCCCGTGTTTTTGCAGGTACTGATACACCGTCCGGTTATCCCAGTCGATAATCGGCAGCACTTTGAAGACACCGCGCTGGACCGCCAGCACCGGCAGCGTGGCGCGGCTGCCGGACTGCTCGCGGCGTAGCCCCGCAAACCACGTCTGCGCGTTAAGCTCTTTCAGCGCCCGGTTCATCGGCTCAACTTTGTTGATCTCATTGTATTTCTCAATGCCCTCAACGCCCTGCTCCCACAGCTTGCCGTAGCGCGCCTCCTGCCAGGCCGCGCTTTCCGTCGCGCGGAAGACCTTGAGGTTCAGCTTAAGCTTGTCCGTCAGCTCGTCAATAAACTGGTAGGTTTCCGGGAACAGGTAGCCGGTGTCGGTGAGGATCACCGGAATGTCCGGACGGATCTGATTCACCAGATGCAGGCTGACCGCCGCCTGAATACCAAAGCTCGACGAGAGCACATAGTCGCCCGGCAGGTTTTCCAGCGCCCACGCCACGCGCCCTTCCGCGTCCAGCTTTTCAAGGTGGGCATTGGTTTCTGCCAGTGCGAGAATGCGTTCGACTTTTGGCAATGCGTTAAGCGCGTTTAGATCGAGTACGGACATAAGAACCTCGTTTGCCAGTTTTGCCGGGCGGCACTGCGTTTGCCCGGCCTACAACACCTGTAAAACCGTCGGGATGTTACTCCCAGAAATCCCTGGCGGGATCGAGCACCGGGCGAATGATGCCCGCACGCACCGTAAAGTCGCCGAAGCCTTCACCCGCTTCGCGCTCTTTCGCCCAGCGCCCGACAAGCTCGTCGATGGAATCGAGAATTTCCGGTTCCGTGATATTTTCGCGATACATCCGCGGAATGCGCGTCCCCATACGGTTACCGCCGAGGTGTACGTTGTAGCGACCCGGGGCTTTCCCTACCAGCCCCAGCTCGGCCAGCATCGCGCGACCGCAGCCGTTCGGGCAGCCGGTGACGCGCATCACTATATGCTCGTCCGGAATACCGTGTTTTTCCAGAATCGCTTCCACTTTGTCAGTGAATGACGGCAGGAAACGTTCCGCTTCCGCCATCGCCAGCGGGCAGGTCGGGAACGACACGCAGGCCATCGAGTTTTCACGCTGCGGCTTCACCGCGTTCATCAACCCATGATCGCGCGCCAGCTTCTCGATTTTCGCCTTCTGGCTCTCGGGCACGCCGGCAATAATCAGGTTCTGGTTGGCGGTAATGCGAAACTCGCCTTTGTGGATCTTCGCGATTTCCAGCAGGCCGGTTTTCAGCGGACGGCCCGGATAGTCCAGAATACGGCCGTTTTCGATGAACAGCGTCAGGTGCCACTTATTGTCGATGCCTTTCACCCAGCCAATGCGATCGCCGCGGCCGGTGAATTCGTAAGGACGGATCGGCTCAAACTTGATGCCCGCACGACGCTCCACTTCTTCTTTGAACGTCTCGACGCCCACGCGCTCCAGGGTGTATTTGGTTTTCGCGTTTTTACGGTCGGTACGGTTGCCCCAGTCGCGCTGCGTGGTCACGACCGCTTCCGCCACGGCCAGCGTGTGCTCCAGCGGCAGGAAGCCGAACTCGCTCGCGGTGCGGGCGTAGGTTTTCTTGTTACCGTGCTCGATGGACAGGCCGCCGCCTACCAGCAGGTTAAAGCCGACCAGCTTGCCGTTTTCGGCAATCGCCACGAAGTTCATGTCGTTGGCGTGCAGGTCGATATCGTTTTGCGGCGGGATCACGACCGTGGTTTTAAACTTACGCGGCAGATAGGTCTGGCCGAGAATCGGCTCTTCGTCGGTGGTCGCGACTTTCTCCTGATCGAGCCAGATCTCCGCATAGGCGCGGGTGCGCGGCAGCAGGTGCTCGGAGATCTTCTTCGCCCACTCGTACGCTTCGGCGTGCAGCTCGGACTCGTACGGGTTCGAGGTGCAGAGCACGTTACGGTTCATGTCGTTGGCGGTCGCCAGCGCGTCCAGCCCGACGGAGTGCAGCATCTGGTGCACAGGCTTCACGTTCTTCTTCAGAATGCCGTGGAACTGGAAGGTCTGACGGTTGGTCAGGCGGATGCTGCCGTAAATCGTGTTTTCACCCGCGAACTTGTCGATGGCCTGCCACTGCTTCGTGGTGATCACCCCGCCCGGCAGGCGGCAGCGCAGCAGCATCGCATGACGCGGCTCCAGCTTCTGTTCCGCACGCTCGGCGCGGATGTCGCGATCGTCCTGCTGGTACATGCCGTGGAAGCGGATCAGCAGGAAGTTGTCGCCTTTGAAGCCGCCGGTGAGACCGTCATTCAGATCTTCAGCAATGGTGCCGCGCAGGTAGTTGCTTTCCAGCTTCATGCGCTCGGCGTCTGTCAGTTTACCTTCGACCACCAGTGGCCCTGGATGTTTTTCGCTCATTAGTAGACATCTCGCTGATAACGGCGCTCAACGCGCAGCTCACTTAAAAATTCGTCCGCCGCTTCGGCATCCATACCGCCGAATTCGGCAATCACTTCCAGCAGCGCCTGCTCAACGTCTTTCGCCATGCGATTAGCGTCGCCGCAGACATAAATGTGGGCACCGTCATTGATCCAGCGCCACAGCTCTGCGCCCTGTTCGCGCAGTTTGTCTTGTACGTAGACTTTTTCTTTCTGGTCGCGGGACCAGGCCAGATCGATGCGGGTCAGCACGCCTTCTTTCACATAGCGCTGCCACTCAACCTGGTAGAGGAAATCTTCGGTGAAGTGCGGGTTGCCGAAGAACAGCCAGTTTTTACCCGGCGCCTCGTCTGCCGCGCGCTGCTGCATGAAGGCGCGGAACGGCGCAATGCCGGTGCCCGGGCCAATCATAATGACCGGGGTTTCCGGGTTTGTCGGCAGGCGGAAGTTATCGTTGTGCTCGATAAAGACGCGCACTTCGCCCTCTTCCTCCACGCGGTCCGCCAGGAAACCTGACGCCCCACCCGTACGGGCGCGGCCTTCGATGTCGTAGCGCACAACGCCCACGGTGATATGCACTTCGCTTTCCGCCTCGGCCTGAGAAGAAGCAATGGAGTACAGGCGCGGGGTCAGCGGACGCAGCAGGCCGACCAGCGCGTCGGCATCCAGCTGCGCCGGAGAGAAGCGCACCATGTCGACAATCGGCGTCGTCGCGGCATAATGCTGCAGCTTCGCTTTGTCGCCCACCAGCGGCAGCAGAGATTCGCTGCGCGTGAGGGTGGCATAATTTTCGACGATATTCGGGGTGTTGACCGTCAGTTCGAAGTGCCACTGCAGCGCGTCGGAAAGCGGCTGCGTTTTGCCGTCGACGGTGACGGGTTCGTCGCCCTTCAGCCACAGCAGCTCAACCAGCTCTTTCACCAGCGCCGGATCGTTCTGATACCAGACGCCGAGCGCATCGCCGGGCTGATAGCGCAGGCCGGAGTCGCCGAGATCGATTTCGATATGGCGGACGTCTTTTTCGGAGTCGCGGCCGGTAATTTTCTGGTTCACCGACAGGCTCGCCGTCAGCGGCGCCTCTTTGGTGTACGGGCTGGTGTGGATATCGTTGACGGCTCCCGTTGCGGTGAACGCGGCCTGCGCCGACGTCTCTTTCGGCACGCGCGCTTTCAGTACCTCAACGATGCGCGCACGCCATTCATCGGCGGCGGCCTGGTATTCGACATCCGCGTCAACGCGATCCAGCAGGCGCTCTGCGCCCAGCTCCGCCAGCCTGCTGTCGAAGTCTTTGCCGGACTGGCAGAAGAATTCATAGGAGGTATCGCCCAGGCCAAACACGGCAAACGCCGTACCGTCCAGCTTCGGCGCTTTTTTCGAGAACAGGAACTTGTGCAGCGCCACCGCTTCTTCAGCAGGTTCACCTTCACCCTGCGTGGAGGCCACCACCACCAGCAGTTTTTCCGACGCGATTTGCTTGAATTTATAATCCCCGGCGTTGACGAGGTTTACGTTCAGTTTGGCGGCCAGCAGGTCATCGCGAAGCCGCTCGGCCACGCGGCGGGCATTGCCCGTCTGCGAGGCGGAAATCAGGGTAATGGCCGGAATTTCCACAGCCGTTGCCGGTGCGCCCGCCACAGCGCCAGGCTGCTGATTGAGCATTCCCCAGAAATAACCGGAGACCCAGGCAAGCTGAGTGGGCGAAAAATCAGAGGTGGCAGCCTGAAGGCGCGCCAGTTGCTCCGGGTTCAGGGGAAGCAAATTTGAAGGTGGGGCCTGTGTTGTCATGCGTCGTTATGTTCCAGTAGCCAAGCGGACTTTAAGCGAATAAATCCAAACTGAAGATAAGGTTAACGGCGAGGATAATAACAATTAAAGAAGGGATGGAAATAATAAATAACCAAATGGACTAACCTGTTTTGGTTGTCACGCTTAGCGATAAAAACGATTAATTAACCCACTGAAAAATATCACTAAAAGCACCAAAAAACGCCCATTAACGAGACGCCAGGCTTCAGAGCCGTTTTAGTTAATGCTAAAAATTGTGCTTTCCGGTACTATGCGGCGGTTTTTTCCGCATTACTGAGAGCGATCATGTCCACCACACTGTTTAAAGATTTCACCTTCGAAGCCGCCCACCACCTTCCCCATGTACCAGAAGGGCATAAATGTGGCCGTCTGCACGGGCATTCGTTCATGGTGCGTCTTGAGATCACCGGTGAAGTTGATCCGCATACCGGTTGGATCATGGATTTTGCCGAGCTGAAGGCGGCGTTTAAGCCGACCTACGATCGTCTGGATCACTATTACCTGAATGAGATCCCGGGCCTTGAAAACCCGACCAGCGAAGTGCTGGCAAAATGGATTTGGGATCAGATGAAGCCGCTGGTACCGCTGCTGAGCGCGGTGATGATCAAAGAGACCTGCACCGCGGGCTGCGTGTATCGCGGAGAGTGATGCTTGCCGGGTGGCGCTGACGCTTACCCGGCCTACAAGTGCCCAGAACCGTACGCCCGGTAAGCGCTCGCGCCACCGGGCTTTTTTTAGGCAATATTCAGATACTTGTGCGTCTGCATCGACAGGCGCCAGTTGCGCGCTATGCAGGTTTCAATGCACAGACGCGTTGCATCCTCTTTCTGGCTGATCGGCTGCAGGGCAATCACCCGCTGCTTTTCATCCGTCAGCGTGGCCAGCAGTTCATCCAGCGCTTCGATATCACGCACGCGTCCTACCGGGTGCTTGATCTCATCCGCGCGCTCCAGCGCCTGAGACAGCACATCATATCCGCCGCGCATATTCACTTTTGGCGATACCGTCACCCAGGTCGCGTGCGAACAGCGCACTTCATGGGTCCCGCTGGTTTCAATCTGGCAGCTGTAGCCGTTCTTTTCGAGCAGCTCGGTCAGCGGCGTCAGGTCGTGAATGCAGGGTTCACCGCCGGTGATCACGACGTGCCGCGCCGTCCAGCCCTGACGGCCAATAATGGCCAGCAGATCTTCTGAACTGCCCGCGCCCCACTTATCGCTCTCTTTGGTTTTCGCCAGAATGCTAAACAGCGACACTTCCCGATCTGCGAGCTTATCCCACGTATGTTTGGTATCACACCAGGCACAGCCAACCGGGCATCCCTGTAAGCGAATGAAAATAGCGGGAACGCCGGTAAAGTAACCCTCGCCTTGCAGGGTCTGGAACATCTCGTTAATCGGGTACTGCATAGTCATCTCAGTTAAGGGGATAAACGATAAGTATCGCAGATCCCCGCCGGATGGTCATGCTCCATCGGTGCTTTGCGCGCCAATCGCCGCCATAAACCGTTCCGTGATTTGCTGCGGACGGGTGATCGCCCCGCCGACAACGACCGTATGCGCGCCCAGCGCCAGGCATCTGGCCGCGCGTTCAGGCGTATCGACGTTGCCTTCGGCCACCACGGGCACCGTCACGGCAGCGAGCACTGCCTTCAGGAACGCGCAGTCATTCTCCGGAAGCGAATGGCCCGCCGTTCCCGCCGTATAGCCGTAGAGCGTGGTGCCGACGCAGTCAAAGCCCAGCGCCTGCGCCGTCACGGCCTCTTCGACCGTGGCAATATCCGCCATCAGCAATACCGCGGGATAGCATGAGCGGATCCGCCTGACCAGTGCTTCCAGGGAGTCCCCACCTGGACGTTCCCGCGCCGTGGCATCAAGGGCAATGATTTCCGGCGCAACCGTCATAAGCTCATCCACCTCTTTCATCGTCGCGGTGATAAACACGTCGCTACCGGGATAGTCACGCTTGATGATGCCGATAACCGGCAAAGACACCTGCTCCTTAATGGCCACAATATCCACCACGCTGTTAGCGCGGATAGCCGCGGCCCCGCCCTGCGCGGCAGCGAGCGCCATTCGCGACATAATAAACGGGCTGTGCAGCGGTTCATTTTCCAGCGCCTGACAGGAGACGACCAGCTTTCCCTTCAGGTTATCCAGTACAGTTTTCATTACGATAAGCTCTCTTCCACTTCATTTTTGATAATGGTGACGTGCGGGCCATAAATGACCTGAACACCGTTGCCGCGCACGATAACGCCGCGCGCGCCGGTCGCTTTCAGTGCCGCCTCATTCACCTTGCTGCCGTCTTTGACCGTAACGCGAAGGCGCGTGGCGCAGCAGTCCACCTCGTCCAGATTGTCTTTTCCGCCTAACCCGGCGATCACCGCCGCAGCGCGCTCGCTTTGCGGCAGGCTCACTTCATCAGCCATCGCCGTCTTTTCACGGCCCGGCGTGGCGAAATCAAAGCGGTTAATCAGGTAGCGGAAGGTAAAGTAGTAAAGGAAGAACCACGGTACGCCGACCAGCGGAACGAACATCCAGTGGGTTTTGGCTTCGCCCTGCAAAATGCCGAACAGCACGAAGTCGATGAAGCCGCCGGAGAAGGTTTGTCCGATGGTGATATGCAGCATGTGCGCAAGCATGAAGGCCAGCCCGTCAAACAGCGCATGAATGACGTAGAGCACCGGCGCAATAAACAGGAACGAGAACTCGATAGGCTCGGTAATCCCGGTCAGGAACGAGGTTAACGCCGCAGAGAGCAGCAGCCCGGCAACGCGCTTTTTGTTCTCGGGCCTGGCGGTGTGGTACATCGCCAGGCACGCGCCGAGCAGGCCAAACATCATCGTAATAAAGCGCCCGGACATGAAGCGCGACGTGCCTTCATAAAACTGACGCGTTGTCGGGTCGGCCAGCTGGGCGAAGAAAATCCGCTGCGTACCTTCCACGAGGTGTCCGTTGACGATTTCACTCCCGCCAAGCGCGGTGGTCCAGAACGGCAGGTAGAAGATGTGGTGCAAACCAAACGGGCCCAGCATGCGGAGAATAAAGCCGTACAGCAGGGTACCCAGATAGCCGGTGGCGTCCACCAGCCCGCCCAGACCAAAAATCAGCTTCTGAAAATGCGGCCAGACCACGGTCATGAGCGCGCCGACGAGGATCGCCGCCAGCGAGCTGATAATCGGGACAAAGCGCGAGCCGCCAAAGAACCCGAGAAACTGCGGAAGCGCAATTTTATTAAACCGATGATGGAGCGCGCAGGTCACCAGCCCAATCACCACGCCGCCAAACACGCCGGTTTCCAGCGTCTGAATGCCCAGCGTCATGCCCTGCCCCACGGCGCCAGGGTTCTCATGCGCCAGCGTGCCGGTAAGGATCAGCAGCGCGTTGATGGTGGCATTCATCACCAGAAATGCGAGCAGCGCCGCCAGCCCGGCCGTCCCCTTATCGCTTTTTGCCAGCCCGACGGCAACACCCACCGCAAACAGCACCGAGAGGTTCGCAAACACGATCGAACCCGCACTGCTCATGATGGTGAAAATGGCCTGCAGCCAGCCCACGTCTAAAAACGGATAAGCCGCCAGCGTATTGGGATTGGATAACGCGCCGCCTATCCCCAGCAGCAGACCCGCCGCCGGCAGCACGGCGATAGGCAACATAAAGGATTTGCCAAAGCGCTGCGCTTTTTCAAACCATCCCCCTGAAGAAGCGCCACTGAACATTTGCATCATTTTTTCATCTCCCCATAATTAGATGAAAATTTTTACCACATAAATATTTAATAGTGAAAATTATCATCAAAAATCAGGACGACGATCATACTTTTTCAAAATGACTGGCATCTCTCCACCGCTTTCCGCCACACTAGTCGCAGAGAAACGCATTAAGGATCGAGCATGTCAGACCATGAAAACCTGCTGCTGAAGCTACGCCAGGAGGCTTCCGGGTACAGCCCAACGCAACAAAAACTCGGTGAGTTTGTCCTCAGCGATCCAGCCCGGGTGCTCTACCTGACGATCACCGAGCTGGCGCGCGAGAGCCACACCAGCGAGGCCAGCGTCACGCGTCTTTGCCGCACGCTGGGCTGCAAAGGCTATAACGAATTTAAAATGGCGCTTGCGCTGGATATTCAGCAGGGTCAGCCTGTCCGCCAGGCGGGGGATGAAATTGATAGCGTGGTGGATGAGTCGGTGCAGGCTTTGCAGGATACCGCCCGGCTCCTCGACCGCACGCTGCTTGAAAAGGCCGCACTGGCGCTTCATCAGGCGCAGTCCGTGCAGATTTATGGCGTTGCGGCCAGCGCGATCCTCGGGGAGTATTTGCACTACAAGCTGTTGCGTCTGGGTAAGCCTGCCCAGCTGTTTAGCGATATGCACCGCGCGGCCATGAACGCGACAACGCTTTCAAAAGAGACGCTGGTTGTGGCCATCTCCAGTTCGGGTTCAACGCGGGATTTACTCCACGTGGTAAAGCTTGCCCGCAAGCGCGGCGTCAAGGTTCTGGCGCTCAGCAATACGCCCCGCAGCCCGCTGGCGTCCCTGAGCGACATGCAGCTGGTTGCCGCCAAACCAGAGGGGCCCCTCAGCGCGGGTGCGCTCAATGCTAAGGTTGGAGTCATGCTGCTGGTCGAGCTGCTGACCACCTCTATGATTGCGCTGGACGGGCATTACGGCGACGTTAGCCAACAAACAGCCAGCGCCACGCTTCCCCTGTTACTTTAAGAAAACCCTTCGCAGGCTAAATAAAATAGCCTGCGATGTCTGTCGTCTGATTTTTGTTAAGTGAGGTTTAACGCATTTATTTGGTAAATGTTTGGTGTAACAAATTATTATATTTATTACATTTTGTATTACGTGAGCCATTTGGGTGACCCTCCATAAAAACCATTACATTCAATAAGTTATAATTTAAATTTTAATAAAGTGAATTTTTGTCTTTCCGATATTGTCCAAAATATCCAGCCGATTTCCTTTCCTTAAAATAAGCTTAAGATGCCATTTATTCCGGCGATTTATTATTTAAACGCCGTTTACTTTTGCGCGCCTACAATCCGCCTCATCAATCATAATGAGACGGTATTAATGAAGATGCTATTGATTACAGGCGTGACCGGATTTCTGGGCGGTGCAGTACTTGAAAAAATCCTGACCAGCGATCAATCCGTAAAACTCCTTTTGCTCGCGCGTGCCGGCGACCCGCAGAGCGGGCTGGAGCGCGTGCTGGAGAACATGCGAAAGTTCAACGTTCCCGAGGAGAAACTGGCCTCTCTGAACGTGGATAATATTCTGATTGGCGACCTCAGCCAGCCTGAAGCCTTCCTGAACGATCCCCGTCTGGATCGGGTCACGCACGTCGTGAACAGTGCGGCGGTTGCCTCATTTGGCAATAACCCGCTGATCTGGAAGGTCAACGTTGAGGGTACGCTCGCGCTCGCACGCCGTATGGAGCAGGTCGCAGGACTGCAGCGTTTCCTCCACGTTGGCACCGCGATGTCATGCACGCCGGAGCAGGATTCACTGGTCGCTGAAAGCGCGGAATTCAGAGAGAATGCTGAACACCTGGTGGAATACACGTTTTCGAAGTCAACCATCGAACAGCTGATGCGCCAGGAGTGTCCGAACCTGCCGCTGCTCATCGCCCGCCCGTCCATCGTTGTCGGCCATACCCGCCACGGCTGCACGCCGTCGAGCAGCATTTTCTGGGTCTTTAGCATGGGCCTGATGCTGCAGAAATTTATGTGCTCTATGGAAGACCGGATCGACGTTGTTCCGGTGGATTATTGCGCCGATGCGCTGTTGATGCTGCTTAACAGCAACGCGCGTCCGGGGGAAGTGGTGCACATTTCTGCCGGTGAGGAGAACAGCGTTCGCTTTGCGGATATCGACCAGGCAATGGCGCAGGCGCTGGAGAAAGCCCCCGTCGGTGATAAATATGCGCAGGTCAGCTATGAAACGCTGGTCAGAATGCGCCGTGAGCTGAAAGATATTTTTGGCCCGTGCAACGAACGTCTGATGCTGAAAGCCATGCGGTTATACGGTGCGTTTGCCACGCTGAACGTGCGCTTCAGCAACGATAAGCTGCTGAGCATGGGAATGCCGAAGCCACCCCGGTTTACGGATTATATCGCCCGCTGCGTGCAAACCACCCAGGGGCTGACCATTCCGGAGCAAATGGCGGTCGATTTTAAATAGCCAAAAAAAATGCCAGTCTTTCGACTGGCATTTTCATTTAAGGCTTAGGCGATTATGCCTGGCCTTTGATCTCTTTACGACCGTTGTATGGTGCTTTTTCGCCCAGCGCTTCTTCGATACGAATCAGCTGGTTGTATTTAGCAACACGGTCAGAACGGCTCATAGAACCGGTTTTGATCTGGCCTGCAGCGGTACCCACAGCCAGGTCGGCAATGGTAGCGTCTTCAGTTTCGCCAGAACGGTGAGAGATAACCGCAGTGTAGCCAGCGTCTTTCGCCATTTTGATCGCAGCCAGAGTTTCGGTCAGAGAACCGATCTGGTTGAATTTGATCAGGATGGAGTTAACGATGCCTTTCTCGATACCTTCTTTCAGGATCTTGGTGTTGGTTACGAACAGGTCGTCACCCACCAGCTGGATTTTGTCGCCCAGTACTTTAGTCTGGTATGCGAAGCCATCCCAGTCAGACTCGTCCAGACCGTCTTCGATAGAGACGATTGGGTACTGTTTGGTCAGGTCTTCCAGGAAGTGAGTGAACTCTTCGGAGGTGAACGCTTTGTTGCCTTCGCCAGCCAGAACGTATTTACCGTCTTTGTAGAATTCAGATGCTGCACAGTCCATCGCCAGAGTGATGTCTTTGCCCAGCTCGTAGCCCGCTGCTTTTACCGCTTCAGCGATAACAGCCAGCGCTTCTGCGTTAGAACCCAGGTTTGGCGCGTAGCCACCTTCGTCACCCACAGCTGTGTTCATACCTTTAGCTTTCAGAACTTTAGCCAGGTTGTGGAACACTTCAGAACCCATACGTACCGCTTCTTTCAGGGATTTCGCGCCAACTGGCTGAATCATGAATTCCTGAATATCAACGTTGTTGTCCGCGTGCTCACCACCGTTGATGATGTTCATCATTGGTACAGGCATGGAGTATTTGCCTGGGGTGCCGTTCAGTTCAGCGATGTGCTCGAACAGTGGCATACCTTTCGCAGCAGCCGCCGCTTTGGCGTTCGCCAGGGAAACGGCCAGGATTGCGTTCGCACCGAAGTTAGATTTGTTTTCAGTACCGTCCAGATCGATCATGATCTTGTCGATGCCAGCCTGGTCTTTGGCGTCTTTGCCAATGATTGCCTGAGCAATAGGACCGTTTACAGCGCCAACCGCTTTCAGTACGCCTTTGCCCAGGAAGCGGGATTTGTCGCCATCACGCAGTTCCAGCGCTTCGCGGGAACCGGTAGAAGCACCTGATGGAGCAGCTGCCATACCGACGAAACCACCTTCCAGATGAACTTCGGCTTCAACGGTCGGGTTACCACGGGAGTCGATGATTTCACGACCGATGACTTTAACGATTTTGGACATTAGATTTTCCTCAGTACAAGTTAAACTAAAACTCCAGACAAACAACGCGTACCCAGGGTACGCGTTGCCGTTCTAACTTTTTTTACTTCGCCTGACGCTTCTGGTAGTCGCTGGCAGCCTTCACGAAGCCTGCAAACAGCGGATGCCCGTCACGTGGCGTTGAAGTAAATTCCGGGTGGAACTGGCAGGCGACAAACCAAGGATGGTTTGGCACTTCAATGATCTCGACTAACTGATCGTCCCCGGAGCGTCCCGCAACACGCAGGCCCGCGGCTTCAATAGGTTTCAACAACATGTTGTTGACTTCATAGCGGTGACGATGGCGCTCGGTGATGACCGGCTCGCCATACAGCTTGCGAACCACGCTATCGTCGGACAGCTGGCAGGCCTGTGCGCCAAGACGCATGGTGCCACCCAGATCGCTCTTCTCGGTACGGACTTCGACGTTGCCTTCTTCGTCACGCCATTCAGTGATAAGCGCCACAACAGGGTACTTACAGTCTGGCACAAATTCCGTAGAGTTCGCGTTTTCCATTCCCGCTACGTTGCGCGCAAATTCGATCAGCGCAACCTGCATACCCAGACAGATGCCGAGGTATGGAATATTGTTTTCACGCGCATAGCGCGCGGTGGCGATCTTGCCTTCTACACCACGGTAGCCGAAGCCGCCAGGGATGAGGATAGCATCCAGATCTTTCAGGATTTCCACGCCGCGCGTTTCGACATCCTGCGAATCAATTAGCTTGATGTTCACGGAGACACGGTTCTTCAGACCACCGTGCTTCAGCGCTTCGATCACTGACTTATAGGCATCCGGCAGTTCAATGTACTTGCCGACCATACCGATAGTCACTTCGCCTGCCGGATTGGCTTCTTCATAAATAACCTGTTCCCATTCAGACAGGTTAGCTTCCGGACAGTTCAAGCTGAATCGTTTACAAATATAATCGTCCAGGCCCTGAGATTTCAACAGGCCCGGGATTTTATAAATGGAATCGACATCTTTCATTGAAATAACGGCTTTTTCAGGCACGTTACAGAACAATGCAATTTTCGCACGTTCGTTCGCCGGAACCGCGCGATCGGAGCGACAAACCAGGATATCTGGCTGAATACCAATAGAGAGCAGCTCTTTTACAGAGTGCTGGGTCGGCTTGGTTTTCACTTCACCTGCGGCAGCCATGTACGGCACCAGCGTCAGGTGCATGAACAGCGCGTGTTCACGGCCAATATCTACCGCCAGCTGACGAATCGCTTCCAGGAACGGCAGAGATTCGATATCACCTACGGTACCGCCGATTTCAACCAGCACCACGTCGTGGCCTTCGCCACCCGCCACAATGCGTTCTTTGATAGCGTTAGTGATGTGCGGAATAACCTGAACGGTTGCACCCAGGTAGTCACCACGGCGCTCTTTACGCAGAACGTCGGAGTAGATGCGGCCAGTCGTGAAGTTGTTACGACGGGTCATTTTGGTGCGGATGAAACGCTCGTAGTGGCCAAGATCCAGATCGGTTTCAGCGCCGTCTTCAGTAACGAACACTTCCCCGTGTTGGATTGGGCTCATGGTGCCCGGATCGACGTTGATGTACGGATCCAGTTTCATCATGGTCACATTGAGGCCACGGGCTTCAAGAATGGCTGCGAGGGAGGCTGCGGCAATGCCTTTACCCAGAGAGGATACGACCCCGCCGGTCACAAAAATATAGTTCGTTGTCATGCTGAACCTGAGAAGTTAGGGTGAAACGATGGAATAACCAGGACGGGAAAGTAGTATACCCGAACACGGCGAGCGCCACAAACTTTCATTCTCCGTCTCCATTCCAGGCCATGACAAACATAAGGAGTGAGAAAATAGCCCCTTTTGGGTAAATGTTTTTGACGCAAATCAAGCGCTTGTCATTTAAAAAATCACACAAATTGCGCTTGATCGCAAAATCTCGTTAGAGATCAGATTCCTGGCGCTTTACTTCCTGCCAGACTTCTTCCATTGCCTCGAGGTCAATTCCGGTCATATCCAGGCCTCGCGAGGCCACAATCCGCTCCACTTCGCGAAAGCGGCGTTCGAATTTCAGGTTGGCTTTTTGCAGGGCCGTTTCCGCTTTTACACCCAGGTGGCGAGAAAGGTTGACGGTCGCAAACAGCAGGTCACCCATCTCTTCCTCAAGCTTCGCTTCATCCACCACCGCCTGTTGCGCTTCGTGCATGACCTCGTCAATCTCTTCGTGCACTTTATCCAGCACCGGGCCGAGGGAGGTCCAGTCAAAGCCCACGGCGGAGCAGCGTTTCTGGATTTTGTGCGCGCGCATCAGCGCGGGCAGGCTCATCGGAATGTCGTCCAGCGCGGAGTGCTGAGATTTCTCTGCCCGCTCGGCGCTTTTGATCTGCTCCCAGCGGGTCAGCACCTCCGCGCTGTTTCCGGCAGCGGCATCACCGAAGATATGGGGATGACGGCGCTCAAGCTTGTCGCTGATGGCAGCGCAGATATCGTCAAAGTTAAAGCGCCCTTCTTCCTGCGCCATCTGCGCATAGAACACCACCTGGAACAGCAGGTCGCCCAGCTCGCCGCGCAGGTCGTCAAAATCCTCGCGGGAAATAGCGTCCAGCACCTCGTAGGTCTCTTCAAGGGTGTACGGGGCGATGGTGGCGAAAGTCTGCTCTTTATCCCACGGGCAGCCGTTTTCCGGGTCGCGCAGGCGCTTCATGATGCCGAGCAGGCGGTCAATTTGAGTCATAGTTCTGTCCTGATAAAAATGCCGGGTGGCGGCGTTGCCTTACCCGGCCTACGGAAGAGGATGTTTAGCCGCCGTGCAGACGACGCGCGTCAATCACATCCGGCACCTGGTTCAGCTTACCGAGCACGCGGCCCAGCACCTGCAGGTTATAGATTTCGATAGTCATATCGATGGTGGCAAGCTGCTCGCGGGTATCGCTGCGGCTGGCGACGCCCAGCACGTTAACCTTCTCGTTGGCGAGAATGGTCGTGATGTCGCGCAGCAGGCCGCTACGGTCGTTGGCGGTGACGCGCACCACCAGCGAGTAGCCAGCGGAATAGCTTTCCCCCCAGACCGCTTCCACGATGCGCTCCGGCGCATGGGACTGAAGCTCGGCAAGCTGGTCGCAGTCGGAACGGTGAATCGAAATCCCGCGCCCCTGGGTAATAAAGCCGACGATATCGTCGCCTGGAATAGGCTGGCAGCAGCGGGCAATGTGGTGCATCAGATTGCCCACGCCCTCGACCACCACGCGGCCGTTGTCTTTGCTGCGCTGCTGCGGGGCGTAGGTTTTCTGCTGCAGCTGCTTCAGCGCCGCCGCATCCTGCTCTTCCGCGCTTGGCTTATTGAACTGCGCCTGCAGGAAGTTCACCATCTGATTCAGGCGGATATCGCCGCCGCCGATGGCCGCCAGCAGCTCGTCAAGCTCGTTGAAGTTGTAGCGCGGCAGCAGGAATTTCTCCGCCTCTTTCAGGCTGATTCCGATATGCTCCAGCTCGTCGTCGAGGATTTGACGACCGGCAAGGATATTCTTGTCCCGATCCTGCTTGCGGAACCAGGCGTGAATTTTCGAGCGCCCGCGGCTGGTGGTGACGTAGCCCAGGTTCGGGTTCAGCCAGTCGCGGCTCGGGTTGGGCTGTTTCTGGGTAATGATTTCAATCTGGTCACCCATCTGCAGCTGATAGGTGAACGGTACGATACGCCCGCCAATTTTTGCCCCAATGCAGCGGTGCCCCACATCGCTGTGGATGTGGTAGGCAAAATCGAGCGGCGTGGAGCCCGCAGGCAGGTCGACAACGTCGCCTTTCGGGGTAAAGACGTACACCCGATCGTCAAAGACCTGGCTGCGCACTTCGTCGAGCATCTCGCCGGAGTCGGCCATCTCTTCCTGCCACGCAATCAGCTTGCGCAGCCAGGCAATGCGGTCTTCGTGACCAGAACGCGCCCCGCCGGAGGTGCCTTCTTTGTATTTCCAGTGCGCGGCAACGCCCAGCTCGGCGTCTTCGTGCATCTGTTTGGTGCGGATCTGAATCTCAACCGTTTTGCCGCCGGGGCCCAGCACCACGGTATGGATAGACTGGTAGCCGTTCGGTTTGGGGTTGGCGACATAGTCATCGAATTCATCCGGCAGATGGCGGAAGTGCGTGTGCACTATACCCAGCGCGGCGTAGCAGTCCTGCAGACGCTCCGCCACGATGCGCACGGCGCGCACGTCAAACAGCTCGTCGAAGGCGAGATGTTTCTTCTGCATTTTGCGCCAGATGCTGTAGATGTGCTTGGGTCGACCGTAGACTTCGGCCCGCACGTTCTCTTCTTTCATCGCCTGGCGCAGGCCGCCGACGAACTCCTCGATATAGTGCTCGCGGTCGATACGGCGCTCGTGCAGGAGTTTGGCAATGCGCTTATATTCCGCCGGGTGCAGATAACGGAAGCAGTAGTCTTCCAGCTCCCATTTCAGCTGGCCAATCCCCAAGCGGTTCGCCAGCGGCGCATAGATGTTTGTACACTCTTTTGCCGCCAGCACGCGCTCGTCTTCCGGCGCATCCTTCACCTCACGCAGGTGGGCAATACGCTCGGCCAGCTTGATGACCACGCAGCGGAAGTCGTCCACCATAGCCAGCAGCATCCGGCGAACGTTATCGACCTGCTCAGAGGAGACGGAATCGGTGTGTGCGGCTTTAAGCTGACGAATGGCCGCCATATCGCGCACGCCGTGGATCAGGGCGACAACGGATTTACCGACGCTGTCGCGCAGCACGTCTTCGCTGACCACGTCTGCATCTGCCAGAGGGAAAAGAAGCGCGGCCTGCAGCGTTTCGATATCCATGTTCAGCATGGAGAGGATTTCCACCATCTCCACGCCGCGCCACAGGAGAAGATCGGCATCGGGATGCCCCTGCGTGGTGCGCAGACAATAGGCCCAGGTTTCGGTTAAGCGTTCACACGACTGCTGGCTGGAAATTCCCAGACTTGCGATCCATTTTTGTGGGTCAAACTCCCCAGCTTTATTGAGATGTGCACTTCTTACCGCAACCATTGTCCTCTCCTTTAGGGACCAGGGCCTATCGAAGTCGACAAGCCAAACAAATTAGATGTGCTCGAACAACACCATCGATTCCAGATGCCCAGTGTGCGGGAACATGTCCAGCATTGCCAGACGCTGAATCTGGTAACCCGCGCTGAGTAATGCCTCGCTGTCACGGGCAAGCGTCGCCGGGTTACAGGAAACATAGACCACGCGCTTCGGCGCGAGTTTAATAATATGTGCCATCACGCCCGGGGCACCGGCACGCGCCGGGTCGAGCAGGATTTTGTCAAAACCCTGCTGCGCCCACGGTTGTTGCGTGACATCTTCCTCAAGATTTTGATGAAAGAATGTCACATTTTGCAAGCCGTTCTGCCGCGCGTTCTCCTGCCCTTTCGCCACCAGCGCCTCAACGCCTTCCACGCCAACGACGCTGGCCGCTTCTCGCGCCAGCGGCAGCGTGAAGTTACCCATGCCGCAGAACAGATCGAGTACGCGATCGCTTTGCTGAACGTCCAGCCATGCCATCGCTTTCGCGACCATCTGCTGGTTAACGCCATCATTCACCTGAATGAAATCCCGCGGGCTGAACGTTAAGCGTAGCCCGTTTGACGCATACCAGGGCGTCTCACCGGTAACCTGTTCAAGTATCTCGCTTTGCGGCGCGAGGAAAAGCGCCAGGTCGTGGGAATGCGAAAAGCGTTCCAGTTTTTCGCGATCTTTTTTCGACAGCGGCGCGGTATGGCGCAGGACCATCAGCGGACCATTGTTGGCCATGACCAGTTCGACGTGTCCAAGGTGGCGAACGCCCTCCAGCCCGGAGAGGCAGGTGCGCACGTGCGGAAGCAACGCCTCAAGATGGGGCACCAAAATGGGGCACTGCCTCACATCGACGATATCGCTTGAACCGGCCTTGCGAAAACCCATCTCCAGCCGCGCCGTTTTTGGCTGATAGCTGAGGCTCAGGCGCGCGCGGCGGCGATAGCCCCAGGGCTCATCGGCAACGATTTCGTTAACGTCATGCTTAAGCAACCGCGCCAGGGCGCTGCTTTTACTTTTTTGCTGTAATTCTGTGCTCGCATGCTGTTGCTGGCAGCCCCCGCACACGCCAAAATGCGGGCAGCGAGGCGCCACGCGCTCCGGGCTATCGTTGAGGCGACGCTTAACCTGCCCGCGGGCGAACTGGCGTTTATCTTCCGTCAGCGTAATTTCTGCTCGTTCTGCTGGCAGCAAACCTGTTATAAACAGAGCCTTACCGTTGTGACGCGCCACCCCCTGACCAAACGGATCCAGGTCCGTGGCTTCAACGGTTATGATTTGACGCGTCGTCACGCGTCGCTTTGCAGAGTAGAATTGCGCCATCGCCGAGATTTTTCTCATATAAACATAATTAGCTTAATTGTCCCATAACGGAACGCCATGACCAACTACAGCCTGCGCGCGCGCATGATGATTTTGATCCTCGCCCCCACCGTTCTCATCGGTTTGCTGCTGAGTATCTTCTTTGTGGTGCACCGCTATAACGATTTGCAGCGACAGCTGGAAGATGCAGGCGCCAGCATAATCGAACCGCTCGCCGTCTCCAGCGAGTACGGCATGAACCTGCAAAACCGCGAATCCATTGGTCAGTTAATCAGCGTGCTCCACCGGCGGCATTCGGACATCGTGCGCGCCATCTCCGTTTACGACGAACATAACCGCCTGTTTGTTACCTCGAATTTTCATCTCGACCCGGCGGCCCTGAAGATCCCCGACGGTACGCCCTTCCCGCGCCACCTCACCGTACTGCGGCGCGGCGATATCATGATCCTGCGCACGCCGATCGTGTCGGAAAGCTATTCTCCCGACGAGTCTGCCCAATCTGACGCCAAATCCAGCAATAACATGCTGGGATACGTGGCGCTGGAGCTGGATCTCAAGTCGGTCAGGCTTCAGCAGTACAAAGAAATTTTTATCTCCGGCGTGATGATGCTGTTCTGCATTGGCATTGCGCTGATCTTCGGCTGGCGCCTGATGCGTGACGTGACGGGCCCCATCCGCAACATGGTCAACACGGTAGACCGCATCCGCCGGGGACAGCTCGACAGCCGGGTCGAAGGGTTTATGCTGGGCGAGCTGGATATGCTGAAGAACGGCATCAACTCGATGGCGATGTCGCTGGCGGCGTATCACGAAGAGATGCAGCACAACGTTGACCAGGCGACGTCCGACCTGCGCGAAACGCTGGAGCAGATGGAAATCCAGAACGTTGAGCTGGATCTGGCGAAAAAGCGCGCCCAGGAAGCGGCGCGTATTAAGTCAGAATTCCTGGCCAATATGTCGCACGAGCTGCGCACGCCGCTCAATGGCGTGATCGGCTTTACCCGCCTGACCCTGAAAAGCGAGCTTAACCCTACTCAGCGCGATCATCTGCACACCATTGAACGTTCGGCTAACAACCTGCTGGCGATCATCAACGACGTGCTGGACTTCTCCAAGCTGGAGGCGGGCAAGCTGATCCTGGAAAGCATTCCCTTCCCGCTGCGCAGCACGCTGGATGAGGTCGTAACCCTGCTCGCGCACTCGTCGCACGACAAGGGCCTTGAGCTGACGCTCAACATTAAGAACGACGTGCCGGATAACGTGATTGGCGATCCGCTGCGCCTGCAGCAGGTCATCACCAACCTTGTCGGGAACGCCATTAAATTCACCGAAAGCGGTAATATCGACGTTCTGGTAGAGAAACGCTCGATCAGCAGCAATAAGGTCCAGATTGAAGTCCAGATCCGCGATACCGGCATCGGCATTCCGGAGCGGGATCAGTCGCGTCTGTTCCAGGCGTTCCGCCAGGCGGACGCCAGCATTTCCCGCCGTCACGGCGGTACCGGCCTGGGACTGGTGATCACCCAGCGCCTGGTGAACGAGATGGGCGGGGATATCTCTTTCCACAGCCAGCCGAACCGCGGTTCCACCTTCTGGTTCCACATTAACCTGGACCTCAATCCGAACGTTCTGACCGATGGCCCGGTGACGGACTGCCTGAAGGGCAAGCGTCTGGCCTACGTCGAACCGAACGCGGCGGCGGCGCAGTGTACGCTCGATATTCTGAGCACCACGCCGCTGGAGGTGGTCTACAGCCCGACCTTCTCAGCCCTTGCCGTTGAGCATTACGACATTCTGCTGATGGGCATTCCGGTCACCTTTACCGGCGAACTGACCATGCAGCAGGAGCGGCTGGCGAAAGCCGCGTCGATGACGGACTATCTGCTGCTGGCGCTGCCCTGCCATGCCCAGCTCAATGCTGAAGAGTTGAAAAACGACGGGGCCGCCGCGTGTCTGCTGAAACCGCTCACCGCGACCCGCCTGCTGCCCGCCCTCACGGAATATTGCCGTCTTAGCCAGCATGCCCTCCCGCTGATTAACGATGAGCAAAAGCTGCCGATGAGCGTGATGGCGGTGGATGATAACCCGGCCAACCTGAAGCTGATTGGCGTATTGCTGGAAGACCAGGTTCAGCATGTGGAGCTGTGCACCAGCGGCGCGCAGGCGGTTGAACAGGCTAAGCAGATGCAGTTCGATTTAATCCTGATGGATATTCAGATGCCGGGCATGGATGGCATTCGGGCCTGCGAGCTGATCCACCAGCTGCCGCATCAGCAGCAAACCCCGGTCATTGCGGTGACCGCCCATGCGATGGCCGGTCAGAAAGAGAAGCTGCTGAGCGCCGGGATGAATGACTATCTGGCGAAGCCCATCGATGAAGAGAAACTGCATAACCTGCTGTTGCGCTATAAGCCGGGCCATATTGGCGGAACGTACACGGTATCCAGCGAGCCGGTTGAAATCAGCGTTAACCAGAACGCGACCCTGGACTGGCAGCTCGCCCTGCGCCAGGCGGCCGGTAAACCCGATCTCGCCCGCGACATGCTGCAAATGCTGGTCGCATTCCTGCCTGAGATTCGCAATAAGGTGGAAGAGCAGCTGGTGGGTGAAAACCCGGAAGCGCTGCTGGAAGCCATTCATAAGCTGCACGGCAGCTGCGGATACAGCGGCGTACCGCGGCTGAAAAACCTCTGCCAGCTGCTGGAGCAGCAGCTGCGCGCCGGTACGCCGGAATCGGAGCTTGAGCCGGAGTTCCTGGAGCTGCTGGATGAGATGGATAACGTGACGCGGGAAGCGATGAAGGTGTTGGGGAACTGAGATAAAAAGCCCGGTGGCGGCTTCGCCTTACCGGGCCTACAGGTGCACGAACGTAGGCCGGGTAAGGCGAAGCCGCCACCCGGCAATTATCGCTAAAATGCCTGCCCCACTTTCAGCACCGCCGCGATATTTCTGGCGGCCATCCTGACGTTCTCGCTGGCATTTTCCAGCGCATCTTCCAGCGAGCAGATGGTATAGATCACGCTAAACACCGCATCAATGCCGTGATCGTGCACCACGCCGACGTCCGCCGTCAGGCTTCCTGCAATGCCAATGACGGGTTTGTTAAAGCGCTTCGCCACTTTCGCCACGCCCACAGGCACTTTGCCGTGGATGGTCTGGCTGTCGATGCGGCCTTCACCGGTGATAACCAGATCCGCATCGGCCACCTGGTCGGCCAGGCGTAGCGCATCGGTTACGATCTCAATGCCCTGGCGCAACTGTGCGCCGCAGAACGCGTACAGGGCCGCCCCCATGCCGCCCGCCGCGCCGCCTCCCTCAAGGTTTAGCACGTCGATATCCAGATCCCGGGCAATGATGTTCGCATACTGCGCAAGCGCGTTGTCCAGGGTGACGATCATCTCGAGTGTGGCCCCCTTCTGCGGACCAAACACGGCTGACGCGCCGTACTTCCCGGTAAGCGGGTTGGTCACATCGCAGGCAACCTCTATCCGGCACTCCGCCAGGCGCTTGTCCAGCCCGCTCAGGTCGATACGCGCGAGTTTTCCCAGCTCGCCCCCGCCCAGCCCAAGAGGCTGTTCATTGTCGTCCAGCAGCTTCGCCCCCAGCGCCTGCACCATGCCTGCGCCGCCGTCATTGGTGGCGCTGCCGCCAATGCCAATGATGATATGCTTAACGCCTGCATCCAGCGCGTGACGGATCAGTTCGCCGGTTCCCCAGGAGGTGGTTTTCAGGGGATTACGCTGCGACGGGACGACCAGCTCCAGGCCGCTTGCCGCCGCCATTTCAATAAAGGCGCTCTGCTTATCTCCGGACAAGCCATAGAACCCCTCCACACGCTCGCCCAGCGGGCCGGTCACAGGAACCTGCACAATGCGTCCCTGCGTGGCCGCGATCATCGCCTCAACCGTCCCTTCGCCACCGTCCGCGACAGGCAGCTTGACGTAAACCGCCTCGGGAAAGATCTCGCGAAAACCCCTTTCTATCGCTGTCGCAACCTCAAGCGCACTCAAACTTTCCTTATACGAGTCCGGTGCGATAACAATTTTCATAAGCCATCCTTACGCATAGTCGTTACGTTAAGCATACACCACGTAAAAGACCGTTCATGGGAGCGGTCCCAATGCGTTTATCGTACCATGCACGGGCGTTTATTGTCGAATGTCCAGTCGGGGATCAGATACTGCATCGCTATTGCGTCGTCCCGCGCGCCCAGACCGTGTTTCTGATACAGCTCATGGGCCTTCATCACCTGGTCCATGTCCAGCTCAACGCCCAGCCCCGGCGTGGAAGGCACCTGCACCATGCCTCCTTTGATCTCAAACGGCTGCTTAGTCAAACGCTGATTACCTTCCTGCCAGATCCAGTGCGTATCGATAGCGGTAATGGTGCCCGGCGCGGCGGCGGCAACGTGCGTGAACATTGCCAGCGAGATATCGAAATGGTTGTTAGAGTGCGAGCCCCAGGTCAGGCCAAACTCATGGCACATCTGCGCCACGCGCACCGACCCCTGCATCGTCCAGAAGTGCGGGTCCGCCAGCGGAATGTCGACAGACTGTAATGACAGGGTGTGTCCCATCTGACGCCAGTCGGTGGCTATCATATTGGTCGCGGTCGGCAGCCCCGTCGCGCGACGGAATTCCGCCATCACTTCGCGTCCTGAGAAGCCTTGTTCAGCCCCGCAGGGATCTTCCGCATATGCCAGCACGCCTTTTAGCTGTTTACCTATTTTGATCGCTTCATCAAGCGACCATGCGCCGTTCGGATCCAGCGTCACGCGCGCCTGCGGGAAACGTTTTGCCAGCGCGGTGACGGCCTGTGCCTCTTCCTCACCGGCCAGCACGCCGCCCTTCAGTTTGAAATCGTTGAAGCCATATTTTTCATACGCGGCTTCGGCCAGGCGCACCACCGCATCCGGGGTCATCGCCGCGTCGTGGCGCAGCCGATACCAGTCGCATTGTTCATCCGGCTGGCTCTGATAAGGCAGTGGCGTCAGCTTGCGGTCGCCGACAAAGAACAGATAGCCCAGCATTTCCACTTCGCTGCGCTGCTGACCTTCTCCCAGTAGCGAGGCAACGTTAACGCCCAGATGCTGGCCCAGCAGATCCAGCATGGCGGATTCAATCCCGGTCACCACGTGGATGGTGGTGCGCAAATCGAAGGTCTGCAGGCCGCGGCCGCCGGCATCGCGATCGGCAAAGGTATTGCGCACGGTGTTGAGGACATTTTTGTACTCACCCAGCGTGTTGCCCACCACCAGCGGAATGGCCTCTTCCAGCGTCTGGCGGATCTTCTCCCCGCCCGGAATTTCGCCCACGCCCGTATGGCCAGAGTTGTCTTTGATAATGACGATGTTGCGGGTAAAGAACGGCGCATGCGCGCCGCTCAGGTTCATCAGCATGCTGTCATGGCCCGCGACCGGAATGATTTGCATGGAAGTGACGACAGGGGCAGTAAAAGTACTCATCGTGTAATCCTTTTATCAGTGACGTCCAAAAACAGGGCGCTTACGGTCAAATGTCCAGCCGGGAATCAGGTACTGCATCGGGCCCGCGTCGTTACGCGCGCCGCCCGGTAGTTTTTTATACGCCTCATGGGCTTTATGGATCTGATCCCAGTCAATCTCCACGCCCAGGCCCGGCGCATCCGGTACGGCAATCTTGCCGTTGATGATTTCCAGCGGATTTTTCGTCAGGCGGGCTTCCCCCTCCTGCCAAATCCAGTGGGTGTCGATAGCGGTCGGGTTACCCGGCGCCGCCGCGCCAACGTGGGTAAACATCGCCAGCGAAATGTCGAAGTGATTGTTGGAGTGGCAGCCCCAGGTCAGCCCCCAGTCATCGCAAAGCTGCGCCACGCGCACCGCGCCCGAGAGCGTCCAGAAGTGCGGGTCCGCCAGCGGAATATCGACGGCGTTTAGCATGACCGCGTGGCCCATTTCACGCCAGTTGGTGGCGATCATATTGGTCGCGACCGGCAGACCGGTGGCGCGACGGAACTCGGCCATGACTTCACGGCCCGAGAAGCCCTGCTCCGCGCCACAGGGGTCTTCCGCGTAGGTCAGCACGTCTCCCAGACCTTTGCACAGGCTGATGGCTTCATCCAGCAGCCAGGCGCCGTTAGGGTCAACGGTGATGCGCGCATCCGGGAAGCGTTTTTTCAGCGCCCGGGCGGTTTCAATCTCCTGCTCGCCGGGCAGCACGCCGCCTTTCAGCTTGAAATCCTTAAAGCCGTAGCGATCCTGCGCCGCCTCGGCCAGACGCACCACTGCGTCGCGGGAGAGCGCTTCCTGGTGGCGCAGGTGATACCACTCGTGGCTCCCCGGGGTAGATTCCAGATAGGGCAGATCGGTTTTCGTGCGATCGCCCACGTAGAACAGATAGCCCAGCACGGTAACCGCATCGCGCTGTTTGCCGGGCCCCAGCAGCTCGCAGACCGGAACATTGAGCGCCTTACCCAGTAAATCAAGCAGGGCGGCCTCCAGCGCGGCCACCGCGTTGACGCGCAGTTCGAACGTCCAGGCGCCTTTACCGAACGTATCAAAGTCGGCCGACTGATTGCCCTTGTGCACCCGCTGAACCACCTTGTTCAGACGGGCAACCTCCTGGCCCACCACCTGCGGAATGGCGTCAACCAGCGTCTGGTAAATCACCTCTCCGCCAGGGGCCTCGCCCACGCCGGTATGCCCTGCGCTGTCTTTCAGCACGACGATATTACGGGTAAACCAGGCGCTATGCGCGCCGCCAATATTGAGCAGCATACTGTCCTGCCCGGCCACCGGGATGACCTGCATCTCGGTGACGGTTGGGCTTGATTGCGTTGTCATCATCCACGCTCCGCAACGGGTTTAAGCTCGACGCGCTTGATATCGCCCACCAGCACCAGGTAACTCAGTACGGCCACCAGCGCATGTATTCCCACGTAGATCAGCGCGCCGTTGAAAGATCCGGTCGTGCCGACGATGTAGCCAATAGCGATGGGCGTCACAATCCCGGAGATGTTGCCGAACATGTTGAACAGACCGCCGCTCAGGCCGCTGATCTCTTTCGGCGCCGTATCCGCCATCACCGCCCAGCCCAGCGCGCCAATGCCTTTGCCGAAGAAGGCCATCGCCATAAAGCCGATGATCATCCATTCGGCATTGACGTAGTTACAGAACACCATGGTCATGGAGAGCAGCATGCCGAGCACAATCGGCGTTTTACGCGCGATGTTCAGCGAGCCCGTGCGGCGCATCAGCCAGTCGGAAATCACCCCGCCGAGCACGCCGCCCACGAAGCCGCAGATTGCCGGGACCGAGGCGACAAATCCTGCTTTCAGAATCGACATGCCGCGAGCCTGCACCAGATAGACCGGGAACCAGGTGATGAAAAAGTAGGTCAAGGCGTTGATGCAGTACTGGCCCAGATAGATCCCGATCATCATGCGCGAGCCGACGAGCTGCCCGATCTGCGCCCATTTCTGGCTGAACGGAACTTTTGCTTTTGCGGACTTCTGATCCATGTTGATCAGCGCGCCGCCTTCCGCGATGTACTCCAGCTCTTTTTTGTTCACGCCGGGGTGCTGATGGGGTTCGTGGATCACTTTCAGCCAGACGAAGCTGATGACGATCCCAAGCCCCCCCATGAAGAAGAAGACGTGCGACCAGCCCACCTCATGCGTCAGCCAGCCCATGATGGGCGCGAAGATCACCGTTGCGAAGTACTGTGCGGAGTTGAAAATCGCCACCGCCGTTCCCCTCTCCTGCGCCGGGAACCATGCCGCCACAATGCGGCTGTTGCCCGGGAAGGACGGCGCTTCCGCTAGCCCCACCAGGAAGCGCAGCGTGAAGAGCGCCACGATAATGCCGAAGCCGCTGAAGATATCGACGAAACCCTGTAGCAGGGTAAACATCGACCAGATAAAGATGGACCAGAAATAGACGCGTTTAGAGCCAAAACGGTCCAGCAGCCAGCCGCCAGGAATTTGACCGATGACGTAGGCCCATGAGAATGCGGAGAAAACGTAACCCATGCCCACGGGATCAAGGCCGATATCTTTTGCCATTTCCGAACCGGCAATCGACAGCGTGGCGCGGTCACCATAGTTAAAGGACGTGACGATAAACAGCATCACCACTATCCAGTAGCGGGCGTTGGTGCGCTTTTCGGCGCTGCTCGCTGCGTGGCTTAATGTACTCATTGTTGCACTCCTGAAACATAGCTTTCGCCTGTTCATTCTGTACAGCACCGGTAGGGTAATCAGAATGAGATTCGTTTTTGTCGTTTTGGTACGGCGTGAGGCCGTTTTATCGTGACCGGAAAAGTATATGAAGGAGTGACACCGTCTCTCACCGTGCAAAAACACAGTATTAAAGGGTGTGAGGGAGGTTGTTTAGGGCATAAGCCCAGAGGAGTGGAAGGTGGTTCACGGAAATGGCGTTTGGTGCGGAGTATAATGCCGGGTGGCGGCTACGCCTGACCCGGCCTGGATAACTATTTAAGCAGCGTTGCCCAGTGTTCGACCCACGGGTTTGATTCGCTTTCCGGCTCCGGATGCTCGCCGGCATCAATCAGCAGCATCTCGCCGACGCGCTGGGCGCTCTGCTCCTGCAGGAGCGCATCGAACTGCTTGCCGCCGCCGCAGAAGTTGGCGTAAGAACTGTCGCCCAGGGCAATGATGCCGTAGTGCACGTCAGGCTGATAGCCTAGCTGGTCTTTAATACCCTGGAACAGCGGCACGATGCTGTCCGGCAGATCGCCCTGCCCCGTGGTGGAGGTCACCACCAGAATGTATTTATCTTTAAACTTTTCCCAGTCTGCCAGCTCCGGGTCTTCGTAGACCGTGGCCTTATGGCCCTGGCGGGCGAGTATTGCCTCCGCCTCTTCCGCTACCAGCAGCGCGTTGCCGTACATAGTGCCGACAAAAATGCCTACTTCAGCCATGCTATTTTCCCATAATGAATGCGTTTACCGTTCATCCTGAACGTTGCCCGAGACAAACTCAACCCTTTCATTTTCGGGGAGTTGTCCCAGCCAGCCAAACTGTGACAGCGCCTGCATCCAGACGTCATCCAGCCCCGCACGGATAGTCAGCGGCTCGCCGGTAAACGGGTGCGTCAGGCTCAGCTCGCTGGCGTGCAGCATCAGACGATGGCAGCCAAAGTGTTCGGCCGCGCTGCGGTTCTGGCGCAGATCGCCGTGCTTGCTGTCGCCAATAATCGGATGACGCAGGTGCGCGAGATGGCGTCGCAGCTGGTGCTTACGCCCGGTTTTAGGCAATAGCTCAACCAGACTGTAGCGCGTGGTGGGAAATTTGCTGGTTGCCACCGGCATTTCCGTGGTGGCCATGCCGCGATAATCCGTCACCGCAGGCTGCGGGCATTTATCATCGCGGGCAAATTTATCGGCGATTTTATCCAGCTCCTCTACCAGCGGATAGTCGAGCGTGGCGGCTTCCGTCAGCCAGCCGCGCACGATCGCATGGTAGCGCTTTTGCATCTGATGCTGTTCAAACTGCTGCGACAGCAGACGGCCCGCCTCGCTGGAAAGCCCCATCAGCAGCACGCCGGAGGTCGGCCTGTCGAGGCGATGGGCGGTAAAAACGTGCTGACCAATCTGATCGCGCACGGTCTGCATCACCACCACTTTCTCGTCGCGATCCAGCCAGCTGCGGTGTACCAGCCAGCCGGACGGCTTGTTTACCGCCACCAGCCACTCGTCCTGATAGACGATCTCAAGCGTCATGCATCTTCACCGGCAAACAGGGCATCCAGTTTTTCCAGTTCGACCAGCATCACGGCGCGCGCGGGGTGCGTCGCCTCTAGCGCCATTTCATAGTAGGGAGAGACAGCAAAGGCCTGCGGCAGCGGGTGACCGCCCTCAAGCAGGGCGTGCATGCGCGGAATTAACACCCACTGCAGCCACTCAAACGGGGCCAGCGTATCCAGGCAGAAGGGCTGGGTGCTCGCGAACGCCTCTGGCTGCGGCGCGGTCTCCTGCCACAGCTGATGTTGGCGCAAAAGGGCTTCGATGGCGTGCAACTGCGCACGAACGCTATCGTGTTGCGTCATAGTAACCTCAACTGAAAAAGTGAACGGCGCGCAGCATAGCATTGCGGAAGGCAGAAATAAAAAAAGGGAGCACTGTAAAAACAGTGCTCCCGGTTCGTTTCGCAGCATTCCAGCTACAATTCGTGCTCCCTGCTCATCCGTGACAACTTTTCCTGAAGCCCGAAGGCCTGGTCATCCGTAAACCGATTCATCCTGCACACATCGTCCTGACGTGTTTGTTTCATCCTGAAACGTCCTGGCCTTCCTGACCCACCGACCATCCCGACCGGCTCTCGTTCTCCTTCCTGGAGGTGTCCCTTACGCATCCTGCGTTATCCACTTTGCTTCATCCTGAAGCCTTCCTGCAGCGCCATCCTGACGTGTCCTGAGTAAGAAACGCCATCATCCTGATGTTCGTTTCTCGTGTCGGCGTCCTGTCGACGGGGATAGAATCCGCTATTCCGCTTCGTCTTACAACCCACCCTTTCCGTGTTGTAAGCCGTAAGACATCCCTGAAAACAGTGCGATCGGCCAGTAATCCATTGAAAAATAGAGTGATATTAATCTGAAATAATTGAGGTAATACTGAATGTTCCAGCGATCTCTCACAAACCTTGTAAGAGATCTCTCACACGCGCGATAGCATCATGGATTACAGAAGCGGCTCAAGCCGGGTAAGGAAATCCGCAAGAGAGGGGGCGAGAGTCTCGCGATTGCGGGTACCGATAGTCTCTTTAACCACTTCACCTGACAGGTTACAGACGGAGATAACGTCCATTTCACTGTCCAGCGTGGCAATAAAGAGCGTCGGAGAAAGCTTAAGGCGTTTTTGCGTGACCAGATGACCAATCAGGTTTTCCTGAACACGCTGCAGATCGTCTTCGCTCCAGGTCTGCAACAGCGTCAGCGTGATATCAGCAAAGCGCGCGGGCATATCCCCTGCGAACTGCGTGGTGTAAAACGCGTGAACCGCTGGTTGTACCACAATGTCCATTGCCCGTTCAACCGCATTTACATTTTGCTCGCCGGTATTGGGCTGCGGCTGCCAGATAACGTAATCCTCGAGCGAAGAGATAATGCACGGTGAAGGTACGCCATATAAATCAGCACTTTGCGGCCACGAACCCTGCTTTTCATGCCATGCATCACAGTAGCGGGTCGTGAAGGTAGTAAGGGCATTTGCCGTTTCGATGTTCACCGATTTCTCTCTTCTTGTCAGACAGGATAAACTCAGGGCATAAGTGTACCTGTAAAGTGGCGATGAAACATGTCTTACGAAAATCATCAGGCGTTAACCGGCTTAACGCTCGGTAAATCGACCGATTACCGCGATACCTACGATGCAAGCCTGCTGCAGGGCGTGCCGCGCAGTCTGAATCGCGATCCTTTGGGCCTGCACGCGGACGCGCTGCCGTTTGTTGGCGGCGATATCTGGACGCTGTACGAACTCTCGTGGCTCAACGCGCGCGGCCTGCCGCAGGTGGCGGTGGGCCACGTTGAGCTGGACTACGCCAGCGTGAATCTCGTCGAGTCCAAAAGCTTTAAGCTCTATCTCAACAGTTTTAACCAGACAAAATTCAACAGCTGGGACGACGTTCAGCACACCCTGGAACGTGATTTAAGCGCCTGCGCGCAGGGAAAGGTGAGCGTTTCACTGTATCGCCTGAACGAGCTGGAAGGGCAGCCAGTCGCCCACTTCAACGGGACCTGCATCGACGATCAGGATATCGAGGTGGAGAATTATGAATTCAGCGCGGACTACCTCGAAAACGCGGCGGGCGGAAAGGTGGTCGAAGAGACGCTGGTCAGCCATCTGCTGAAGTCCAACTGCCTGATCACCCACCAGCCGGACTGGGGCTCGATGCAGATCCAGTACCGCGGCCCGAAAATTGATCGGGAAAAATTGCTGCGCTACCTCGTATCGTTCCGCCATCACAACGAATTCCACGAGCAGTGCGTGGAGCGCATTTTTAGCGATATTCAGCGTTTCTGCCAGCCAGAGAAGCTAAGCGTTTACGCGCGCTATACCCGTCGCGGCGGGCTGGACATTAACCCGTGGCGCACCAATACCGATTTTGTGCCCGCAACGGGCCGGCTGGTGCGTCAGTAATATAAATATTTTCACAATATGCGCGGTATCTTCCGCGCTTTAGGTTGTGAAACGTCACGCGGCAGGGCTATTGTAATCAACAGGGAAAGACGATAATCGTCCCGTAAGGAGCTCACTTGATTACACATATTAGCCCGCTTGGCTCAATGGATATGTTGTCGCAGCTGGAAGTGGACATGCTTAAGCGCACGGCCAGCAGCGATCTTTATCAACTGTTTCGTAACTGTTCACTTGCCGTACTGAACTCCGGAAGCCTGACGGATAACAGTAAAGAACTGCTGTCCCGCTTCGAAAGCTTTGATATCAACGTGCTGCGCCGCGAGCGCGGCGTGAAGCTTGAAGTCATCAACCCGCCGGAAGAGGCCTTTGTTGATGGTCGAATCATCCGTTCACTTCAGGCTAACCTGTTTGCCGTGCTGCGTGACATCCTGTTTGTTAACGGACAGATCCACAACGCAGGCCGTTTCCAGCATCTCGACCTGGAAAGCTCGGTCCATATCACCAACCTCGTATTCTCTATTCTGCGTAACGCCCGTGCCCTGCACGTTGGCGAAGCGCCGAACATGGTCGTCTGCTGGGGCGGTCACTCCATCAACGAAACTGAATATCTCTATGCCCGCCGGGTGGGGACGCAGCTTGGCCTGCGCGAGCTGAACATCTGTACCGGCTGCGGTCCAGGGGCGATGGAAGCGCCGATGAAGGGTGCGGCGGTGGGACACGCGCAGCAGCGTTACAAAGAGGGGCGTTTTATCGGCATGACCGAGCCGTCCATCATCGCCGCTGAGCCGCCTAACCCGCTGGTTAACGAGCTGATCATCATGCCGGATATCGAGAAACGCCTTGAGGCGTTTGTCCGTATCGCGCACGGCATTATCATCTTCCCGGGCGGCGTGGGCACGGCGGAAGAGCTGCTTTACCTGCTGGGTATTCTGATGAATCCGGCCAACAAAGATCAGGTTCTGCCGCTGATCCTGACCGGGCCAAAAGAGAGCGCCGACTACTTCCGCGTGCTGGACGAGTTTATCGTGCACACCCTGGGTGAAGCCGCGCGTCGTCACTATCGCATCATCATTGACGATGCCGCAGAAGTGGCGCGCCAGATGAAAAAAGCGATGCCGCTGGTGAAAGAGAACCGCCGTGATACCGGTGATGCCTACAGCTTTAACTGGTCAATCCGTATCGCGCCGGACCTGCAGATCCCGTTCGAGCCCACGCATGAGAATATGGCGAACCTGAAACTCTACCCTGACCAGCCGGTAGAAGTCCTGGCGGCCGATCTGCGTCGCGCCTTCTCGGGCATTGTGGCGGGCAACGTGAAAGAGATGGGCATCCGCGCCATTGAACAGCATGGCCCGTACAAGATCCACGGCGATCCGGAGATGATGCGCCGCATGGACGACATGCTGCAGGGCTTCGTCGCGCAGCACCGCATGAAGCTGCCAGGATCAGCCTACATTCCTTGCTATGAAATCTGCACCTAAGGCTTAGCTGCCTCTCCTCAAAACCGGGTCGCGCCGTCAGGCGTCCCGGTTTTTTTTATCGAAGCAATTCATAGGCATCACTTATATCTTTTGCAAACTCCTTACAAACGCAAACGATTACCTCTTTTTTTCAACCGCAAGTTATCAGCCTTAATCTAAATTACCCGCCAGAAAATACTAAAAACCCATTTCTTTACAGCGAAAGACACCTATCTCACGGGTCAGTCTTTCAGCGCACGTGTCGTTGGTGGTAGCCTTCGCGCCCGTAAATTCTCTTTGATGTTTTTTTAACAGATAAATGGTCTAAAGATGCCCACATCATAAGTGGATTATTGCATTTGAGATCGCGATCACTGATAGATTCATAACTAGAATGTATCTTTCCGCCCGCCAATAGTTACGGGCAAAAATTATTAAAAAACCGTCACTGAACGAATTTCATATTACCGTCAGGCACTTTTTCATCGGATTTGACTAAAAACCTGACAATTCGCTTCCTCCAGGAGATATAGATGGAAACCACTCAAACCAGCACCGTTGCTTCGATTGAATCCCGAAGTGGCTGGCGCAAAACGGATACCATGTGGATGCTTGGCCTTTACGGCACGGCAATCGGCGCTGGTGTACTGTTCCTTCCTATCAACGCAGGCGTCGGCGGTCTGATCCCGCTGATCATCATGGCTATCATTGCTTTCCCGATGACCTTCTTCGCACACCGCGGCCTGACCCGCTTCGTGCTGTCCGGTAAGAACCCGGGCGAAGACATCACGGAAGTGGTTGAAGAGCATTTCGGCGTGGGCGCAGGTAAACTGATTACCCTGCTCTACTTCTTCGCGATTTACCCTATTCTGCTGGTCTACAGCGTGGCGATCACCAACACCGTTGAAAGCTTCATGATGCACCAGCTGCACGTGACGCCGCCGCCGCGCGCGATTCTGTCTCTGATCCTGATTGTGGGCATGATGACCATCGTGCGCTTCGGTGAGCAGATGATTGTGAAAGCGATGAGCGTGCTGGTCTTCCCGTTCGTGATTGCTCTGATGGTGCTGGCCTGCTACCTGATCCCACAGTGGAACGGCGCAGCGCTGGAAACCCTGTCCCTGAGCAGCGCATCGGCAACCGGTAACGGCCTGCTGATGACCCTCTGGCTGGCAATTCCGGTGATGGTGTTCTCTTTCAACCACTCCCCAATCATCTCCTCTTTCGCCGTGGCGAAACGTGAAGAGTACGGTAATGGCGCAGAGAAGAAGTGCTCCAGCATCCTGGCGCGCGCGCACATCATGATGGTGCTGACCGTAATGTTCTTCGTCTTCAGCTGCGTGCTGAGCCTTTCCCCGGCGGACCTGGCGGCAGCGAAAGAGCAGAACATCTCTATTCTGTCTTACCTGGCGAACCACTTTAACGCACCTGTCATTGCGTGGATGGCACCTATCATCGCGATTATCGCCATCACCAAATCCTTCCTGGGCCACTACCTCGGCGCACGTGAAGGCTTCAACGGTATGGTGATTAAATCTCTGCGCGGTAAAGGCAAGAGCATTGAAATCAACAAGCTGAACAAAATCACTGCACTGTTCATGCTGCTCACTACCTGGGCTGTAGCCACGCTGAACCCAAGCATCCTGGGCATGATTGAAACCCTGGGCGGCCCGGTCATCGCGATGATTCTGTTCCTGATGCCGATGTACGCGATTCAGAAAGTGCCTGCGATGCGTAAATACAGCGGCCATATCAGCAACGCGTTTGTTGTGATTATGGGCCTGATTGCCATCTCCGCTATTTTCTACTCGCTGTTCAGCTAATACCTCCTGCGCCGTCCCCGGACGGCGCACTCCTCCCCTCTGACTGAAAGCAATGGACGCATCATGATTAGCGTATTCGATATCTTCAAAATCGGTATTGGTCCTTCCAGCTCTCACACCGTCGGACCAATGAAAGCCGGTAAGCAGTTCACGGACGACTTGATTGCACGCGGCATCCTGCACGACGTTACCCGCGTGGTTGTCGATGTTTACGGTTCCCTTTCTCTGACCGGGAAAGGCCACCATACCGATATCGCCATTATCATGGGCCTGGCGGGAAACCTGCCGGATACCGTTGATATTGATGCGATCCCTGGCTTCATCCAGGATGTGAACACCCACGGTCGCCTGCTGCTGGCAAACGGCGAACACGAAGTGGAATTCCCGGTTGACCATTGCATGAATTTCCATGCGGACAACCTGTCGCTGCACGAAAACGGCATGCGCATTACCGCGCTGGCCGGCGACAAAGCGGTATACAGCCAGACGTATTACTCTATCGGCGGCGGTTTTATCGTCGACGAAGACCACTTTGGTCAAACCAGTACCTCGTCTGTCGAGGTGCCGTATCCGTACAAAACGGCAGCGGATCTTCAGCGCCACTGCCAGGAGACGGGCCTTTCCCTCTCCGGCCTGATGATGAAAAACGAGCTGGCCCTCCACAGCAAAGAGGAGCTCGAGCAGCACTTCACTAACGTCTGGGAAGTGATGCGCGGCGGCATTGAGCGCGGGATCACCACCGAAGGCGTTCTGCCGGGCAAGCTTCGCGTACCGCGTCGTGCGGCGGCGCTGCGCCGTATGCTGGTGAGCACCGATAAAACGACCACTGACCCGATGGCCGTTGTAGACTGGATCAACATGTTCGCCCTGGCGGTGAACGAAGAGAACGCCGCCGGGGGCCGTGTGGTTACCGCGCCGACTAACGGTGCCTGCGGTATCGTTCCGGCGGTGCTGGCCTACTACGACAAGTTTATCCGTGAAGTGAACGCCAACTCTCTGGCGCGCTACCTGCTGGTCGCCAGCGCGATTGGTTCGCTGTATAAGATGAACGCGTCCATTTCCGGTGCGGAAGTGGGCTGTCAGGGTGAGGTCGGCGTGGCCTGCTCCATGGCGGCGGCGGGTCTGGCCGAACTGTTGGGTGCCAGCCCGGCGCAGGTGTGCATTGCGGCGGAAATCGGCATGGAGCACAACCTGGGGCTGACCTGCGATCCCGTTGCCGGACAGGTACAGGTACCGTGCATCGAGCGTAACGCGATTGCCTCCGTGAAGGCGGTGAACGCGGCACGCATGGCGCTGCGCCGCACCAGCGAGCCGCGCGTCTGTCTCGATAAGGTTATCGAAACCATGTACGAAACCGGTAAAGATATGAACGCCAAATACCGTGAAACCTCTCGCGGCGGCCTGGCGATGAAGATCGTGACCTGCGATTAAGCCACTCGGGAAGCCTCGTTTTGCGAGGCTTCTTCCTGATTTCCCCACCATTCATAGTTTCACGCTGCTGACAGTGTTACCCTTCACGCATGAGATAGAAGGGAGATTATCTGTGGCCGTTCATTTACTTATCGTCGATGCACTTAACCTGATTCGCCGTATCCATGCGGTACAGGGAACGCCTTGTAAAGACACCTGCCTGCACGCGCTGGAACAGCTTATCCGCCACAGTGAGCCTACCCACGCGGTCGCGGTATTTGATGACGAAGCCCGCAACACGGGCTGGCGACACCAGCGCCTGCCGGACTACAAAGCCGGACGCGCGCCGATGCCGGACGATCTTCACGCTGAATTACCCATGCTGCGCGCCGCATTTGAACAGCGGGGCGTCCCCTGCTGGGGGGCGCAGGGAAATGAAGCTGACGATCTTGCAGCCACTCTGGCCGTAAAGGTGGCGGGTGCCGGGCATCAGGCCACTATCGTTTCAACGGACAAAGGCTACTGCCAGCTGCTCTCCCCGACTATCCGCATCCGCGACTATTTTCAAAAACGCTGGCTGGACGCGCCGTTCATCGCCAGCGAGTTTGGCGTATCGCCTAAGCAACTGCCGGATTACTGGGGGCTGGCGGGCATCAGCAGTTCAAAGGTTCCGGGCGTCGCCGGTATTGGACCGAAGAGCGCCGCGCAGCTGCTGACCGATTTTCAGAATCTGGAAGGAATTTACGCCCGTCTCGATGAGGTGCCGGAAAAGTGGCGCAAGAAGCTGGAGGCGCATAAAGAGATGGCGTTTATCTGCCGGGAAATCGCAACGCTACAAACGGATTTACGGCTGGACGGGAATTTACAGCAGCTGCGTCTAGAACGCTAAAACGACAACATGGTTTTTGTAGGCCCGGTAAGCGTAGCGCCACCGGGCAAAACAAAGCGCGCGCTATCGCTCGTCGCGACGCCCGCCCACCGCTGCCCACCAGCGACGAATATGCACCGTCACCTCTTCGCGGTCGTGATACAGCTGGCGCGCCTGGATCTCCACGTTAATCCCGTGTTCATCCAGCTGCTCCTGAATGTACGCCAGGTTCTGCGACACCTCCTCATAGCGCTTTTTCATCGGCAGCTTGAGGTTGAAAATGGTCTCACGGCACCAGCCGTTCACCAGCCAGGAGGCCATCAGCGCGGCCACTTTTGCCGGCTTCTCAACCATGTCGCACACCATCCAGGAGATGTTGTTACGGTTCGGACGATAGCGGAAGCCGTCCTCGCGCAGCCAGGTAACCTGCCCGGTGTCCATCAGGCTTTGCGCCATTGGACCGTTATCAACGGACGATACCCACATGTTGCGTTTCACCAGCTGATAGGTCCAGCCGCCCGGGCACGCGCCAAGGTCGACGGCGTACATGCCGTTTGCCAGACGCTCGTCCCACTCGTCCGCCGGGATAAAGACGTGGAACGCCTCTTCCAGCTTCAGCGTGGAACGGCTTGGCGCATCGGCCGGGAAGCGCAAACGCGGGATGCCCATAAAGAACGGAGAGTTGTTGGTGGTGTACGAATAGCCCGTATAGCAGCAGCCCGGTGCGATAAAGAAGATATGCACCACCGGACGCTTCGGCGTTTCGTAATTCGTCAGCACGCCCGCATCACGCAGCGCCGCGCGTAGCGGCACGGTGAACTTGCGGCAGAACTTCATCAGCTCTTTACTTTCGTTGGTATCCGCGACTTCAACGCGCAGATCGCCGCCCTTCTCCACCATGCCCTGCAGCATGCCGACGATAGGCGTGATGCGGTCTTCCGGTGGAAGATCCTTCAGCAGCTCACCCGCGACAAACATCTGGCGAGCAAAGATCAGCGAGCTGAACGGCAGCTCGCGCGCCAGCTTATCCGCGTCTTCAGGCTGATAGCACTCGAAGACCACATAGCCCGCGTTCTCTTTTACGCGGGCAAAGCCGAAGACTTCGCGCTTCGCCGCTTTATCAGTAATTTCCGCGGCGCACTCTTTCTCAAACCCCGGGCGACAATATAAAACAACCTTATTCATGAACAACGCCCTTGCGTTTCAGACGGATAGCTCCGATAAACATTAATACCCAACCCGCCAGGAAACTGAATCCGCCGACAGGGGTAACGAACGCCCACAGGCGCAGATGCGAGAGCGCAAGGCAGTACAGGCTACCGCTAAACAACACGGTACCCAGCGCCATAAACACGCTGCTCCAGTAAAACCAGATACTGATACGGCGCTGCATCGCCACCGCCAGCCCAAAAATGGCCAGCGTATGGAATGCCTGATATTCAAGGCCGGTCTGGATCCAGCCCATCTCTACAGCGCCCAAAGACTTGCTTAATACATGTGCGCCAAAAGCGCCCAGTGCGACAAAAATAAAGCCACTTACCGCGGCAAAAATCAGCATGAATCGGCTGGTCATGTTTACGTCCTGAATTGATGCGTGCCCGGCACACAAACGTTATTGTTCATACCTGAAGCGGAATTTTTCTTGCTCGGTTGCCGCTTTCGCCAGTATCCACTGCCGGAAGGCGGCTATTTTACCCAGTTCTGCCTGACTGTCATGACAAACCAGATAAAATGCATTCTTGCTGACCAGAACATCATTAAAAGGGCAAACCAGGCGGCCTGCCTCAATTTCGGACTGCGCCATGACGTTGTTCGCCAACGCCACCCCCTGCCCGTGAATGGCAGCCTGTAACACCATTGCACTGTGGCTAAAAATGGGTCCCTGCTGCACGTTTATATGTGTAAGACCTAATTGACGGGTATAAGTTTGCCAGTCGCGGCGAGAGGCATCATGCAAAAGCGTATGCTGAGCCAGGTCAGCGGGCGACTTCAGCGCCTTGTCGCCCGTTAACAGCAGAGGAGAACAGACCGGCAGGAGATATTCTGCGTATAATTTTTCAACGCGCAAGCCCGGCCAGTTACCGCGACCATAAAAAATGGCGACGTCGACATCATCGGCCAGCTTGTCCTCCTGACGGTCAACCGCCTGGATTCGAACGTCGATCCCCGGATAAGCTGAGTTAAAGCTTGAGAGTCTGGGAACCAGCCATTGAATGGCAAAACTGGGCAATAAACTGACGGTCAGAGCACCTTTTGCACTACGAGCCTGTAACTTACGCGTGGCTTCCGTAAGCTGGGAAAAAATCTCTTTAATATCCTGAAAATAGCTCTGCCCCTCTTCGGTCAACAGCAACGAACGGTTGCGTCGACGAAACAGCTTAAGGCCCAGAAAATCCTCCAGTGACTTGATTTGGTGACTTACTGCGGCCTGTGTCACAAAAAGCTCATCTGCTGCGCGGGTAAAGCTCAGGTGACGTGCTGCTGCATCAAAAACACGTAATGCATTGAGGGGTGGCAATCGCTTTGACATGGTTATCTGGCTTAGATGTTAACGGATTTTAACAAACAGGAAACAACGTTTAACCTATTAGTTTTTTTTATCTGAGCCATTATAATTTGTCCGTTGAGGAACTACCAGCAAATACCTATAGTGGCGGCACTTCCTGAGCCGGAACGAAGAGCTTTTTTTCGGAATGCGTGTTCTGAAGGGCTTTTGGCTTACGGTTGTGATGTTGTGTTGTTGTGTTTGCAATTGGTCTGCGATTCAGACCACGGTAGCAACGCTACCAATTTTTCACTTCCTGTACATTTACCCTGTCTGTCCATAGTGATTAATGTAGCACCGCCAATTTGCGGTGCTTTTTTTTCGCTTACGATCTGTTAACGCGCGATCTCTTTCATCTCTTTCACGTCCGTGCGGTTGATCTGCTGCTTGTTCCCGTTAGCATCTTTGTACGAAATCATCCCGGTATCATTATCGGTAGTCGGTTTCCCTTCCGAAACGATAGAACGACCATCGTTAGTGTGCATCACGTAGTTGTTACCAGAACAGGCGCTCAGGGCAAAGGTAAACGCACAGGCAGAAATGATTGCAGCTGTCTTATTCATGATTATTCTCCTTTAGCAATTAATGCTATTCAAACCTCGATTTATAACAGGCTAAAACATCCGCCTAACACTATTTAGCATAACCTGCTTTTTAGAGGTCGCCAGGATAAGCAGACAATTCTGATAGATATCAACCTCCTTGCCCTGCCGCGGAAATTGCGCGACGATCGCTATATTGACATGAGGAATCCCATGAACGCTTTCAGTCCTGCGCAGTTCCGCGCACAGTTTCCGGCGCTGGCCGATGCCGGTATTTACCTGGATAGCGCCGCCACCGCCCTTAAGCCACAGGCGGTGATTGAGGCCACGCAGCAGTTCTACGGCCTGAGCGCCGGGAACGTGCATCGCAGCCAGTTCGCCGAAGCGCAGCGATTAACCGCGCGCTATGAAGCCGCACGCGATCGGGTGGCGCGCCTGATCAACGCCGAAAGCGGAAAAAATATCGTCTGGACGCGCGGCACGACCGAGGCCATCAATATGGTGGCCCAGTGCTATGCGCGCCCGCTGCTGCAGCCGGGCGATGAGATCGTCGTCAGCGAAGCGGAACATCACGCCAACCTGGTGCCGTGGCTGATGGTGGCCGAACAAACGGGTGCGCGCGTGGTGAAGCTCCCGCTGGGTGCAGACCTGCTCCCCGACGTGGCGCGTTTACCCGAGCTGATTACCCCCCGCAGCCGCATTCTGGCGCTCGGACAGATGTCGAACGTCACGGGAGGTTGCCCGGATCTGGTTCAGGCTATTCGTATAGCCCATGCCAGCGGGATGGTGGTGATGGTTGACGGCGCGCAGGGCGTGGTGCACTTCCCCGCCGACGTGCAGGCGCTGGATATCGACTTCTATGCCTTCTCAGGACATAAGCTCTACGGGCCAACCGGCATAGGGGCGCTGTACGGTAAGCCGGAACTGCTGGCAAAAATGACGCCATGGCTCGGTGGCGGCAAGATGATTACCGAAGTCTCGTTCGATGGCTTCAAAACGCAGGATGTCCCCTATCGCCTGGAAGCCGGTACGCCGAACGTAGCGGGGGTGATTGGCCTGAGCGCGGCGCTTGAGTGGCTGGCTGAGACAGACATTGTTCAGGCTGAAAGCTGGAGCCGGGGGCTCGCAACGCTGGCAGAGGAAGAACTCAAAAAGCGCCCGGGCTTTCGCTCGTTCCGCGTTCAGGACTCCAGCCTGCTCGCCTTTGATTTTGCGGGCGTGCACCATAGCGACATGGTGACGCTGCTGTCCGGGTACGGCATTGCCCTGCGTGCCGGACAGCACTGCGCCCAGCCGCTGCTGGCGGCGCTCGGCGTGAGCGGCACGCTGCGCGCCTCGTTTGCGCCGTATAATACCCAAAGCGACGTTGACGCGCTGGTGAGCGCCGTTGACCGCGCCCTTGAAATACTGGTGGATTAATGACTCACGCTGCTTTAGCCGGACATCCGTTTGGCATGGTCATCACGGAAGAGACCTTAAAACAGACCTTCGCCCCGCTCTCACAGTGGGAAGATAAATATCGCCAGCTGATCCTGCTGGGTAAACAGCTCCCTGCCCTTTCAGACGATCTTAAAGCGCAGGCGAGAGAAATCGCTGGCTGTGAAAACCGCGTCTGGCTCGGGTTTAGCGTATCCGGGGAGAAGCTGCACTTCTTCGGCGACAGCGAAGGCCGCATCGTCCGGGGCCTGCTGGCCGTATTGTTGACCGCGGTTGAAGGGAAAAGCGCGGCGGAGCTGCTGGCGCATTCGCCGCTGGCGTTATTTGACGAGCTTGGGCTGCGCGCGCAGCTCAGCGCCTCGCGCGGTCAGGGTTTGATCGCGCTCAGCGACGCGGTCCAGGATGCCGCACGTCAGGCTCAGGCCTGACGTTCCGCCTTCGCCATCATTTTCTTGAGGGCGTGAGACACCGCCACAAAGCCGAAGGAGGCGGTCACCATGGTGGCCGCACCAAACCCGGAGGCGCAATCCATTCGTTTTGGCCCTTCCGCCGTGCTTTTCATTGCACACACAGAGCCATCCGCCTGCGGGTAGACCAGCGCTTCGGTCGAGAACACGCAGTCGACGCCCAGCTTGCCTTTGCTGTTCTTCACCACGTTAAAGTCGCTTTTCAGGCGTTCACGCAGCTTGGCCGCCAGCGGATCCTGAATGGTTTTTGCCAGATCGGCCACCTGGATCTGCGTCGGATCGATTTGGCCGCCCGCGCCGCCCGTCGTGACCAGCGGCACCTTGTAGCGACGGCAGTATGCGATCAGCGCCGCTTTTGGCCGCACGCTGTCGATGGCGTCAATCACGTAGCTGTAGCCTTTGCTCATGTACTCCGCGACGTTATCTGCCGTCACAAAGTCGTCGATCACCGTAACCTGACATTCAGGGTTGATCAGGCGGATACGCTCCGCCATGACCTCAGACTTCGCCAGACCGACGCTATCGCGCAGGGCGTGGATTTGGCGGTTGGTGTTGGTGACGCAAACGTCATCCATGTCAATCAGCGTGATTGCGCCAATACCGGTTCTCGCCAGCGCTTCTGCCGCCCACGACCCCACACCACCAATGCCCACGACGCAGACATGCGTATCCGCAAACAGCTGCAGGGCTTTTTCACCATATAAACGTGCCGTTCCGCCAAAACGCTGGCGCCAGGCGTCGCTGATTACCACAGACATAAAACCTCAGATGTAAAAAGGGTGAGGTATTCCTCACCCTGAACAGTAATCCGTATTGCGCTCAGAATACCACAATCAGCCGCTGAATACGTTTCCGGCACCCGGTGCCGCTTTCAGTACCCACACGCGTCCGTAGTGGTTATACCAGCCCGCGCGATGGCCTGCGTCAGGGCCAATACCCTGATAGATATCGAAGTGCTGGCCTTTAATCGCCCCACCGACGTCCAGCGCTACCATCAGACGCAGCTCGTACTGGCCGTTGAACTTGCCGTTGTTGTCCAGCAGCGGGACCTCTGCCAGCAGCGTAGTGCCCGCAGGAATAATCGACCGATCCGATGCCACCGACGCGCGGCCAATCAGCGGTACCGCACTCGCCCCTTTCACCGGCGCAAAGTTTTGCGGTTTGAAGAAGACAAACGACGGGTTCTGCTCCAGCAGCTCACGCACCTCGGCTTCGCTGTGCTTCTCGCCCCACTCGCGGATCGCCTGCATCGACATATCTTCTTTCTTCACTTCACCGCGGTCGATCAGCACCTTGCCGATACTGCGGTAGGCGTGGCCGTTTTTACCGGAATAGCTGAAGAAGTTAAGCGGTGAACCGTCGCCAAAATCAATGTAGCCGCTGCCCTGAACGTCCATGATGAAGTTATCCATCAGGGAGTTGCTGTAGGCCAGAACGTAATTTTCGCTCAGCGCGCCGGCGTAGATCTCAGCGCGCGACGGCAGACGACCGCGTTTCGGCGGCATACGGTAGATAGGATACTGGAACTCGCCCTGACGCGAGTGTCGCGCCTGGATAACCGGGGTGTAATAGCCGGTAAACTGGACGTTGCCGTAGTTATCCGCCCCTTCCATCTGCCAGGCGTCAATACCAAACTGGCGCATATTGCGCGTATCGCCGCCCGCTTTCAGCCAGTCCTGGACCGCGTTATACACGCTACTCTGGGAGCCATACAGACGCGGCGACGCGTTGCGGATCTGGTAGACCTGCTCGGAGAAATCACCGGCATTAATCGGTGCGCCGACGGCATCAGGCTGATTAACTAAAGAGAAAGGCTGGGATAACTTCCCGTCTTTATACTGTTGACCGCGATCGGTCGGTTTGGAAGAACAGGCCGCAAGAATCGCTACCATTGCGCCCGCCATCAGATACTTCGCCCAACGTCCTTTCATTATATCTCGTCTTTAAGTTGCCCATTTCCGCGTGATGAAGATAACAAACCGCCAGGGCTAATGAAATGCGTTCACATGCCCTTTGGCAAATTTTGCGCAAAAAATAGTCCAAACAGGGCCATATCGTTCAATTTACATACAAAATCATGATTTATGTGAAAAAGGGGTTGCATCACAAACCTATCCGAGTATAGTGCGCATCCACGGACGCGGGGTGGAGCAGCCTGGTAGCTCGTCGGGCTCATAACCCGAAGGTCGTCGGTTCAAATCCGGCCCCCGCAACCAACACTTCTAAAAACAATAAACACCCTTAAGGGTGTTTTTTTGTATCTGCAGTTTGTGAAACTGCCGGGCGTTTACCCGGCTGAAAGATTTACCCGCGTCGCGCCAGCGTCGCCCCGTCAGAGAAATACGCCCGTATCCCCGCCAGAATCGACTCCGCCACTTCCTGCTGGAATTTAGCGGTCTTCAGCTTGCGCTCCTCTTCCACGTTACTGATAAACGCGGTTTCAACCAGGATGGACGGGATATCCGGTGCCTTAAGTACCGCAAACCCGGCCTGTTCAACGCTGTTTTTATGCAGCTTATTGATGTTGCCCAGCTTGCCCAGCACCGCTTTACCAAACTTCAGGCTGTCGTTGATGGTCAGCGACTGCACCATATCAAACATGGTGTGATCGACGTAGCGGTCGCCGCTTTTGCTTACGCCACCAATCAGGTCCGAAGCGTTCTGGGTGTCCGCAAGGTATCGCGCGGCGGTACTGGTCGCGCCTTTTGTTGAGAGCGCAAATACCGACGAGCCGCTTGGCTGGCGGCTGGTAAACGCATCCGCGTGGATCGAGACGAAGAGATCTGCACGCTGCTTCTGCGCTTTCGCCACCCGGACCTTCAGCGGGATGAAGACATCTTCATTGCGCGTCATATAGGCGCGCATATTGCCCTCTTTATCAATCAACGCCTTCAGGCGACGGGCAATTTGCAGGACTACGTCTTTTTCACGCGTGCGGTATTTCCCCACCGCGCCGGAGTCTTCGCCGCCGTGGCCGGGATCGAGCATGATCACAATCGGGCGATCGCGCCCTGCTTTCCCCGGCTGCGGGCCGCTTTGCGCAGGCGGCACCTGACGCTGGAGATCGCCCTTGTTGTAGTCCTCCAGCAGCGCGAGCAGCGGATCCTGAATATCCGTTGCATTGGCCGGATAGAGATCCATCACCAGACGCTCTTTAAACGTCGCAACGGGTGCGAGGGCAAACAGCTGCGGCTTCACGTTCTGCTTAAGCTCAAAAACCATGCGCACGGTTTGCGGATCGAACTGCCCGACGCGCGCCGATTTAATAAACGGATCGTCACCGCGGATCTGCGCCGCCATTCCCTTCAGCACGGAGTTGAGGTTAACGCCTTCGAGATCCACCACCACGCGTTCCGGGTTGCTGAGGGCAAATTGCTTATATTTCAGCACGCGATTGGATTCTACCGTCACGCGCGTGTAGGTCGACGACGGCCAGACGCGCACCGCCACGACCTGGCTGGTGGCGGCAAGACCGACCTGACTGACGCTAAGCAACCACATTGCCCCGGCCCCTTTTAACAAACGGCGGCGGCTTATTGCTGAATTGGATCCCGACATGCTTCTCCCGAGCAAGAACACTGACTGATATACAAATTGTCCAGATTGACCGAAAACTTTAACGAATGACGCATAAACTGTCATCTATAAAAGGGTAAACAATCATACGCTAACGTACGGATTACTTACCAATTTCTGTGGGTCGCGGAAAATTTGCGCTTGCACACGCGGCTACAATCGAATAAAAATACAGAAATTACGAATAAACATTCATTAAGGGTTGTGCCATGGTGAAGGAACGTAGAACCGAACTGGTCCAGGGATTCCGCCATTCTGTTCCCTATATCAACGCCCATCGGGGAAAAACGTTTGTCATCATGCTTGGTGGCGAAGCCATTGAGCATGAAAATTTTTCCAGCATCGTCAATGACATTGGCCTGCTGCACAGCCTCGGAATCCGCCTGGTGGTGGTCTATGGCGCGCGTCCGCAGATCGACGCCAACCTGGCCGCACACCACCACGAGCCGATTTACCACAAGCATACCCGCGTCACTGATGCGAAAACCCTGGAGCTGGTAAAACAGGCGGCGGGTCTGCTGCAGCTGGATATTACCGCGCGCCTCTCCATGAGCCTGAACAATACGCCGCTACAGGGCGCGCATATCAACGTTGTGAGCGGCAACTTTATCATTGCCCAGCCGCTGGGCGTGGACGACGGCGTGGATTACTGCCACAGCGGCCGCATTCGTCGTATTGATGAAGAAGCTATTCACCGCCAGCTGGACAGCGGCGCCATCGTGCTGATGGGCCCGGTTGCCGTTTCCGTCACCGGCGAAAGCTTTAACCTGACGTCCGAAGAGATTGCCACGCAGCTGGCGATCAAGCTGAAGGCGGAAAAAATGATTGGCTTCTGCTCCTCTCAGGGCGTCGTGGACGGTGAGGGAACCATCGTACCGGAACTGTTCCCGAATGAAGCCCAGTCCCGCGTGGAGGCGCTGGAAGCCGAAGGCGATTACCACTCCGGTACCGTGCGTTTTCTGCGTGGCGCGGTGAAGGCCTGCCGCAGCGGCGTGCGTCGTAGCCACCTGATCAGCTATCAGGAAGATGGCGCCCTGCTGCAGGAGCTGTTCTCCCGCGACGGTATCGGTACGCAGATTGTGATGGAGAGCGCGGAGCAGATCCGCCGCGCCACCATCAACGACATCGGCGGCATTCTGGAGCTGATCCGCCCGCTGGAGCAGCAGGGCATTCTGGTACGTCGCTCGCGCGAACAGCTGGAGATGGAGATCGACAAATTCACCATTATTCAGCGCGATAACCTGACCATCGCCTGCGCCGCGCTCTATCCCTTCCCGGAAGAGAAGATCGGTGAAATGGCCTGCGTGGCGGTGCATCCTGATTACCGCAGCTCTTCCCGCGGCGAAATGCTGCTGGAGCGCGTAGCGGCACAGGCGCGCCAGATGGGGCTGAGCAAGCTGTTCGTCCTCACGACGCGCAGCATTCACTGGTTCCAGGAGCGCGGTTTCACGCCGGTGGATATCGATTCTCTGCCGGAAACGAAGAAAGAGATGTACAACTATCAGCGTCGTTCAAAAGTGCTGATGGCGGACCTGGGATGACACGACGCCCTCACCGTCCGGCGAGGGCTTTCATTCAAAGGGACTCAAATATTGCGCCCAGCCCGCTTCGGCGTTCCGTTCGGGTGGCAATCGCCTGCACCAGCACCCGTTCATCGGCATACAGCGACAGGCGCTGACGCGCGCGCGTAATGGCGGTATAAATCAGCTCGCGGGTAATGACGGGTGAAAGCTGCGTGGGCAGGACCAGCGCCGCGTGGTTAAACTCGGAGCCCTGGGATTTATGGACCGTCATCGCCCAGGCGGTTTCATGCTCGGGCAAACGGCTTGGCTGGAAAGACTTCACGCTCCCGTCCGGCATCTGGAACCAGACGCGCAGCCCCTGGCCGCAGTCGAGCGCAATCCCGATGTCCCCGTTAAACAGCCCCAGCGCGCTGTCGTTGCGGGAAATCATTACCGGTCGCCCCTCATACCAGCGCGAGTGTGGGTGACGGGTTATCTTACGTTTTTGCGCCAGCAGCTGTTCCAGCCTGTCGTTCAGCCCCCGGACGCCAAAAGGCCCTTCCCTCAGCGCACAGAGCAGCTGATATTCGCCAAATGCGGCAATGACCTGCTCCGGCATAGCGTGCTGCTGTACGCCAGTCAGAAAGTGCTGGTACCCCTGCAGGGCATCATCCAGCATCGCCTGATAAGCCTCCCCGCTTTGCAGCGATTTTTTCTCAATATCGGTGTAGGTGCCGTCAAATACCGCCGCGGTTGTGCGCCGATCACCCCGATTCACGGCCGCCGCAAGCTGGCCAATACCGGAGTCGCTGCCGAAACGGTAGCTTTTTTGCAGCAGACACAGGCTGTCGCGCAGCGCCCCGGCAAGCGAATGGTTTTCAGACGAGAGCGAACATCCGGTGAGTCGGGCAAGCTCCTGCGCGCGTTCAGCGGTATATCCCAGGCTGGCATACGTGCAGATGTCACCCAGCACGGCCCCCGCCTCTACGGAGGCAAGCTGGTCGCGATCGCCGAGGAAAATGACGCGCGCGTGCGGCGGGAGCGCATCAATCAACCGCGACATCATCGTCAGGTCAATCATCGACGCTTCATCCACCACCAGCACGTCAAGGTGTAAGGGGTTACCGGCATGATAGCGCAAACGCTGGCTACCCGGCTGCGCGCCCAGTAATCGGTGTAGCGTGCTGGCTTCATTTGGGAAGAGCGCGAGCTGCTCTCCGGTGAGCGGCAGCTTTTGCAGCGCGCCGCCGAGTGATTCCGTCAGACGTGCCGCCGCTTTACCGGTGGGAGCCGCCAGGCGAATACGGCACTTTTGCTCCCCCGTTAGCTGAATCAGTGCCGCAAGCAGCTTTGCAACGGTGGTCGTTTTTCCGGTGCCCGGGCCGCCCGATATCACCGATATCCGCCGCGTTAACGCCACGGCAGCCGCCACTTTCTGCCAGTCCGTCGCCTCATCAGAGGTAAACAGCGCATCCAGCGTTTGCCGAAGCTGCGCTTCATCGCAGGGAAGCGGGGCGTTGTTCTCGCTGAAGAAGCGCGCTACCGTCAGTTCGTTACGCCACAGCCGGTTAAGATACAAACGCTCGCCGACCAGGATCATCGGCGTCCCGGTATCGGCTCCGCTCACGGCAGGCGAGCTGAGTAATGTCGCCTGCCAGTCCACCGCGTCACCCAGCAGCGCGAAACATTCCTGTAAAGCCGGAGGCGTTTTCTCATCCACCGCCAGACGCGACAGCGGCAGACACACGTGCCCCTCCCCCGCGTCTTTGCTCAGAATAGCGGCGGCAAGCATAACGGCAGGCTCCTCGCCTGCCACCATCATGGCAAACTGCACGTCCAGGTGGCGCAGTAATCGTTGTTCAACCGCCTCCAGCAGTAGCGCCTGCATCGTCATGCCATCTCCTCCGTGCCTGCGGCAAACAGGTTATCCATTTTTTCAATCAGTTCCGTAGCCGGACGGGTGCTAAAGACGCCAGAACGCGGGTCGTTGGCGTCCACGCCGCGCAGGAACAGGTAAATAACGCCGCCAAAGTGGTCTTCGTAGCGGTAATTGGCCATGCGGTGACGCAGGTAACGGTGCAGCGCCAGGGTATAGAGCTGATACTGCAAATCGTAGCGATGCATTTGCATCGCCGAGGCCATCGCCTGCTGGGTATAGGCTGTGCTGTCTTCACCCAGCCAGTTCGATTTGTAATCGAGCAGGTAGTAGCGCCCTTCGTGGCGGAACACCAGGTCGATAAAACCCTTGAGCATCCCCTGCACCTGGCGGAAGTTCAGCGGCGGGCACCCGGCGGATAACGGATCGTACTCGCGGACCAGCGCGTCAAGCGCCTCGGCCCTGAGCGGGCTGGCGATGGGAAGATAAAACTCCATCTCCACCTGCTTATCTTTGGCGGTCAACTGGCTAAGCGAGATCCCCTGCGTCGTGAGCGGCGCGTGCAGTACCGCGCGGATCCAGTCGGTGAGGACCGGTTGCCATTGCGCATCGTAGCCACCGCTCTGTAACATCTTCAGCACCCACTCTTCGGAAACCGGCTGGGTAAAATCCAGCTCTTCAAACAGGCTGTGCAAAAACGTGCCCGGCGAGGCGCCGCGCGGAAACTGGTGCGGCGTCAGCACCGGCTCAGCGGGCGCGCTACCGGCACCTGCGGCATCCACGTCCAGCTTTGGCATCAGATCCTGCGCAATACTCTGCCCGTGCTGCTGCAAACCGGAATAGCTGGTGACGCGCCAGTCGTCGGCAATGGAACGCACAACCTGGCGGGCATGGAGCGCTGAATCGCGCAGCTCCGGCATCTGCCAGCGGCTGTTGTCGGGCTGCGACGGAATATGCAGGGCAATATGCTCCGTGCAAAGCGATTCGATACACTGGCGCAGGCCCGCCGCGTCTTTAGGTTCACCCTGCTGAATAAGCCGTCCCAGCGCGCTCAGATGAAAATCGCTCTCCCCGCTCTTTTCGCCACGACGACGGAACAGCGGCGCAACGCCCAGGCTACAGTGCCAGACCGAGCGGGTCAGCGCCACGTAGAGCAGGCGTAAATCTTCCGCCAGACGTTCGGCCTCAGCCAGCTCAACGCTGGACTCCGCGTTGCTGAGATCGAGCACCGCCTCGAACGACTCGCGATCGTGGTAAAAGGCCTGATCCTGCGCGCGGTAATTGGCGATAAACGGCAGCCAGACCAGCGGATATTCCAGGCCTTTCGACTTGTGGATGGTGACGATCTGCACCAGATGCTTATCGCTTTCAAGGCGCATCTGCTGGCTGGACGAATTACTGTTCGGATCGGCAATCTGCTGCGCCAGCCAGCGCACCAGGGCGTGCTCGCTCTCCAGTTGAGTTCCCGCTTCCTGCAAGAGTTCGCTGATGTGCAAAATATCGGTTAGCCGCCGCTCGCCGCCCGCCGTTGCCAGCATATTCTCCGCAATATGCCGCTGTGCCATGAGCTCGCGCACCATCGCCATCACGCCGCGCTTCTGCCATTTTTCGCGGTAGCGAACAAATTCGTCTACCACGGCATCCCACGCGGCTTCGTCATGGTTGAGCGCATCAATATCCCGCGCGTTCAGCCCAAGCATCGCGCTCGCCAGGGCGCTGCGCAGCGTGCTTTCCCGCTCGGGAGCCAGCACGGCCTGCAGCAGCCATAGCATCTCCTGCGCTTCCAGCGTTTCAAATACGCTGTCGCGGTTTGAGAGGTAGACGGAAGGGATATTCAGTAACGTCAGGGCATCGCGAATGAGCGCGGCCTCCTGACGGCTGCGCACCAGCACCGTAATATCCGATGCCTTTACCGGGGCAGGTTTATCCCCCTTCCACAGCAGCGCATCGCCACGCGCGCCCGCGCTGAGCCAGTCACGGATTTGCGCGGCACAGTGCTGGGCCATGGCATTTTGGTAGTCGGCAACGCCGCAGCCTTCACCATCCAGCAGCCAGACGTTCATGGCAGGCTGCGTCACGCCGTTAAACTCGAAGCGCAACGAGGCATTTTTTGGGGCAAATTTCACCGGCTGGAACGGGATCTCGCGAAACATAAACGCCGTATCCATGCGGCTAAACAGCGCGTTGACGCTTTCCACCATGCCGGGAGACGAGCGCCAGTTGGTGCCGAGCGTGTAGTGCGCGTCAACCTCGCTGCGGGCTTTCATATAGGTAAAAATATCGGCGCCGCGGAAGGCGTAAATGGCCTGTTTTGGGTCGCCGATGAGCAGCAGCGCGGTGTCGGGCTGCTCGCGCCAGATGCGGCGGAAAATGCGGTACTGCTGAGGATCGGTATCCTGAAATTCGTCAATCATCGCCACCGGGAAACGGGTGCGAATCGCGGCGGCAAGCGCTTCACCGTTTTCACTGCACAGCGCGGCGTCGAGGCGGCTCAGCATATCGTCAAAGCCCAGCTCACCCCGGCGGCGTTTCTCACGCGCGACGGCTTCGCGAATTTCCGTCATGGCGCGGGTAATCACCAGATCGTTGAGCGTGAGGGGTTCCGCCAGCAGGGCTTCAATCGCCACAAACAGCGGATGCTCAGGCACAATGCCGTCGGCTTTGGTTCGCTCAACCAGGAAACGCCGGGAGAATTTCTCCAGCGCGTCCGGGAGCTGATAGCCTCGCGTCTCTTCCTGCGCCCAGGCGCTGATCTTGTCGATCCATTTCCCCTGATTGCCACGGTTGAACTTGCGTCGGTCAATCCCGGAATTTTCGATGATGGCGTCAATCTCGCCAACGGACTCAATCCATTTTTGCTTAATCTCGGCAATCTGCGCGATGATTTTTTCATGCCGTGAGGCCAGCGTTTCATCTGCCGGCGGCGGGGATTTGATGACCGGCGCTTCCCCCTGCAGATAACGATCGATAGCGCGCAGCAGCGCCTCCGGACCCTTCCACAACGCATGTACCGCTTCGGCGATATCGCGCGGTAAAGGGTAGCAGTGGCGACGCCAGAAATCCGCGCAGGCCTGATAGCGAAGCACGGATTCATCTTCTATAAGCTGCTGTTCAAACAGCATGCCGGATTCAAACGCATTCAGGCTCAGCATGCGCTGGCAAAAGCCGTGGATGGTAAAGACGGACGCTTCGTCCATCTGCCGTTCAGCGAGCAGCAGCCACTGGGCTGCCTGTTGCTTATCGGCAATTTCTTCAAGAAGGCTGGCGTAAAGGGGGTTATCCGTGCTCTGACGCAGGCAGGCGATGCGCAGTTCGTGGATATTGCTACGAATACGGCCCCGCAGCTCAGCGGTAGCAGCCTCGGTGAAGGTCACCACCAGCAGCTCTTCCACGCTCAAAGGACGTGGAAAAGCGGCGCTGCCGCCAAGCCCTAACAGCAGGCGCAGATAGAGGGCGGCAATGGTGAAGGTTTTTCCCGTTCCCGCTGAGGCTTCAATCAATCGTTCACCCTGCAGAGGTAAACGTAAGGGATCAAGGGACTCAGCGGTATCGGTCATTCTTTCTTACTCCAGGGCATAGATTGCTGCAGCGCGCTGACGCTCTTCCAGACTTTCCAGCCTTTCGGGTTCACGTACTCCGTTTTCCCGTTCTGGCTACCGGAAACCTGAGACAGAATGGTAATACCCTGCGGCTTAATAACCGCCTGATGGAAGAAGTCGGCAACCTTCTGCGGCGTCAGCTGTTTTATCTCGGCCACTACTTTATCACGCGAATCAAATTTCAGATTACCGCGATCGAAATCTTTGCTCAGCTGCGAGGCCTCTTCACCCAGCGTCTGCGGCGGCTGCATCACCTGCGCAATAACGGCCTGCTGGATCTGAGCGAACTCTTCCGGCTTCATGGCGCGCAGTTTAGCTTCTACCTGCGGGAAGAAGGCCTGGTAACGCTGCCAGAGATAAGCCGGTTGTTTATCGCTGCTTTGCAGCAGGAAGCCCAGCCCCCACTGACGACCGACGTTCATAGAAAAGGCAAACACCGCGTAGCCGAGCTGCTCCTCCGTGCGTAACTGGTTATAGAACCACGGCTGAATAATCTGTCCCAGCACGGCACTCTGCGCTGAGCTGGCAAATTCATCGTAGCCCGTTGGCACAAATACCGCGGCCAGCGCGGAATCCGTGCTGTTACCCGCCTTTTCAAAAATCACATTCTGTTTTTTCTCAACCAGCACGTCCTGGTTGCGACACCACTCGTCGCCTTTTGACCCGAGCTGAGTGCGCACGTTCTCCGCCAGAGTTTTGGCCTGCTGCTCGCTCATGTTGCCGACAATCAGGAACTCCGGACGCGTGTTGGTTTTCAGCGCGTCGCGGTACGCCAGCACGTCTTTTAAGGAGATGGAAGGCAGAAGCGCGCGGCGATCTTCTCGCTGGAAATAAGGCACCTGCGACAGCATTTGCGCGGGCATCAGCGCCAGATCGTAAGCTTTACCTTTCTCCGCAGAATCCATCATCTGCGCATACCACGATTTGGCCTGCTCAAGCTGCTCCTGGGTTGGCGTGTAGCTAAAATAGCCCTCCAGCAGGGCCTGGAACAGCTGAGGCAAACGCTGGGTATAGCCGTTTGCATTGAGCATCAAGCCGTTGTTGGCGTTGGTGGAGAAGCTGATCCCACCCACGGCCGCCTGGTTGCTGAGCTGATCGAGCGCGATCCCGGCGAGATAGTCATTGAGCGCGAACATCACCTGATTTTTGGCGCTGTTCATCGCTTTCGGGTTACGCAGCACCACGCTGACATCGGCCTTTGGCTCACTGGCGAAATAGCGGCTTGGGGTATACACCACGCGCAGCGTCGGCTCATCAATGATGAGTTCGGGGTGCGGGTAATCTTTCGTCGTTTTGATAAGCGAGAAGTCGTCCGGAATATAGGGGTTCAGCTCCGGCAGCTTTAATGCAATCTCCCCGGCCTTCTTCTGCCAGTCCGCGAAGGTCTGCGCGCTGATTTTATCCACCTGATAAGGGGCATCGACAAAATAGGCCGTCTTGTTGTGCGGTTCGTCCGGGCTGATGTACCAGATGCGAGCATTTTCAGGCGTCATCATCGCAAGGCGGGCCTTGACCGCCCCGGCATCATACTGGTCGGCAATATTGACCGCGTCGAGGGTGTGCTCCACCGGCACGCGGATCATGGTATCCGCCAGCCACTCCACGTAATCCATGTCGCGGGTAATGGACGGGTAGCGGAAATCGAGATCCAGCACGTGGGCGAGTTCGTCAAAATAATGCTTGTCGACGCCTTTCTCGCGCAGTAAGGAGAGGTAGCTAAAGATAGCCGCCACTACTTCATCACGGTTTGCCAGCCCTTTATCGGTCAGCGTGGCGGAGATCGCCAGCACGCCGCTATTGCCGTTCACAACCGGATCGGAGTCGGCGCGAATACCTTCCACCAGCCCCTGCTTTTGCAGCCAGTCAGACAGCGTACCCGGGCTACGGTTACCTATCAGGTAGGTCACCAGCTCATCGGTTTTACTGCGGAACTGTGCCGTGTTGTTATCGATGCGGAATTCCACGCGCAGCACTTTGCGCGGCATGGCAGGGACGTAGTGGATGACGATGCCTTTTTGCGCATCCGTGACCACTGGAACGGTGATTTCCGGCAGGTCGATATTTTTATTCGGCACCCGGCCAAACGTTTTGGCCGCCATATCTGCCAGCTCTGGCAACGGTTTATTGCTGTAGATGACCGCTTTCATCAGGTTGGCGGAGTAGTATTTATCGCGAAACGCGTGCAGGGCATCGAGCACCGGGCTGTCCGGCTTGTCGCTTAAGGTTTCCAGGTTACCGCCAGAGAAGCGCGAACCGGGGTGCGCGGGGTTGATGGTTTCGGCGCTGACCTGCGCCATACGCATACCGTCTCGCGTGCGGGCCATGGTCAGCTCGGCATTCACCGCATTGCGTTCACGATCGGCGTATTTTTTATCAAGCAGCGGCGCGGCGATAGCATCGGCAAGGCGATCGACAGCCCCTTCAAGCGCATCATTTTCGACTTCGAGATAAAAGGCCGTGCGGTACGGTGCCGTGCTGGCATTGTGGCTGCCGCCATGCATCTTCAGAAATTCGGACAGGCTATCTGGCTGTGGGTATTTTTTGGACCCCATCAGCGTCATATGTTCCAGATAGTGTGCAAGCCCAGGATGCGCGTCAGGATCTTCCAGCGATCCAACCGGCACCACTAATGCCGACAGGGATTTCACCGCCTGTGGATCGGAAACCAGCAGCACGGTCATGCCGTTATCAAGACGAATAGCCTGATATTGGCGGGTATCTTTTTCGCTTTTACGAATCGTTTCCTGGACGGGTTGCCAACCGGAGTCTGCCTGAGTGACAGGTACCCAGAGGGCGAAAAACAACACAAACGCTTTAAACAAGGTGCTACCTCTTTATCACGGCTACATCATTAACACACTGCGTGCTGGACACGCCAACATCTCTTTATTGGGTACATCAGTCCGTGATAAGAGGTGCATCATAAATGAACACCTCTGACTGCGCAATTTTTATACAGCGCTCAGGACTGATTAAATCTAAACAACGGCAGCAGGTAGCGCTGCGCCTCTTCCGTGATAGCCTCGAAGTACTCTGGCTCAAGCGTTCGCCATAAGCGCTGATACCAGACATCTTCACCTTCGCCACGCACCATCATGTTTCCTTCATAAGCCTGCATAAATTTACTGCGCGCTTTCTGCAGTGAAGACTCATCCGTTACCATCGCATCATTCTGCGCTTCATAACAGGCTTTTATCCAGGCACCGCCACTTTCCGGCAGTAACAGAAGCGGTTTGTTCATTCCCTGGCGGTAGCCCTCAATATACAAAGACAGATACCGTAACGCCTGTTCAGACTCCATCGGCGGGAAGCGCCACTCGCCCTCTTTGCGTACGAAGATCCGGCTTTCACCTTGATGACCCAACGCACTGTAGACAAGATGTTCCAGCCAGAGTTGCAATCCCTGGGAAACGCTAAGCATAGCGGGCCGCCAGCGCAGCAGCCCGTCCGGCTGAACCTGGGTTAACCAGCCTGTGAGCTCTACCCCGTTGCAGTTGAGATCGATTTCAATACTTTTGCCTGGCTGTCGGCACGCTCGTACGCGCTCTGCCAGCTCGGTCATCTCCTGACACTGCGCCTCCCAGACGATCTCCCCAAACGCGCCATAGGGCAGCTGACCTGCGGCACGGTAGCGGCGGTAAAGCTTGTCGGCATCTTCCTCTTCAACCAGCGCGTTCAGCAGCTGCAGGTTTAACTGGTAGCGCTCCAGCCCTTCCAGCGTAAAGGGCTCTGCATCAGGAATTTCACTCTCTTCAGAACGGAAGTTGACCTGCAGTCGCTGCTGGAAGAAGGCGCGCACCGGATGCGCCCAAAACCGCTGAAGCTGTTCAAAGGTCAGGGTGCCGACAGGAAACGGGTCAAGTTCCTGAATGAAATCGGTATGTGCACTCCCCTCATTTTTCGCCGCGGGTAGCCACTCCTGAGCATAGCTCTGGCGCTCGCTGGCAACGTAATTCACAGGGTCAAACGGCATGCGGCTGTGGAAACAGGTGATATGGGCTTTCACCCTCTGCTCGCTTTCATCACAGTTGCGATCTTCATCCCCCGGTAGATAGTGACTCTGGCCGATATAGTCCACCAGCTCCTGCACCAGAACGGAGGGGAAACGCTCGCTGTTGTCCTGAATGGAACGACCGATATAGCTGATATAGAGCTTGCTCTGGGCGGAAATCAGCGCCTCAAGGAAGAGGTAGCGGTCATCATCACGGCGGCTACGGTCGCCCCGTTTTGGATTCGCGCTCATCAAATCGAACCCCAGCGGCGCCAGCGCGCGGGGATACACGCCGTCGTTCATGCCGAGCAGGCAGACCACTTTAAACGGGATAGAACGCATGGGCATCAGGGTGCAGATATTGATGGGACCCGCCAGGAAACGCTGGCTGATTCGCTCCTGGTCAAGCCGCTGCGTCAACTCATCCCTCAACAGCGACAACGGGATGGCTTCCTGATAGTGGGAATTCACGCCTTCGTCGATGATAGCCTGCCACTGTGTTTCAATGAGCGCCATTGCCGCTTCGGTGTCGCTGTCCGGCAGGAAGAAATCATTGAGCAACGCCCTGCATACCGGAAGCCACGCTTCAAGCGGACGCGGCTGGAGCAGCTCGTGTCGCCAGCGGTTAAGCTGCATCAGCAGCGACGCTAAATGCCCCACCAGTTCAGCAATCAACCCGCTGGACTCATCGTAAGGCAGCACCTCGTTCCACTCGCCCTGGCTGCTCTCCATGGCGTAGCCCAGCAGCATACGCGTCAGGCCAAATCGCCACGTGTGCTGCCCGGTTGGAGGAAGTTCAAACTCCTGCACGTTATCGTCATCGATCCCCCAGCGGACCCCGGACTCATTCACCCACTGACGAAGGTAGCGCAGCCCCTCTTCATTGATGTTGAAGCGTGCGGCCAGCACGGGAACATCCAGTAGAGCCAGCACATCTTCGGAGATGAACCGGCTATCCGACAGTGACAGCAGAGTGATAAACGCCTGCAATACCGGATGCGACTGGCGGGCACGACGGTCAGAGATAGCGTAAGGCAGGTATCGCTCCCCCGTCGCGCTGCCAAAGACGGCCTGAATAAAGGGGCTGTAGCTGTCGATATCCGCCACCATCACCACGATATCGCGCGGCGTCAGGTCGGGGTCCTCCTGCAGCATCGCCAGCAGCTGGTCGTGAAGCACTTCGACCTCACGCTGCGGGCTGTGGCAGACGTGGAACGTGACGCTGCGATCGTCGGGATCCAGTTTTCGCTTATTGTCGCTGCGCTCGAACTCGTTCGCCGTCACGCCCATCACGACGCGGTTTTCCAGGTCCAGAATGTCTAACTGAATATTATGCAGCAGGCTGTCCGGGGCGATCTCCACAAAGGCATCCACGTCACCTTCACCTGAGGAAGTGATGTCTGAAAGCATGTGAATGTAGTCACGTCCGAGCTTACCCCATGAGGCAAGCAGCGGATTGGGCAGGTTCTGGATACCCTCTTCATCGAAAAGCTGACCGGCAGTCGAAACGTCTTTAAACAGAGGAACAGATCGCTCTTCAAAAAGGCGCTTTCTCTGGCGGCTTACCAGCCGGGCGAGCCAGCGTTCGTCGAGGATATCTCCCCAATACTGTCGGCAGGGGTTGGTAAACAAAATATGGATATCAATATGCTTACCGAGCGCATGCAACGCCTTCAGATAGACAGGGGGTAATGCGGATATCCCGCAGATAAAGACGCGTGACGGCAGCCGTGCCGGGCGCTCCGACGCATTTTCAAGTATCGAGATAAACCGGTCGTAAAGATTGGCGCGGTGCCACTTAGGCTGGCCCAGTTTCTCCGTATGATCCACCAGCGCTTTCCACAGCGGTGCCTGCCATATTTGCGCCTCCGGCAGCCCGTCAACCAGCTCACCCGCTTCCCAACGGATTAACCAGTCAGAACGGTATACCAGGTATTGGTCATAAAGATCGGCGGTGCGCGACGCCAGCTGGAACAGCTTGCGCTTATCGGTGTCATCATTGAGGTAGTGGCGCAGCATGGCAAATTCATCGCGCTGCAGCATTTCGGGCAGTAGCGCCATCAGCTTCCAGCTCATGGCCTGCTTGTTGAATGCACTCTGCTCCGGAATATCCGGCAACACGCGCACGAACATGTCCCAGATAAAGCTCGCGGGCAGCGGGAAGTCGATGTTCGCGGCTATGCCAAACTTGCGGGAAAGCGACATTTGCAGCCACTGTGCCATACCGGTGCTCTGCACCAGCACCATTTCGGGCTCAAAAGGATCGTCAAGCCGCTCGCGCTCAACGATAAATTCCATCAGCGCTTCCAGCACATCCAGACGATTTGAGTGGTAGACCCTTAACATAGACGCTCCCGACTACTGGCTAACCGGGCAATGCAGACGCGTTATCTCACCGCGCCGCCCCAGAGGAGAAATAAGTGTAACCGTGATGCTGACACATCCTGCGTGCGTTGTCTGCCCCCGACTGGCCTGCCAGCCTGCGGGGAGAACATTTGTTGAGAGCTGAGACTGGTTCCAGGCATGGTGCCAGAGCTGTCGATACTGATTGAGCTCGATAAACCGCGCCGCCAGCGCCCGCTGATAGCCCGACAGCGCCGTCACGACGATCGTCAGCAGCAGCATCGCCAGCAGGACCTCAACCATGCTAAATCCCTTTTCTCTGCTCACGGCATCTGACATAGCCTGCTCTCCTTAAGGGGGCAAAAATCGCTCCAGCCGTGAGGCGAAAAGCGAACTTTCCCATCGACAATCTCTCCTGCGCGCCAGAGCAGCAGGTCGCGGTCTCCGGCAATCAGCAACACCCGCGCCTCACTCAGGTGGCGCAAACACGCCCGCCACGCCGATGTCTTTTTGCACTGAACCTGTGGCTCTGACGACCAGCTCTGCATCCGTCCCCACTCAAGCGCGGCTTGTACCGTCGCCTGCTGCTGAAGCGAGCGGCTCTCGTCGCCAACGAGCGCGCTAAACGTGGTGAGCTGCTGATTGAGCCCTGTGAGGATCAGCGTACCGAGCACCAGTAAAAGCAGAACCAGCGCCAGCGAAGACATGCCGCGTTGACGATTCACAGGTTATACCCCGTGACCGAATACAACGCCTGCCAGGGTTCCCCCCGCGCGCCTTTGCGCATCGCGGCCAGCTCGATATGCAGCTCTGGCGCAAAACCGGCATGTTCCACTTTCCGCACGACAAAATGCGCGATCGCAAGCCTGTCCGGGTCGGTAAGCTTTTCCCACCCTTTCCCTTCACACGACGTTGCCCCTCGCTGGGTTTCCAGCGCGCCCGATTCCAGACGAAAACCGGTACTGTCATTTTCTGATGCCGTGTTGTCCCAGTTGCCGTTACTGTTGGCATCCCACCGCACAATGACGCAACTTCCTTTCCTGCCGATCGACAGCGCCTGTCCCTGACAGTTTCCCGCACAGTACCCCGCACGCTGAAGCTGTTTGCCAACGGCAAACAGCTGTTGCCAGACCTCTGCCTCCAGCTCTCTCTGGCCGGACTGCAGTAAGACCGCCCGCTGCAATCCGGGTAAAAAACGCGATGCGCTCATCAGCAAAAGACTGCTCATCGCCATGGCAATCAGAACTTCAGTCAGTGAAAAACCGCGCTGCCTCATTAACATGCCCCTCCCTCATAGACCTGACACATCCTGATGCGTCCCCCATTTGAGACAATAATCAGCCATTCTCCCGCACGGCTTTGAACGCGTACCCGCCCCGCCCATGCCGTATCCCGTAATCCATAAAACCCGAGTGACGGCGTGACCTCGCCGATCGCGACCTCGGGCCAGAGTGGGATCAGTACAAAGGGGCTGCCCTTCTCACAGCTTTGTACGGCAGAGCTCGCCAGACAGTCCCTGTCCCCCATCCGCTGACGGGTAATTTGATGGTCGCGGTTGTGGCGGTTGGCATGGTTGCGCAGAAACAGCAGGTAATCTCGCACCTGGCTGGCGGTTTGCCACAGCCGCTGCTGTCGTTGCCAGCAGTCCCAGCCGTACAGGCCTGAGGCGCTCAGGATAACGACAAGCGAAATCGCGACCAGCGTTTCGATAAGCGTAAAACCGTTCTCTTTTTTCATATCGGGAGTGTGGCGAAGCGGCGTGTACATGACGAGCGTCGAATCTTCGTTTTACGAGGCGTTATCCGGAGAATTAGAAGAGTTGCAGCGCGTTGCGCGCTTTGTGGATAGCGCTTCGGAAAACGAAATAAAGGCGAAAAAAAACCGGCGCTAAACAGCACCGGTTGTTTCACGCTTTATCGCATCAGATAGCGACGGGCGCTTTGATGCCGGGGTGCGGGTCGTAGCCCTCAATCTCGAAATCATCAAAGCGGTAGTCGAAGATTGATGCCGGTTTACGTTTGATAATCAGCTTCGGCAGCGCGCGCGGTTCGCGGGCCAGCTGGAGATGCGTCTGTTCCATATGGTTGCTGTAAAGGTGAGTATCGCCACCGGTCCAGACAAAATCGCCTACTTCCAGGTCGCACTGCTGCGCCATCATGTGAACTAACAGCGCATAGCTGGCAATGTTAAACGGCAGGCCGAGGAACACGTCACAGGAGCGCTGATAGAGCTGGCAGGAGAGCTTTCCATCCGCCACATAGAACTGGAAGAACGCGTGACACGGTGCCAGCGCCATTTTATCCAGCTCGCCGACGTTCCAGGCGGAAACGATGATGCGGCGCGAGTCCGGGTCATTTTTCAACTGGTTCATCACGGTGGTGATCTGGTCGATATGGCGGCCATCGGGCGTTGGCCATGCGCGCCACTGCTTGCCGTAAACCGGGCCCAGGTTGCCGTTCTCGTCTGCCCATTCGTCCCAGATTGAGACGTTATTTTCGTGCAGATACGCAACGTTGGTATCGCCTTGCAGGAACCAGAGCAGTTCATGAATGATCGAGCGCAGATGGCAGCGCTTTGTCGTCACCAGCGGGAAGCCTTCCTGGAGATTGAAGCGCATCTGGTGGCCAAAAATGGAGAGCGTACCGGTGCCGGTGCGGTCGTTTTTCGGCGTGCCCTCATCGAGCACTTTTTTCATCAATTCAAGATACTGTTTCATGGTTCCTCAGGAAAGTTGTTGCTGTGGACGACGACGATACGCCCAAATCATCATAATGGCACCCGCGACGATCATCGGAATGGAGAGGATTTGCCCCATGCTGATGTACTGTACCCACTCGCCGGTAAACTGTGCGTCCGGCTGGCGGAAGAACTCGACGATAATACGGAATGCGCCGTAGCCAATCAGGAACAGGCCAGAAACAGCCCCCATCGGGCGCGGTTTGCGGATAAACAGGTTGAGGATGATAAACAGCACTACGCCTTCCAGCGCCAGCTCGTACAGCTGAGACATATGGCGCGGCAGCACGCCGTAGGTATCGAAAATGGATTGCCACTCAGGATGCGACGGCAGCAGCGCGATATCTTCCGCGCGCGAGCCCGGGAAGAGCATCGTATACGGCACGCTCGGGTCAACGCGGCCCCACAGTTCACCGTTGATGAAGTTGCCCAGACGGCCTGCGCCGAGACCAAACGGGATCAGCGGTGCGATAAAATCTGACACCTGGAAGAAGTTGCGTTTGGTGCGTTTGGCAAAAATCACCATCACCAGGATCACCCCAATCAGGCCGCCGTGGAAGGACATGCCGCCGTCCCACACGCGGAACAGATAGAGAGGGTCGTTCAGGAATACCGGGAAGTTATAGAACAGCACATACCCGATACGGCCACCGAGGAACACGCCGAGGAAGCCCGCATACAGCAGGTTTTCCACTTCGTTTTTGGTCCAGCCGCTGCCTGGACGGCTGGCGCGACGGCCAGCGAGCCACATGGCAAAAATAAAGCCCACCAGGTACATTAGACCGTACCAGTGAAGCGAAACAGGTCCTACTGAGAAAATGACCGGATCAAATTCCGGAAAATGCAGATAACCACTGTTCATCTGTCACCACAAGATGTTGTTATTCCGCTGAAAGTGGACAGCGGTAGAAATGCGATTCTGCTGTAAGCAGAGGCTCCAAAGTTGCGAATCATAGCATAAGGCGGGCGCGGAGGATGCGCCAGAGATGTAAAAGATGTGTATAGGGTTTTATGCGCGCTGGCGCCCTCTCCCACAGGGCTGAGAAAGCCCCAGTAATTTTTTAACCGGAAGCGATAAATGTGGAATCAGGAAAATGAATGGCTTACAGCGATGTCCTGGTCCGGCTGTAAATCGCCGAAGCGTTTCCGGAAGGCCGGGGCGAGGCGCAGGGATGCGCCGAGAGGGCGTGGCCTGCAGGGATGCAGGCTCATGC
>NZ_JBJHHG010000087.1:0-445 GCF_045257065.1 Enterobacter sp. PP-008-ECC_S150 | reverse complement strand
AACTCACCTTCGCCGATAGTGAATTCAGCACTAAGCGCCGTCAGACCCGAAAAGAGATTTTCCTCTCCCGCATGGAGCAGATTCTGCCATGGCAGAATATGACCGCTGTCATCGAGCCGTTTTATCCCAAGGCGGGCAATGGCCGACGGCCCTATCCGCTGGAGACCATGCTGCGTATTCACTGCATGCAGCATTGGTACAACCTGAGCGACGGTGCCATGGAAGATGCCCTGTACGAAATCGCCTCCATGCGCCTGTTTGCCCGATTATCCCTGGATAGCGCCCTGCCGGATCGCACCACCATCATGAATTTCCGCCACCTGCTCGAGCAGCATCAACTGGCCCGTCAATTGTTCAAGACCATCAATCGCTGGCTGGCCGAAGCAGGCGTCATGATGACCCAAGGCACTTTGGTGGATGCCACCATCATTGAGGCACCCAGCTC
>NZ_JBJHHG010000008.1:0-188596 GCF_045257065.1 Enterobacter sp. PP-008-ECC_S150 | reverse complement strand
GCTTAGTGCTGAATTCACTATCGGCGAAGGTGAGTTGATGGCTCATGATGTCCCTCTGGGATGCGCTCCGGATGAATATGATGATCTCATATCAGGAACTTGTTCGCACCTTCCCTAACGTAACAGCGCAGGAGCTATTTTTGCTCATATTTGCTGAAGGTCTTGCAAATCATATGGGCGTGACGGTTGAGACTGCTGCAACCATTTTGGCTGGGCAACCCCTTCTGCCTAAGCGAAAGGTCCTGGGGGCATCCGGATCACGGACAAGTATTGCCTCGAAAGTTGCACGGCGTATTTTAAAGGGAGCACGTTTCCCCGATGGCATAAGGGTCGAAACCACCATTGGTATGGGTAAGACACGTCTAACAAACAAGGTCGGGGCAGCAGTAGGGCGGGCGGTTCCGTATGTTGGCTATACTCAGGCGGTGATTATTTTTATTACGGTTGCCAGAGAAACGAGAAGCAAGTACAACCTCATCGCGCGACCTAAAGATCGTATTGGCTGGACATACTTCTGATGTTGCTTCCTGATGAGCAAGAATTACTAGATTACATCACTGAGAATTATAGTGACCGTAAAACTCCGGCAAGGAAAGAATGGACCTTCCAGGAGCATTTCAATCTCGTACCTGAAGATCTTGAAGACATGCTGCTTGACCTTTTCACCCGCTATGGCATTGAGTACAGCAACTTTGTTATGGACCATTATTTTGAACCGGAGCTGTTTTGGTTTCAGTTTCGGCTCAGAAAAAAATTCCGCGATCGGCAGTACAAGCCGCTAACCCTCAAAATGATTATTGAGTCGGCAAAAGTCGGACGCTGGCTATATGACTAAGGGGCTGAAAGCCCCTTATGATGTTTACGCCGATTGGCGCTCGTTCCATGCATCGCTAAAGATGATGTTCCCATCATTATGCTTCCAGGTGATTTTCTCGTACCTGAGTTCGACGGTTTCCATATGGTTTTCGTTAGGGTTATCGCCAGTAGCCATTGCAGGGGATATTGATACTATCCGGACGCCCTCGAGCAACATGTTGAAGTACTCTTCTTCCTGACCAGAGTAGTTAATCCGGTACCACTTTATTTCTGCAGAAACCAGACTCTGACCAGTCGCAACGGCTTTATAGAGGTATGGGCTTGAACAATCGAATTCCTTAATGATCAACATAGGCGAGTGCAGTCTCGTACCGGTTACTTTACCGGTTGCGGTATCCGTTGGGATCATAAGGTTATGGTGAAAACCTTTCACTTCAATGCTGCATTCTCTGTTTTGAACATCAACTCCACCTTTAATCAACGCACCACCATCGTCTTTCAGCCATAGATAAGCCGGTATAGCCATTCGAATATTCCTTCCTTTTTGCGTGTGGATCTCCATCCTGCTTTCGCAGACCATTCGGGCAAGCGTGCGTATACGCGTAGCTGGTATAGAAGTTCAAAACAGATCATGTTTACGGCCTGTCTTTGTTTTTTAAGACAATGACTTGATATTTTTTAACCAAAAATTAAAAAGAAAGTCTGACGCTGGAAGCTTAATACTTTGTCAGTGATTTGCTGTATGAACGGGTGGAATACCAGACTTAAGCCACCGTATTGGCTAAGAACAAAAGGGGAAGGATTGAACTGCTGGACTAGCGCAAAAGCAAAAACCCAGCCATAGGCTGGGTTCTTTAAATAGTGGTGCCCGGACTCGGAATCGAACCAAGGACACGGGGATTTTCAATCCCCTGCTCTACCGACTGAGCTATCCGGGCAACGGGGCGCATTAAACCCGATCTGCCCCGTGGCGTCAACGAAAAATGTTGTTTTCGTTACAGACTGCGCAATCTCTCACCATTTCGCCGCATCCTTAAGCGAAAAAGTGCGTCCAGAGCGCGGAGAGCGGCATCGCGATCAGCAGCGCGGGCAGCATGTTCACCACGGCAAACATCTTGATCCCACAGATGCGCAGCCCCGTCGCCAGCAGCAGCAGGCCGCCGACGGCCGTAAAGTCTGCCATCATCGCCGGCGTGGTGAGCGGGAGAATCAGCGTGGCGCAGGTGGCGAGCGCCAGCTGAATAAGCAGCATCGGCACGCAAATCGCGGCAACGGCAATGCCGAGCGTGGTGGCAAAAATAGTGGCGGTGAAGAAATCAAGAAACGCTTTTGCAATCAAAATGCTCGGGTCGCCCGTCATCCCTTCCTGCATTGAGCCGAAAATCCCTGTGCCGCTGGCGCAAAACAGAATAATGATGGCGACGTAGTTCTGAATAAACGTCTCATGCGTGCCGTGTTTCGCCTTGCCCGGTCGGGCTATCAGGTTTTTGGCTTTGCTCACCGCGCCGTTAATGCCTTTTTCCAGATAGCAGAATTCGCCAATCAGCGCGCCGAGCAGGGTGGCGAGCACCATCACGGGCAGGTTGGCGCATTTGATCACTAGCAGAATGCCGATCCCTAACGATGCCAGGCCGAATATTGAGGGCATGGAGGTGCGAATACGCTCCGGCAGCCGCTGGCTCAGCACGGCGCCGAGCACGCCGCCCAGCAGTACGGCTCCTGCGTTGATAAATGGCCCGATAACCACGTTAACTCCTGTTATTTAATCATTGATATTGCATTATTATGGCACGTCAGCGCCGCGCGGGCCTTAGCTTTGGGTGATATCAGTGCATACTGATTCCTTCTTGCACCTCAAAATAAAAGGTGACATTATTGCGCGAATTTTCTCCTCCCTGTCTCACCGCCCGGTGAGGGTAATTGCGCTTATGAAAACCATGAAAATCGCCGTCAGCCGCGAGCTGCTCTTAACCGTGTCTACGCACCGTGAAAAGGTGACGCTGGACAGCACGGATTTTACCGATGTGGCGGCCGTCGTCATCACAACGGCTGAAAGCCGCAGCGGCATCCTTGCATTGCTGAAACGCACGGGCTTCCACTTACCGGTGTTTATTTTCTCGCAGGAGCCAACGGACGTGCCTGACGGCGCCACCGCGGTCATCTCGGGTAAAGCTCAGGAGTTTCTGGAGCTGGAGACCGCTGCCAGCCGTTACGAAGAGAATCTGCTGCCGCCGTTTTTCGACACTCTGAGCCAGTATGTGGAGATGGGCAACAGCACCTTCGCCTGTCCGGGCCACCAGCACGGGGCGTTTTTCAAAAAGCACCCCGCGGGAAGGCAGTTCTATGATTTCTTCGGTGAGAACGTGTTTCGCGCCGACATGTGCAATGCCGACGTGAAGCTGGGGGATCTGCTGATCCACGAAGGGTCCGCCAAGCACGCGCAAAAGTTCGCGGCGAAGGTGTTCAACGCGGACAAAACCTACTTCGTGCTGAACGGCACGTCGGCGGCCAACAAGGTGGTGACCAACGCGCTGCTCACCCGTGGCGATCTGGTGCTGTTCGACCGCAATAACCATAAATCCAACCACCACGGGGCGCTGATTCAGGCGGGCGCCACGCCGGTGTATCTTGAGGCCGCGCGTAACCCGTTTGGCTTTATTGGCGGGATTGACGACCACTGCTTTGACGACGCGTACCTGCGCAATCTCATCCGCGAGGCGGCGCCGGAGAAGGCCGACGAGGCGCGTCCGTTCCGCCTGGCGATCATCCAGCTTGGCACCTACGATGGGACGATCTACAACGCCCGTCAGGTGATCGACAAGATCGGCCATCTCTGCGACTACATTCTCTTTGACTCCGCGTGGGTGGGCTACGAGCAGTTTATTCCGATGATGGCGGAAACGTCCCCGCTGTTGCTGGAGCTGAACGAGAACGATCCGGGCATTTTTGTGACCCAGTCTGTGCACAAACAGCAGGCCGGGTTCTCGCAAACCTCGCAAATCCATAAGAAGGATAACCACATTCGCGGTCAGGCGCGTTTCTGCCCGCACAAGCGGCTGAACAACGCGTTCATGCTGCACGCCTCCACCAGCCCGTTTTATCCGCTGTTCGCCGCGCTGGACGTGAATGCCAAGATCCACGAAGGGGAGAGCGGACGCAGGCTGTGGGCGGAGTGCGTGGAGCTGGGCATTGAGGCGCGTAAGGCGATCGTTGCCAACTGTCATATGATCAAACCGTTTATCCCGCCGGTGGTGGCGGGGCGGCCGTGGCAGGATCATCCGACGCACGCCATCGCCAGCGAGCTGCGCTTTTTCAGCTTCGAGCCGGGGGCCAAATGGCACGGTTTTGAAGGCTATGCGAGCGAGCAGTACTTTGTCGACCCGTGCAAGCTGCTGCTGACCACGCCGGGCATCGATGCCGAAACCGGGGAGTACACCGATTTCGGGATCCCGGCGACGATTCTGGCGCACTATCTGCGCGAAAACGGCATCGTGCCGGAGAAGTGCGACCTTAACTCGATCCTCTTCCTGCTGACGCCCGCCGAAAGCCGCGAGAAGCTGGCGCAGCTGGTGGCGATGCTGGGCCAGTTTGAACAGCATATTGAAGACGATACGCCGCTCGCGGATGTGCTGCCGACGATCTTTCAGAAATACCCGGTGCGCTACCGGGATTATACCCTCCGCCAGCTGTGCCAGGAGATGCACGATCTCTACGTCAGCTTCGACGTGAAGGATCTGCAGAAGGCGATGTTCCGCAAGGAGAGCCTGCCTGAGGTGGTGATGAACCCGCAGGATGCAAACCGGGCCTATATTCGCGGCGACGTGGAGCTGGTTCGCATCCGGGATGCCGCAGGGCGCATTGCCGCCGAAGGGGCGCTGCCCTATCCGCCTGGCGTACTGTGCGTGGTGCCGGGTGAAGTCTGGGGCGGGGCGGTACAGCGTTACTTCCTGGCGCTGGAAGAGGGCATCAACCTGCTGCCGGGCTTCTCGCCGGAGCTGCAGGGCGTTTACAGCGAGAAGGATCCCGACGGGATTAAGCGGCTGTATGGGTATGTTCTAAAGTAGACTCTCTCGAACGTAGGCCGGGTAAGCGTTAGCGCCACCCGGCGAAATGCCCGGTGGCGCAAGCTTACCGGGCCTACAATACTGCATCAGGCTTCTGCGCGGCGGTACATCCTCCTCGGATGCCCAATCTTGCCGTACAGCATCTCCACCGTCAGAAAACCGGCCTCCACGCAGTGCTCCAGATAGCGACGGGTGGTGGTTTTGCTTAATCCCGTCTCGCTCACCACCTCGTCCACGGTAAAGCAGTGCGTTGCCTTGTCGTTAAACAGCGCCTGCACCCGCGCCAGCGTATTTTCCTCAATGCCTTTACTGCCGTTGTCCTGGCGGTAGTTTTTCGCCTGGAGCTGATACAGCGAATCGACGTTCTGCTGGTCGACAATCTTCCAGACCCGCTGCTGTTCGGAAAACTGCACGAACCGCTCCAGCGACTGGCTGAGCCGCTTCCAGGAGACGGGTTTGAGGATGTAGTCGAACGCGCCGTTGCGGATCGCCTGGCTGCAGGTGTCCATATCGCTGGCGGCGGTGATGAAAATCACCGAACAGTTGGCGCGAGCCAGCATGGGGTCGTTGACCAGTGAGATCCCTTTTCCGTCCGGCAGATAGTTATCCAGCAGCATCAGCTGCGGCTGTTTGTTGGCAAGCTCCGCCTGGGCCGCGGCCAGCGAAGAGGCAATGCCCACCAGCCTCAGGCGCGGATGTTTGCCTATCAGCTCCGCGTGCAGCTGTGCCAGTTCGTTCTCGTCTTCAACGATCAGTACGTCGATAAGTTCATGTTGCATAGTCGGTGTCTTCCAGTTGCCGGGCGGTTCCCGCGGCCGGGATAAACAAGGAGAAAATGGCGCCGCGCGGCGTATTATCGGCAACTTCTATCGCGCCGCCAGCCTGCGTGACATAGCTTTCGATCAGATACAGACCAATCCCATGATCGCCGCGCGTTTTGGTGGTGATGCCGCGTTCAAATATCCGCTCACGGATCGCCGGTTGAATGCCCACGCCCTGATCCGCCACTTCAATAATCAGCTCCTGTTCGCTGAGCTTTATCAGCACCTCTACCGGCGCGTGGGGGAGCGGCGACCGCTGCGTCGCTTCGATGGCGTTATCCAGCAGGTTGCCAATAATCGAAATCAGCTCCTGCTCCCCCAGCGGCAGAAACGGCCTGTCCAGCCTACAGGCCGGGTCAAAGCACAGTTCGACACCTTTCTCCCGCGCGCGGGCGGCTTTCCCCAGCAGCAGGCCGCACAGGGTCGGGGAGCTGAAGCGCGACGAAATAAAGTCCAAAAGCTCCTGAGCGTGTTCCGACTGCGCCTGAATGTAGCCAATGGCTTCCTCATAGCGGCCCATATGCAGCAGGCCGGAGAGGGTGGTCATCCGGTTTAGCTGCTCATGACGCATAATGCGCAGGTTGTCGACATAGCGTTTGACCTGGCTGAGCTGGGCGCTCAGCGAGTCGATCTCGTTGCGATCGCGGAAGGTGATCACCCAGCCCTGCAGCGACCCCTCAAGCATGATGTGCACCCGGCTGGCAATCACCGTGAGATCGTTAAAACGGCAAATCTCGTCATGGGTATCCTTCGCCAGCATCGTCTGGGTATCGAAGAACGGGACCGGATCGATCACCTGGCTTATCAGCTGCCCGCGCAGCTCGCGGGCCGGCTGGCTCAGGCCGAGCAGCTTGCGCGCCGCCTGGTTGATGACCTCAATCCGCCTTTGATCGTCAATGGCAATCACGCCTTCATAAATAGACTCCATCATCGCCTTCTGCTGGCGCACCAGCAGGCCGATCTCGCGCGGCTCAAGGGAGAAAATCTGCTTCTTGATGCTGCGGGTAAAGAACCAGGAGAAGATAAAAAGCGCGATCAGCAACAGCACGGCGGCAATCAGGATATTGACCACCTTACTGACGGTAATGGTGTCCAGGTAGCTGGTGAGATAGCCGACCGAAACGATGCCGACCACCTGTCCGGCAGCGTTGAAGATGGGGGCTTTACTGCGCAGCGAAATGCCCAATCCGCCTTTGCGGATGGTGGTGGTGCTTTTACCCTGCAATACGTCTTCGTTGTCGCCGCCCACCAGCGTGGTGCCCACTCTGTCGGCAAACACCGAGTGAAAAAGATGCTGGCCCTTATTATCACCAATCACAATAAAGCTGGCGTCGCTGTGTGCAGAAATCTTCTGCATAAAATCATGGATGGCGATGATATTCTTTTGTTCAACTTCATTACGCAGTGTTGGAATAAGCGCAATTTCTTCCGCCTGTATTTTGGCACGCGTGCTCATTTCCTGATAAAGCTGTTTCCCAACATCGGCATAATAATATCCTCCCAGTAGCGCAAAAAGCACTGAAAAAAAGGCAACCAGCGAAATAAACAGCTTGATCTGGAAAGAGACTTTCATAACTATCACGCAAGGTAGCGACAAAGATCGCCAATATATCATCTTTTTTCGCGCGGACGCCCGCTTTGCCGAAAACTTGTGATCCCTTGCACAGCGGGCGTTGTAAAAGCGTTGTCCCGAGGTGGAGCGCATCTCAGGCTGCACGAATAAATGTTATTTGTTTGTTCAGTTCGGAAAAGAAACCATAAAAACCACGGCAATAAATAAGGCATAAATCACATTAAATAAAAGAAACCATTAAAACCATAGCTGCCATTAAAACTTCGCTTTTAATATGCCATCCCTCACATAAAGTAAGCCTTTGTGACTCTAAGCTGAACGCACAAAATAACCAAGGGGCTTATTATGAGCACAACTGACGATTCTTTCTCTGTTACCCACGACCCGATTGAAATTCAGCGACCTTCGCTCAAAGAGCGCTGGTGGCATATTATGGATACCTGGAAAATCGGGATTATTCCTCTGCCGCTGTTCGTTCTGGCGGGTGTGCTGATTGCGATTGATTGCCTGGGCGGAAAACTGCCGAGCGATATCGTGGTCATGGTCGCCACGCTGGCCTTTTTCGGCTTCGCCTGCGGCGAGTTTGGCAAACGCCTGCCGATTGTCGGCAAGCTTGGCGCGGCGGCGATTTGCGCCACCTTTATCCCTTCCGCGCTGGTCTACTACGGCCTGCTGCCGGACGTGGTGGTCGAGTCCACCACCAAGTTCTACAAATCCACCAACATTCTCTATCTCTACATCTGCTGCATTATCGTCGGCAGCATCATGAGCATGAACCGCACGGTGCTGATTCAGGGCTTCCTGCGCATTTTCTTCCCGATGCTGTGCGGTGAAATCGTCGGCATGCTGGTGGGGATGGGCGTCGGCCTGGCGCTGGGTCTTGAGCCGTTCCAGATCTTCTTCTTTATCATTCTGCCGATCATGGCGGGCGGCGTGGGGGAAGGGGCAATCCCGCTCTCCATCGGCTATGCCACCCTGCTGCACATGGACCAGGGCGTGGCGCTCGGCCGCGTGCTGCCGATGGTGATGCTCGGCGGCCTGACGGCAATCATCATCTCCGGCTGCCTGAACCAGCTCGGTAAACGCTACCCGCACCTGACCGGAGAAGGCCAGCTGATGCCTAACCGCGCGAATGCCGATGCCACCGTCTCTCAGCCCGCGTTCTCCGGCAAAGCGGACGTGACCACTATCGCCTCCGGCGCGCTGCTGGCGGTATTGCTCTACATGCTGGGCATGCTCGGCCACAAGCTGATTGGCCTGCCTGCACCGGTCGGCATGCTGTTTATGGCGGTGCTGGTGAAGCTCTGCAACGGCGCCTCTCCGCGCCTGCTGGAAGGCTCTCAGGTGGTGTACAAATTCTTCCAGACCTCGGTGACCTACCCGATCCTCTTCGCCGTTGGCGTGGCCATCACCCCGTGGCATGAACTGGTGGCCGCCTTCACGCTGACCAACCTGCTGGTGATTATCAGCACCGTCTCCGCGCTGGTGGCGACCGGGTTCTTCGTCGGCAAAAAGATTGGTATGCATCCGATTGATGTCGCCATCGTCTCCTGCTGCCAGAGCGGCCAGGGCGGTACCGGCGACGTGGCGATCCTGACCGCAGGCAACCGCATGAGCCTGATGCCGTTCGCCCAGATTGCTACCCGTATCGGCGGGGCGATTAACGTCTCTATCTCACTGCTGATTCTGGGCAACTTCCTCGTTTAAGTTTTCAGGAAAGAACAATGAAACTCGCAAGCTTTTTATACCAGGGAAAACGCAGCTACGGCATCGTTCAGGCCGACGGCGTGATTGATTTAGGCCGCCGCCTGGGCGACCGCTACGGCGACCTCAAGGCGCTGCTGCAGGGCAACGGGCTGGCGCAGGCCACCCGCTACCTGAACGACGCGGTGGACGTGCCGCTGAGCGCCATCACCTTCTTACCGGTGATTGAGCAGCCGGAAAAAATCCTCTGCGTGGGCATGAACTACGCCGACAAGCGCAAGGAGTTTGACCAGCATAACCCGGCCCCGACGCTGTTCGTCCGCTTCCCGGATTCCCAGACCGGCCACAATGAGCCGGTGCTGAAGCCGCGCCACTCCAGCGAATTCGACTACGAAGGCGAGCTGGCGGTGATCATCGGTAAAGGCGGGGAGAACATCAGCCGCGACGACGCCCTGCGCCACGTGGCGGGCTACAGCTGCTACATGGACGGCTCCGCCCGCGACTGGCAGCACACCTGGTTCACCGCCGGCAAAAACTGGCGTCAGACCGGCGCGTTTGGGCCGTGGATGGCGACGGCGGATGAAATCCCCGATCCGCACAGGCTTGCAATCCGCACCTGGCTGAACGGCCGCATGGTGCAGGAAGACAACACCAGCAGCATGATCCACAAGGTGGCGGAGCTGATCGAGTACATCAGCACCTTTACCCGCTTAAGCCCGGGCGACGTGATCATCACCGGATCCCCGGGCGGGGTGGGCAAAAAGCGTAACCCGCCGCTGTTTATGAAGGAGGGCGATCGCATTGAGGTGGAGATCGAGCATATCGGTCATCTGAGCAACGTGATCGTGGAAGCGCCAGCCGTCGGGCTCGCGTCAGCACATTAAGTAAGGCGGCAGCATGCACTCGCAACCCATCGATTTTCGCCACACCCTCGTGGCGAAGCATCCGGAACGCTTAAGCCAGATCCGTTACCTGCTGGCAGACAGCGGCCTTGGCCTGGACAACGACATCACGCTGTTCGTCGAAGCCTGGTCCGGCTCGCAGCTGGTGGGTTGCGCAGGGCTTGCCGCCAACGTCATCAAATGCGTGGCGGTCAACGAGCAGCTTCGCGGCGAGAACCTCAGCGCCCGGCTGCTGGCCGAGGTGGAACACGCGGCGCTGGAGCGCGGCCATTTTCACCTCTTCCTCTGTACCCGTCCGTGCAACCGGGAACGCTTTGCCCGCAGCGGCTTCTGGCCGATTGCCCAGAGCGGGAACAACGCGGTGCTGATGGAGAACACCCCGCAGGGGATCGAGCGCTACTGCCGCTCTCTGCGCGCGAACCGCAGGTGTGGGGATAACATTGGCGCCATCGTGATGAACGCCAATCCGTTCACCCTCGGCCACCGCCATCTGGTGGAGCAGGCGGCGGCGCGCTGCGATGCCCTGCACCTGTTCGTGGTGCGTGAAGACGCGTCGTTCTTCCCGTTCAGCGCGCGCCTCGAGATGGTGCGCTCGGGCGTGGCGCACCTGCCGAACGTGGTGGTGCATGAAGGTTCGCAGTACATCATCTCCCGCGCCACCTTCCCGGCCTACTTCCTCAAGGAGACCGGCAAAGTGCAGCAGGCGTGGAGCGAGATCGACGTGCTGATCTTCCGGGACTTTATTGCCCCGGCGCTCGGCATCACGCACCGCTTCATCGGTTCGGAGCCGTTCTGCGACATCACCCGTCAGTACAACCAGACGCTGCACGACCTGCTGGCCTCGCATATCGAGGTGGTGGAAATGCCGCGCATCAAGGCCGCCGGCAACGCCATATCGGCGTCCGAAGTGCGCCGCTTACTGAAGACACAGCAGTTTTCCCGGATCCGGGAAATAGTCCCGGACTCCACCTTCGCGCATCTCGAAACGCATTACCGTGCGAGTGCGGAAGTCGCTTAACTACCAGGAATTTATCATGAAAATTGTAAGGGAGGCGCTGGCCGGCACGCAGGAGTCCAGCGACCTGATGGTGAAAATCGCGCCCGCTCACGGCGAGCTGGAGATCGTCATCCACAGCGAAGTGATTAAGCAGTTTGGCGAGCAGATTCGCCAGGTGGTCAACGACACCCTGCGCGCCATGAACGTGCACCAGGGATTAATCATTATTGAAGACAAAGGGGCGCTGGACTGTGTGATCCGCGCCCGCCTGCAAAGCGCGCTGCTGCGTGCCGCCGAAGAACAGGCCATCAACTGGGGGGCGCTGAAATGAGCAAACTCCGCCGCAGCATGCTGTTCCTGCCGGGCGCCAACGCCGCCATGCTCTCAACCGCCTTTATCTACCGTCCCGACTCCATCATGTTTGACCTTGAGGACGCCGTTGCCCTGCGCGAGAAGGATACCGCGCGCATGCTGGTGTTCCACGCCCTGCAGCACCCGATGTATCAGGATATCGAGACCGTGGTGCGCATTAACCCGCTCAGCACGCCGTTTGGCCTGCTGGATCTGGAGGCCGCCGTGCGCGCGGGCGTGGACGTGATTCGCCTGCCGAAAACCGACACCCCGGACGACATCTACGAGCTGGAAGGCCACCTCGAGCGTATCGAGCGCGAGTGCGGCCGCGAGGTCGGCTCCACCCGCGTGATGGCCGCGATTGAGTCGGCCATTGGCGTGATTAACGCCGTGGCGATTGCCCGCAGCTCTGTGCGCCTCATCGGCATCGCGCTGGCCGCCTTTGACTATGTGATGGACATGCAGACCGAGCGCGGCGACGGCACCGAGCTGTTCTACGCCCGCTGCGCCGTGCTGCACGCCGCCCGCGCGGCGGGCATCGACGCCTTCGACGTGGTGTGGTCAGACGTTAATGACGAGGCCGGGTTCCTGCGCGAGGTCGATCTGATCCGCAAGATGGGCTTTAACGGCAAATCGCTGATTAACCCGCGCCAGATAGACCTGCTGCACAACGCCTACGCCCCGACGCAGGAGGAGGTGGATCACGCCAAAAGGGTGATTGAGGCGGCAGAAGAGGGCGAGCGCAACGGTCTGGGCGTGGTGTCGCTTAACGGCAAAATGGTGGATGCACCGATTATTAACCACGCGCAGGTGGTGCTGGAGCGCGCGGCGGCTTCCGGCGTGCGTCGGTAAGGATGAGATGATGAATCAGACAGAACTTCTTCACGTGAATTTTCCCCATCTGCGGGACTTAAAACCGTTTGATACCGCCCACAGCGCCACGCCGTGGCTGGCGGACAGCGACGCGAAGCACAGCCGTAAACTGTGTGCCTCCATTGAAGAGGCGGTGAAGCGCAGCGGCCTGCGGGACGGAATGACCATCTCCTTCCACCATGCGTTTCGCGAAGGCGACCGGGTGATCAACACCGTCGTGGCGCTGCTGGCGAGGATGGGCTTCAAAAATCTGACCCTGGCCTCCAGCTCGCTGATGACCTGCAACGACGCGCTGATCGAGCATATCAAAAGCGGCGTCATCACCCGCATTTACACCTCGGGCATGCGCGGCAGGCTGGCGGACGCCATCTCCCACGGGCTGATGGACGAGCCGGTGCAAATTCACTCCCACGGCGGACGCGTGAAGCTGCTCCAGGACGGGGAGCTGAATATCGACGTGGCGTTTCTCGGGGTGCCGTGCAGCGATGAGTTTGGCAACGCCAACGGCACCCACGGTAAATCCTGCTGCGGCTCCCTGGGCTACGCCATGGTGGACGCGCACTTTGCCCGCAAGGTGGTATTGCTGACCGAAGCGCTGGTGCCGTTCCCAAATATGCCCGCCAGCCTGGTGCAGGACCAGGTGGACTACATCGTGCAGGTGGAGAGCGTCGGTGACCCGGCGAAAATCAGCGTCGGCGCGGCGCGCGTCACCAGCAACCCGCGCGAGCTGATGATCGCCCGCTACGCGGCGGACGTGATCGAGCACTCCGGCTACTTCAGGCCGGGCTTCTCGATGCAGACCGGCTCCGGCGCGGCGGCGACCGCCTGCACCCGCTTTATGGAAGAGAAGATGGAGCGCAGCGGCGTGAAGGCGCGCTTTGCGCTCGGCGGCATCACCGGCAGCCTGGTGGATCTGCACGAGAAGGGGCTGATCGAAAAGCTGCTCGACACCCAGTGCTTTGACGGCCAGGCGGCGGCCTCGCTGGCGCGCAACCCTAACCACGTGGAGATCTCCACCAACGTCTACGCCAACCCCGGCAGCAAGGCGGCAAGCTGCGACCAGCTTGACGTGGTGATCCTCAGCGCGCTGGAAATTGACGTCGATTTCAACGTCAACGTCATCACCGGTTCCGACGGCGTGATGCGCGGCGCGTCCGGCGGGCACTGCGACGTGGCCGCCGCGGCAAACCTGACCATCGTGGTGGCGCCGCTGCTGCGCAGCCGCATTCCGACGGTGGTGAAGCGCGTCACCACGCGCCTCACGCCGGGTGAAAGTATCGACGTGCTGGTCACCGATCACGGCATTGCGGTCAACCCGGCGCGCCCGGAGGTCCGCGAGCGGCTGATGGCCGCCGGGCTGAAGGTGGTGGATATCAACGCGCTGTACGAGCGGGCGATTTCCCTGACCGGCGTACCGAAACCGATTGAATTTACCGACAAAATCGTCGGGGTGATCCGCTATCGCGACGGCAGCGTGATCGACACCGTGCGACAGGTGAAGGAGGAAATATGACGGTAGCGACACCCGTGCGGGCGGGTGTCAGCCTGGACGAACTGCTGGCGGCGAAAGAGCGCCGCGCGGCGCGCCAGGCTGACATGCTCGAGCACTATCAACAGCCGGTGATATCCCTCACGCTGGTTACGCCAGGGGAAATCAAGGACAGCCTGCGCTATCGCAACACCATGGGCGTGGCGCTGCAGATGTGCGACCAGCTGCTGTGGGAAAACCGCTGGCAGGTGCTGGACCGTCAGGTGCTGTGGCTCCCGACCGGGCCAGAAGCTCTGTGGTGCGTGGCCCATCCGGCGGCGGAGATCAAAGCGCACTGCGCGGATCTGGAGCAGACGCACCCGCTCGGCAGGCTTTGGGATCTGGACGTGATCTGCCCTCAGCACGGCCACGTTGGGCGTCAGTCGCTGGGGGCAAATCTCCGGCGCTGCCTGATCTGCGACGAACCCGCGCACGCCTGTTCCCGTTCGCGCAATCACCCCGTTGAGCAGGTGGTTTCCCGCGTGGAGAAGACGATCGATGACTGGTTTGCTCGCGACTAAGCCCCGCATTACGGACGTGCCTACCCTTGCTGAAGCGGCGCTGTGGCAGGAGCTGGAGCTGACGCCCAAGCCGGGGCTGGTGGACACGCTCAACAACGGTTCCCACCGCGATATGGACCACGCGCTGTTTGTCCGCAGCATCGCGGCGATTACGCCGTGGTTTTCACGCTTTGCCGAGCTCGGTAACGCGCATGCCGATAAACCCGCTGAAGCACAGCTACGGATCATCCGCCCGATGGGGATGGCCTGCGAGCAGGCGATGTACGCCGCGACGAGCGGAGTGAACACCCATAAGGGCGGGATTTTTGCGCTGGGTTTACTCTGCTTTGCCGCCGGGCGTGTGAAAAATATCTCCGCAGACAGCCTCTGTTGTGAGGTAAGTAACATCTGCCGCGGGCTGGTGTCGCGGGAGCTGGCCGGGCGCGGCGGGCAGGCGACGGCGGGCGAGCGGCAGTTTCAGCAGTACGGCTTAACCGGCGCGCGCGGTGAGGCGGAAAGCGGGTTTGCAACGGTGCGCAAGGCGCTGGCGCAGTGGAACGGACGGTCTCTTCACGGCCTGCTGCTGCGCCTGATGGCAATCAATCAGGACAGCAACCTCGTCTCGCGCGGCGGCATTGAAGGGCTACGCTACGTTCAGGTCTACGCGCGGGGATTACTGGCTAACGGCTGGGACCGCGAGGCGTTGCTTAAGATGGATAACGCATTGATAGAACGAAACCTGAGCCCGGGCGGCAGCGCGGATTTGCTGTCGGTGGGGTGGGTGCTGTCTGCAATAAAATAGCCGGGTGGCGGCTACGCCTGACCCGGCCTACGGTTTGTTTTTGTAGGCCCGGTAAGCGCAGCGCCACCGGGCACAACACACCAAAGATTAGTGCGCGATCGGCTGCGCACCGTTCGGCACGCGCACGTGCTTGTACTTGAACAGCGCGATGAACGCGAAGAACAGCACCAGCGAGTACGCCGCGAAGATCAGCCACACCGGCTGCCAGTTGGTGATGCCGTTGGTGGTGTACATCTCAACCACCTTACCGCTCACCACGCCGCCCAGAATACAGCCGAAGCCGTTGGTCATCATCAGGAACATGCCCTGCGCGCTGGCGCGGATCTCAGGCTTCACCTCTTTCTCCACGAACACCGAACCGGAGATGTTGAAGAAGTCGAAGGCGCAGCCGTACACAATCATCGACAGCACCAGCAGCACGGTACCGAACGGGCTTGGGTCGCCGTAGGCGAACAGGCCGAAGCGCAGCATCCACGCCGCAATACTGATCAGCATGACGTTCTTGATGCCGTAGCGGCTCAGGAAGAACGGGATGGTCAGGATGAACAGCGTCTCAGAAATCTGAGAGATGGACATCATCACCGACGCGTGCTCAACGATAAAGCTGCCGGAGAACAGCGGGTTGTTGTCGAAGCTGTGCAGGAAGGTGTTGCCGAACATGTTGGTGATCTGCAGCTCAGCGCCCAGCAGCATGGAGAAGATAAAGAAGATCGCCATGCGTTTGTTTTTAAACAGCGCGAAGGCGTCCAGGCCAAGCATGGTGCTCCAGCTCTGGTTTTTCTGCTGGTTAGACACCGGAATGGTCGGCAGCGTCAGGGTGAAGATTGCCAGCAGTACGGAGAGCGCGGCACCGATGTAGAGCTGCATATGGCTCAGTTCGAAGCCCGCGAAGCTGACGCCCCACATCGCCATGATAAAGCCGATGGTGCCCCAGATACGGATTGGCGGGAAATCGGTCACGATGTCCATATCCGCGGATTTCAGGCGGTAGTAGGAGATGGTGTTGATCAGCCCAAGCGTTGGCATATAGGCCAGCGAGTTAAGCAGGATCACCATGAACATCGCCCCCGGCGTGGTCACCTGGGCTGCCATAAACAGCGTCCCCGCGCCCACCAGATGGCAGAGCATGTACAGCCATTTGGCGCTTAACCATTTATCCGCCACGATGCCCAGCAGCGTTGGCATGAAGACCGCCGCAATACCGAGCGAGCTGTATACGGCACCGATTGACGCTCCGTCGAACTTGAGCGTCACAAACATATAGGAGCCGAGTGTAGTCAGCCAGCTACCCCACAGGCAGAACTGCAGAAACGACAATATTTTAAGCTGCAGCTTAAGGTTCATGTTACTTTCCTCACAAGTGAGCGGGAGATATGTTGTTTTGGGAACATTCAGGGTTGTTATTTGATGCGATTCTATCAGTTGCCAACGATATGTTTTGTTACCTCCCGCAAAAAAATGCAATCCACATTAATTTGCAGTTTGGATTGTGATGCAAATAACATTTTCGTATGGGTGGGGAGAGGGGAAGCAGAACACCTTCTCCTTGCAGGAGAAGGTGTGTTGATTATTACCGGCGACGGTAGTTCTTCTGCGCCGTGTTCACCTTATACAGATACCGGCGGGATTCCGCTGACGGGTGGCGGGTGGTCAGGGTGGAGTAGACATCCCCCGGCGCCATGCTGTTGATGATGTTGGCAGCCTGCACTTTGTCATTCGAGAAGACGCGCAGCACGCTGCCCGCGCCGCCGTTATAGGCGGTGATCACCGCATAGCGGCGTGACGTTGGGTTATCAATTCCGCTCAGGTAGACATTGTTCAGCATCGCCAGATAGGCCGTACCGGTATCAATGTTGCTCTGGGGATCGAACAGATAGCTGCGGCTCGGCGTGCCGGATTTCCCCTGCGCGCGGAAGACGTCTTTACCGGCGCTGTGCTGCACAACCTGCATCAGCCCCAGGGCGTCGGAACGGCTTACCGCGTAAGGGTTGAACGACGATTCGGTCTGCATAATCGCCAGGATCAGCGACTCGTCCACGCCGTACTTGCGTGACGCCTGACGCACCATCCCAATGTACTTATGCGCACGCTTGTCGAGGTGGTTCGGGACGAGGTTGATGGTGACGCTGTAGATAATCTTCAGGCCGTTAGAGCGGCTCTTCAGGCGCGTCTGCAGCAGATAGTCGGCAAACTTCGTGGCGCGGCCTTCCCAGCGGATCGGCTGACCGGTCTGATCGACGACCTGGCCGTACAGGAACGGCTCTTTCGAGATGGTGATATCGTCGGCATCGGAGTAGAGATCGATTGAGCCCGGATCGTCACCCATCAGCAGGGTTTTGATAATCGCCTGACGCAGTCGTGCCGCAGGATCGGTGCCTGCGATGGTCTCAATGGTGATCGTACCCTCATCAAAGTTGATGTGGCTACGGGTCAGATAGGCGTCGGTGTACTTAACGTAGTCCTTCGGTCCGGCAATAAGAACTTCGTTAAATCCCCATATGTTCTCGATGTTGTGGGCAAACTGCCCCATCAAAATGTCAAAACCGTTGGTGTCCTTGATCCAGGCTTCGTTGTAATCCTCGCCTTTTTTTGACGAACACGAGACAAGCAACGGCGCAACAAGGGCTAGCGCTAAAAGTTTTTTCATCATTCCGGGAGTGCGTGTTGTGTTTGCTTAGTCGTTGCTGTTGCCCGGCGGCGCTGCGCTTGCACGGGCCTACGGTTTTGTAGGCCGGGGTAAGCGCAGCGCCACCCGGCAACAGCGGCGCGATACTATTTTTCCGGTGGCGTATAGCCTTCGATGTGCACGTCTTTACCCTCAAACAGGAAGCTCACCATCTCCTGCTCCAGCAGCTTGCGGTGTTCCGGGTTCATCATGCTGAGCTTTTTCTCGTTGATCAGCATGGTCTGCTTTTTCTGCCACTGTCCCCAGGCCTCTTTGGAAATCTCGTTATAAATTCGTTTACCCAGGTCGCCCGGATAAAGCTGGAAATCCTGGCCTTCAGCGTCGCGCTGCAGGAAAGTACAAAAAATCGTTCTGGCCATACTCATTCCTCTTTTTCTTGTCGATGCTAAATCATTGCACCGGCACGTAATTGCTGTAACAGGCGCTCCACGGGAGCCGCCAGCCCGACTGATGGCGGTTGCGCTAAGTTATACCAGAGAGCGCTGCCTTCATCCATGCACGAGGCAAAGGAGGACACGGGAAGCCACATCGGCACAATATCCAGATGGAAATGGCTGAAGGTATGGCGAAACGCGGTCAGCTGCGTCAGGTTATCGGCAGCAATCCCGCGCTGTTTAAGCCATTCACGCAGCAGGTCTTCATTTTCAAACTGTGGGAAGCAGTATAGACCACCCCACAGGCCGCTCGGTGGACGCTGGGCGAGGAAGACCTCGTCGCCGTGCTGCATCAGCAGCATATAGCCGGTGCGCTCCGGCAGCGTCTGTTTGGGTTTCTTACCCGGATACTGCGCCCACGAATGGTTGGCGTACGCCACGCAGAGGTTACTCACCGGGCAGAGTTCGCATTTCGGCTTCGAGCGCGTGCAGACCATTGCGCCGAGATCCATCATCGCCTGGTTAAAACGCTCGACGCCGTTCGCCGGGGTGACCGCTTCGCTGATTTCCCAAAGGCGTTTCTCAACGTCCTTCTTCCCCGGCCAGCCGTCGACGGCGTAGCAGCGCGCCAGCACGCGCTTCACGTTGCCGTCGAGGATCGGGAAATGCTTTCCTAAAGACAGGGAGAGAATGGCGCCCGCGGTGGAACGTCCTACGCCGGGTAGGTCTGCTACTTCGTCGAAGGTTTCCGGGAATTTTCCGTTGTGGCGCATGGCGACCTGCTGCGCCGCCTTGTGAAGGTTGCGCGCGCGTGCGTAATAGCCAAGACCGGTCCACAGGTGCAGCACCTCATCCAGCGGCGCGTTGGCGAGATCGGTCACCGTCGGGAAGCGCGCCATAAAACGCTCGAAGTAAGGGATCACCGTGGCGACCTGCGTTTGTTGCAACATCACCTCGGAGAGCCATACTTTGTACGGCGTTTTTTCAATTTGCCAGGGCAGGGTTTTGCGCCCGTATTTGTCGTACCAGTCCAGCACCTGGGCTGAAAATTGAGAGGCTTGCATGGTCATCGATTCGCATAATCAGGGACGCAGATTGCAGCACAGCGCCAATCTGCTGTAAACCGGATCTTTCCCATGCTTGCATAGACGCCTTAACTTTGGATAATGCCCGTTTCCCGAACATTCTCACAAGCAGACAACTCTTTTATGAAAAACGACGTCATTTCACCGGAATTTGATGAAAACGGTCGCCCGCTGCGCCGTATTCGCAGCTTTGTCCGCCGTCAGGGCCGCCTGACAAAAGGGCAGCAACACGCGCTGGACAGCTACTGGCCGGTGATGGGCGTTGAGTTCAGCGAGCAGCCTCTGGATTTTAGCGAGCTGTTTGGCCGCGACGCACCCGTCACGCTGGAGATCGGTTTCGGTATGGGCACCTCGCTGGTGGCCATGGCGAAAGCGCGACCGGAGCAGAACTTCCTCGGTATCGAAGTCCACTCCCCGGGCGTGGGTGCATGCCTGGCAACGGCCCATGAAGAGGGCGTTGAGAACCTGCGCGTGATGTGTCACGACGCGGTGGAAGTGCTGCACAAAATGATTCCTGACAATTCTTTAACCATGGTTCAGCTCTTTTTCCCTGACCCGTGGCACAAAGCGCGTCATAATAAACGCCGTATCGTTCAGGCGCCGTTTGCCGAGCTGGTAAAAAGCAAGCTGAAGCTGGGCGGTGTCTTCCATATGGCGACCGACTGGGAACCGTATGCGGAACATATGCTGGAAGTGATGTCGTCGCTGGACGGTTACAAAAACCAGTCGGAAAGCAACGACTATGTACCGCGTCCGGAATCGCGTCCGGTAACGAAATTTGAACAGCGTGGCCATCGTCTTGGTCACGGTGTATGGGACTTAATGTTCGAGAGGGTGAAATAATGGCAAAGAATCGTAGCCGTCGTCTGCGTAAAAAAATGCACATCGAAGAATTCCAGGAAGTGGGCTTCTCCGTTGCGTGGCGTTTCCCGGAAGGCACCAGCGTTGAGCAGATCGATCGGGACGTGGACGCGTTCATCAACGAGGTGATCGAGCCTAACAAGCTGGCCTTCGACGGTAGCGGCTACCTGGCCTGGGAAGGTCTGATCTGCACCCAGGAAGTGGGTAAATGCACCGAAGAACATCAGGCCCTGGTGCGTAAATGGCTTGAAGACCATAAGCTCGAAGATGTCCGCGTCAGCGAACTTTTCGACGTTTGGTGGGACTAATAAAGCAGTAAGGGGCCAGCATTAGCTGGCCCATTTTGTCTGAGGGAGTGTTTAAGATGCGCAAAACGTTGCTGGCTGTTGCTTTGATGGCAACCGGATTTACCGCCCATGCGGATTATCAATGTAGCGTCACCCCGCGTGATGACGTGGTGTTGAGCCCGCAAACCGTGCAGGTCAAAGGCGAGAACGGCAATCTGGTGATTACGCCGGAAGGAAACGTCACCTATAACGGCAAGCAGTACAACCTGACCGCCGCACAGCGTGAGCAGGCGAAAGATTATCAGGCCGATTTGCGTACCGCGCTGCCATGGATTAATGACGGCGCGCTGACGCGCGTCGAAAAGAGCCGCGTCGCGCTGGATAAGATCATCACCAAAGAGGTGGGTGAGAGCAGCAACATGCGCACCCGCCTGACCAGGCTGGACAAGCAGCTTAAAGAGCAGATGAACCGCATTATAGAGACGCGCACCGACGGCCTGACGTTCCACTACAAGGCGATCGATCAGGTGCGTGCTGACGGACAGCAGCTGGTGAACCAGGCGATGGGCGGCATCCTGCAGGACAGCATCAACGAGATGGGCGCCAAGGCGGTGCTGAAAGGCGGCGGTAACCCGCTGCAGGGCGTGCTGGGCAGTTTAGGCGGCCTGCAAACCTCCATTCAGAACGAGTGGAAGAACCAGGAAGATGATTTCCAGCAGTTCGGCAAAGACGTGTGTAAACGCGTGGTGTCGCTGGAAGATAGCCGGAAGGCGCTGGTGGGGACGCTGAAGTAAGATCTCTGCGCGCTGGGCCCCTCACCCTATCCCTCTCCCCAAAGGGGCGAGGGGATGGTTTGCTCCCTCTCAGGGGGTACGGTCCGGGGACATGGTAGACAGGTGTTCGGGGACATGGTGAACACTTTTTAACATCCTTTACCCATGGTCATCGGCTGTTTCTTCAGGTCGATCATCCCCGCACTCTGCCAGCCTTTCCCTCAGCCGGCAGAACGGGATGCAAAATCCTGAATCAGCCTTCAGGAATCTTCGGCGAGGAACAGCTCAAGAAGGGAGTTTAAAAACAGTTTGCCGTGCTCGGTGATCTGCCAGTATTCCTCGCTCTCGGTGAGATATCCCTGAGCCAGCGCCTCGTCGATCTGCGGGCGAATCACCGACTCCGGCAGCCCGGTGTAACGGGTAAACTCCGCGCGCGGCGCGGCTTCCAGCAGGCGGAAGCGGTTCATAAAGAACTCAAACGGCTTATCCGCCGCCTCGACGTCGTGCTGACGCTCCAGGTAGCGGCCTTCCATATACCCGCGCGGGTGACGGGTTTTGGCGGTGCGCAGAATGCGCCCGTCCGGGAAGGTCACCTTGCCGTGCGCGCCGCAGCCAATCCCCAGATAGTCGCCGAAGCGCCAGTAGTTCAGGTTGTGCTGGCACTGGTAGCCCGGCTTCGCATAGGCGGACGTCTCGTACTGCTGGTAACCTGCGGCGGTCAAAAGCCTATGGCCCTGCTCGAAGATATCCCACAGCGCGTCGTCGTCCGGCAGCACCGGCGGGCGCGAGCCAAACAGGGTGTTGGGCTCGATGGTGAGCTGATACCACGACAGGTGCGGCGGGTTCAGTTCAATTGCCTGGCGCAGATCGTCCAGCGCCTCTTCGAGCGACTGGTCCGGCAGGCCGTGCATCAGATCGAGGTTAAAGCTGCGAAGATTAAGCCCCGTCGCCAGGTGTGCCGCGCGCTTTGCCTCTTCCGGGCCGTGAATGCGCCCCAGGCGCTTTAGCTTCGGCTCGCTAAAGCTCTGCACGCCGATAGAGATACGGTTCACGCCCGCGCGCTGATAGTCGACAAAACGGTCGGCCTCAACGGTGCCGGGGTTAGCCTCCATCGTAATCTCCGCATCCGCCGCCAGGTTCAGGCGCGCGCGCACGCCGTCCAGCAGCGTTTGCATCGCCGGGCCTGACAGCAGGCTCGGCGTACCGCCACCAATGAAAATGGTCTTAACTTCACGTCCCTGTGCGTAAGGTACATCGGCGTCCAGGTCGGCCAGCAGATGCGCAACGTAGTCATCGTGCGGCACTTCGCCCTTCAGCGCGTGCGAGTTGAAATCGCAGTACGGGCACTTCTGCACGCACCACGGGATGTGAATATACAGACTCAGAGGCGGCAAATTAGCCATTACGCAGTGCTTCCAGTAACAGTTTCAGCGCGCGTCCACGGTGGGAAATCGCGCTTTTCTCTTCGCGGGTCAGTTCCGCAGCGGTTTTGCCCTCGGTCGGGACAAAGAAAATCGGGTCGTAGCCAAAGCCGCCGTTGCCGGCCGCTTCACGGGTAATCACGCCCGGCCAGCTGCCGTGGCAGACGATAGGGGTCGGGTCTTCCGCATGACGCAGATAGACCAGCACGCAGTGGAACTGCGCGGTGCGCTGATCGTCAGGCACGTCCTTCAGGGCGACAAGCAGCTTTTCCAGATTCTGCTGGTCGGTGGCGTCAACGCCGGAATAGCGCGCAGAGTAAATCCCCGGCGCGCCGCCGAGAAAATCCACTGCCAGGCCAGAGTCATCGGCAATCGCGGGCAGGCCGGTAATCTGCGCCGCGTGGCGCGCTTTCAGGATCGCGTTTTCGATAAACGTCAGACCCGTCTCTTCGGCGGACTCCACGCCAAGATCGGTTTGGGCGACCACGTCCAGCCCAAAATCATTTAATAGCGAGGCCAGCTCGCGCACTTTACCGGCGTTGCCGGTCGCGAGAACAACTTTCTGCATGGTTTAGTCCTGTTCTTTCAGAGCCGCGACTTCCGTCGGGATAGCTTGCGGATTGAGGATTTTTACCTGTTTATGTCGCCCAAGTTCACCTTTTTCAATGATGACCTGGCTTTTGGCGACGCGAAACTGTTTTGCCAGATATTTGGTCAGATGGGCGTTAGCCTGGCCGTCAACCGGCGGGGCGGTGATGGCGACCTTTAACTCGTCGCCATGCAGCCCAACAATACTGTCGCGGCTGGCTTTGGGCTGAATATACAGCCGCAAAACCAGCCCGTCAGCGCAGGTGCTTACTGCACTCATAGCGCCATCCACAGCCCCGGCAGCAGCATGTTGCCCGTAGACTGTAACAGTTCAGCGATCCCCATGTTGATCACATAGAGCAGCAGAACCAGGATCATCGGCGAAAAATCGATGCCGCCCATGGACGGAAGCAGATTACGGATCGGACGCAGCAGCGGCTCGGCCAGCTGAATCAGGGCGTACTCCACCGGGCTACGCCCCTGGCTCACCCAGCTCATGATCGCCATGACCAGCAGCACCCAGAAAATCAGCAGGCCGACGGTTTTGATCAGAATCAGGACGGCAGCAATCCAGATAATCGGCTGGAAGGTGATGACCATAAACAGCACGATGGCTTTGATCACGCTGAGAATAAACGCCACCAGCAGAGACGAACTGTCAATGGGGCCCATGGCCGGGATAATGCGGCGCAGCGGCCCGACAACGGGCTGCGTGATTTTCACGACAAACTGCGAGAACGGGTTGTAAAAGTCACAGCGGGCCCACTGCATCCAGACGCGCAGCAAAAGCGCCATCGTATACAGCTCAAGCACAGTTGAGAGCAGGAAAGTCAACGTCTTCATGGCGTTCCTCAGGTTTCCTTATTATTTTGAGTAGTCGCGCGCACCGAAAATAGCCGTGCCGATGCGCACCATAGTGCTGCCTGCCGCGATGGCGGCTTCCATATCATCCGACATGCCCAGAGAAAGCGTGTCTACCGTTTCATAGCGCGCTTTAAGCGCCTCAAATGCTACAGCCATTTGCTGTGCCACGGCAAACTGCCTTTCATAACTTGACTCAGGGGCCGGAATGGCCATCAGCCCGCGCAGGGTTAAGCGCGGCAGTTCGGCCACCTCTGCTGCAAGCGCGTCCAGCTCGCTCAGCGCAATGCCGGACTTGCTGTTCTCGTCGCTGATGTTGACCTGAATCAGCACGTTAAGCGCAGGCATCTCTGCCGGACGCTGGTCATTCAGACGGGTAGCAATACGCAGACGGTCAATGGTGTGGCACCAGTCGAAGTGCTCTGCCACCAGACGGCTTTTGTTCGACTGCAGGGGGCCAATAAAGTGCCACTGCAGATTCGTATTCCCCTGTTCCTGGAAGTGGCGAATTTTATCCACGCCTTCCTGAACGTAATTTTCACCAAACGCCCGCTGGCCTGCATTAATGGCTTCTGCGATGGCGCTCGCAGGCTTGGTTTTGCTGACTGCAAGCAGCGTAATTTCTTCTGAAGCCCGCCCGCAACGCGTTGCGGCGGCTGAGATTTTGTCCCGGACCTGTGCCAGGTTATGCGCAATGTCGTTCATTTTCCGAGGAGTAGTCTATGGATGTGGAAGAAATTGTGGCCCTTAGTGTAAAGCATAACGTCTCCGATCTACACCTGTGCAGTGATTCGCCACCGCGCTGGCGAAGAACGGGCCGGCTTGAGCCCGCTCCCTTTCCGCCTCCTGACGTGGGGGCATTATTAAAGACGTGGCTCAACGATGAGCAGCAGGGGATATGGTGGGCAAATGGGCAGGTGGATTTTGCCGTGACGGTGGCGGGAGGCCAGCGCCTGCGCGGCAGCGCCTTTAAGCAGATGCGCGGCGTTTCTGTGACGCTGCGGCTGTTGCCGCGTACCTGCCCGCAGCTCGCTTCGCTGGGGGCACCGCGGGCAGTCCCGGAACTGTTGTGCAGTGACGCCGGGCTGATTCTGGTCACGGGGGCGACCGGCAGCGGCAAGTCCACGACGCTGGCGGCGATGGTCGATTTTCTCAACCACCATACTGACGGGCATATCCTCACGCTTGAGGATCCGGTGGAGTTTATCTACCAGAGCGAACGTTGCCTGATCCAGCAGCGGGAGATAGGTCAGCACAGCCCGTCATTTGCCGACGCGCTGCGCAGTGCGTTGCGCGAGGATCCGGACGTGATTCTGCTTGGGGAGCTGCGCGACAGCGAAACGATCCGCCTGGCGCTCACGGCGGCGGAAACCGGGCATCTGGTGCTGGCGACGCTACACACGCGCGGGGCATCGCAGGCGATCGAGCGGCTGGTGGATACGTTTCCGGCGCAGGAGAAAGACCCGGTGCGTAACCAGCTGGCCGGCAGCCTGCGGGCGGTGCTGGCGCAGAGGCTGCTTCCCGATCTCCAGGGCGGGCGCGTCGCGCTGTATGAACTGCTGGTGAACACCGGCGCGGCGGCGAATCTTATTCGTGAAGGAAAAACGTGGCAGCTGCCCGGCATTATTCAAACCGGTCAGCAGGCGGGAATGCAGAATTTTGACCAGAGCCTGGCGGAGAGGCGGGCGCAGGGGCGGCTGTAGGCCCCTGTGCTTAAAAGCCCTGCTCGAAATAGCTTTCGAGGATGATGACGGCTGAAGCGGAGTCCACGCTGCCTTTGTTGAGCGCCCGGAATCCACCGTGCTCGAACAGACCCGCACGCGCTTCGACGGTGCTGAGACGCTCGTCGTGCAGCTTCACGGAGACGCCAAAGCGGCCATGGATTTTATTGGCGAACTTACGCGCCCGGGCGGTCAGCGGCTGTTCCGTGCCGTCCATGTTGAGCGGTAACCCGACAATCACGTCATCCGGCTGCCATTCTTTGAGCAGACGTTCGATAAGGTTCCAGTCCGGCGTACCGTCGTTGGCCTTGAGGGCCGTAAGCGGACGCGCGGTGCCGGTGATGCGCTGCCCCACGGCGACGCCAATGCTTTTGGTGCCAAAATCAAAGGCCAGAAGCGTTCCGCTCATCAGGCGTGCCCCGCTACGCCAGGCATGGTCAGGATATCAATGCCAATCAGCTTCGCCGCGTCACGCCAGCGATCGGCAATAGGGGTTTTAAACAGGATATTCATGTCCGCAGGCGCGGTCAGCCAGGCGTTATCGAGGATCTCTTGCTCAAGCTGGCCTTTCTCCCACGACGAATAGCCCAGCGCCACCAGCACTTCAGAAGGCTGTTCTGCGGTGCCCAGCGTTTCGAGCACGTCGCGCGAGGTGGTAATGACGGTGTTGTCCGAAATGCGAATGCTGGAAGAGAACACCGGCGGCGTATGCAGGATAAAGCCGCGATCTTCTGCAAGAGGTCCACCCAGCATCACGGGTTTATCGAGCCGGATTTCCGGCAGTCGCGCGTCCGCCGGGATTTTCAGCTTGTCCAGAATGCCTTCAACCTGAAGATTTTCGAGCGGTTTATTGATGATAATGCCCATCGCGCCGTCTTCGTTGTATTCACAGATATAAACCACGGCGCGGCGAAAAATCGGGTCCTGGAGAGCAGGCATGGCAATAAGAAAGTGATGCTGTAAATTCATTGTCAGAGGTACTGTTTCCTGGTTTAAAAAGCGACAGCGCCCAGTATGGGGACAAACTCAGGCGCTGTCACTAATAGAGTATTGTAAGGTTATTTCTGTAAGCGTTTTTCGATAGCGTCCATCAGCATTCCGGTGATCGAGATCGGGAATTCCGCTTCAATTTCGCGAATGCAGGTTGGGCTGGTGACGTTCACTTCGGTCAGACGATCGCCGATGATGTCCAGACCGACGAAGATCAGGCCTTTGGCTTTCAGCGTCGGGCCAACGCGGCGGGCAATTTCCCAGTCGCTTTCGGTCAGCGGGCGCGGCTCGCCGCGGCCACCGGCCGCCAGGTTACCACGGGTCTCGCCACCCTGCGGGATACGCGCCAGGCAGTAAGGAACCGGTTCGCCATCTACTACCAGCACGCGCTTATCGCCGTCTTTGATCGCCGGAATATAGTTCTGCGCCATGCAGTAACGGGTGCCCAACTCGGTCAGCGTTTCGGCAATCACGCCAATGTTCGGGTCGCCTTCCTTCACGCGGAAAATCGACGCGCCGCCCATGCCGTCCAGCGGCTTCATGATAATGTCGCCGTGCTTCTGCCAGAATTCTTTCAGCTGCGCCTTGCTGCGGGTCACCAGCGTTTCCGGCGTCAGGTCAGAGAACCAGGCGGTGTAGAGCTTCTCGTTGCAGTCGCGCAGGCTCTGCGGCTTGTTGACGATCAGCGTGCCTTTCTCTTCGGCACGTTCAAGAATATAGGTGCAGTAGATGTATTCGGTGTCGAACGGCGGATCTTTACGCATCAGGATGACGTTGAGATCGGCAAGCGCAATGTCCTGCTCGGTGCCGAATTCGTACCATTTGTCGTAGTTCTGCTCGACGTTAACGATACGGGTGCGCGCGCGGGCTTCACCGTTGATCAGGTAAAGATCGTTCATCTCCATATAGTGGAGTTCATAGCCGCGACGCTGCGCTTCCAGCAGCATGGCGAAGCTGGAATCTTTCTTGATGTTAATGTTTGCGATGGGGTCCATCACGATGCCGAGCTTGATCATGTTCTTCTCCGTTAATGCTTCAACCCAGATCGCCAAACCGTACCTGTAGCGCGGTAATGGCCGTGAGTGCCGTTGTCTCAGTGCGCAGAACGCGAGGTCCCAAAAGAATATCAGTAAACTGGTAACGTGCCGTCATTGCAATTTCATCCGCCGACAGGCCGCCTTCGGGGCCAATCAGCAGGCGTACGCGCTCAACGGGCAGCGGCAGCGTATTGATGCTGGCGCTGGCGCGCGGATGAAGGTTGAGCTTCAGCCCACTGTCCTCTTCTGCGCACCAGTCCTCCAGATCCATCGCCGGGCGGATCTCCGGAATACGGTTGCGGCCGCTCTGCTCGCACGCCGCAATGGCAATTTTTTGCCACTGCTGGATCTTTTTGTTCAGACGTTCCGCATCCAGTTTAACGCCACAGCGCTCAGAAAAAAGTGGCGTAATGAGGCTTACACCCAGTTCAATGGATTTCTGGATCGTGAACTCCATTTTCTCGCCGCGCGACATCACCTGCCCCAGATGGATGTGCAGCGGTGATTCACGATCGTCCACTTCACCACGCAGGACGTTAACGTGGACGCTTTTTTTATCAGACCGCGTGATTTCCGCGTCAAAAACCTGGTTCGAGCCGTCGAACAGCTGTATGGCCTGACCGGCCCCCATCCGCAGCACGCGGCCAACGTGGTTAGCGGCGTCATCAGACAGGGCGATTTCGCGGCCTGCGGTAATCGGTTCAGGATGGTAGATGCGGGGAATGCGCATAGTCAGAAATTCCATGTGTCATGCGAGATAAGCGAATTGCCGTAGTGTAGGTTAGCTCTTTTGCGCCTGGCAAGCCCGCTGGACGTAAGGGTTGTGATTCCCCTGGACCCTGGCGATACGTTCGTCGCGCTGGCATTCCCACTCCGTCACCGGGTACTGCTTGTCCCAGGCGTTGAACAGCTGCGTCTGCTGACGGGAGAGGTTGAGGTCGTAACGGTCACGCATATAGAAGTAGGTGCGGGCGATACTGCCGCGCGCGCGGGCAGGAGGCTCGGCGACTTTCTCTTTAAAATCAACCTTCATACCGCACTGGCCGTACTGGCCTTCGCCACCGTTCCACTGGCCATACATGAAATTACCCCGGTCGCCGTTCACTTCACCCACGGCGGGCTGCAGGTTATGCATATCGCTTTCCATCTGGCGATAAACCGGATCTTTGGCGCAGTTTTTACGTCCACCATCCTGCCAGCACTGGCGCTGGTGGCCGAACTGCCATGCCGGAACGACATGCTCCCATTCGATGCGGCTGGCGCGGTTTTCGTTTTTACGCACCTTATAGCCGCAGGACTCAAGGTCAACCACCCCTTTTTTACCCTGCCAGTTAATTTTACAGCCGCAGTAGAAATCGCCCGGCACGTCGGCGTTCACCTTCACGCCAGCCGCCTTGGCCTGGGAAAAACTGTTGATACCGTCGGCCAGCGCGTGGCCGGAAAGCGCCGTCGTCAGAAAGGCGACCGCGAGAGAAATATTACGGGACATCTTACACTCCGTGTCAAAACGAGCCCGCAACGTAACGAATGTTGTTCCTGTATGCAATCAGTCAGATCAGGAAAGTTCCTGAAAGTTCAGATGATTATTCCGCCACCAGCGGCTCGCCGCATTTGACGCAGCGGTAGGTGGCCTCGCCGCGCACCACGCGATTATGGCGGCGGACGGTAAGCTGGTGCTGCTGACACTGGCAGCGATAGGGGAAGGTATTGCGGCGCACCGATTCCAGCTCAAACTGATGGGTCCGGCGTGCCGGTACGCCGAGCACCGCTTCCATCATCCACTTCCACTCTTTTCCGTGGGGGGCGACGCGTCCGAAGTGTTTCCACACCAGCAGATGGGCCAGCTCGTGCGGCACCACTTCCTCAATAAACGCCTGCTGGTTTTCCATCATCAGCACCGGGTTCAGGCGGATCTCGTACGATTCCAGCCAGGCGGTGCCCGCCGCGGTGCCGCGCTGTTGATAAACAACCTTAGGTTCAGGGTAACTGCGGCCGAGCTTCAGGTCCGCCTGGGCGAGCTTTTCCCGCAGGCTGCGCATAACGGCCTGCTGAAGGGCGATGGGGAGACGGGGTGCTTTCATAGGGGCAGAGCATAAAGCGCGAAGCGGGGAGGCGCAAGCGGCGCCTCCCGCATGAGGATCAGTCGTGGGCGCCGATTTCGCGCAGCGGACGACCTTTCATCAGGTTACGTTCAATATGTTCCAGCGAAACGTGCTTGGTTTCTGGAACCAGCCAGATGGTCAGCACAATAAAGAAGATGTTCAGACCGGCGTAGACCCAGAAGGTGTTCGCGTTGCCCAGGGTGTTGAGCATGGTCAGGAACGTTGCGCCGACGATCATGTTGGCAATCCAGTTGGTTGCGGTAGAGCAGGTGATACCAAAATCACGCCCCTTCAGCGGCTGGATCTCAGAGCACAGTACCCAAATCAGCGGACCGGCGCTCATTGCAAACCCGACGATAAACATCAGCAGCATGCCAACGGCAAAGTACTGGGCGGTTGGTGAGTGAATGCCCACATGCATCATGGTCCCGAGCACGCCCATACCGGCCGCCATCACCAGGAAGCCCAGCGTCAGGGTAGGCTTGCGTCCCCAGCGGTCCACCAGGCCGATAGCGATAAAGGTCGCCAGCACGTTGGTCAGGCCGACGATAACGGTGCCCCACATCTGCTCGGTGGTGTTGGTATAGCCCGCCAGCTCAAAGATTTTCGGCGCGTAGTACATGATGACGTTCATCCCGGTGAACTGCTGCATCACCTGAAGCAGCACGCCGAGGAACACCGCGCGGCGGAAGTTGCTGTTCTCTTTAAAAAGCGCCCAGCCGGACTGCTTCACCTTCAGGCTTTCGCGGATCTCTTCCAGCTCGTTTTTCGCTTCCGCGCTGGTGTCGCGCAGGCGCATCAGGACGCGCTCGGCATCGTGGAATCGGCGTTTGGCGGCAAACCAGCGCGGGCTGTCCGGCAGGAAGAAGACGCCAATCAGCAGCAGAATAGCCGGGATGATGATCACGCCAAGCATCCAGCGCCATGCGCCGCTGTAGCTGAACGCGGTGTCGGAAAGGTACGCGCCCAAAATACCGATGGTGATCATCAGCTGGTACATGGAAATCATGCTGCCGCGAATTTTCTCTGGCGCGATTTCGGACAGGTAAAGCGGGGCGGTATAGGACGCCACGCCCACGGCCAGGCCGAGCAGCACGCGAGAAACCAGCAGGACCTCAACGTTAGGCGCTGCGGCAGAGAAGAGTGAACCGGCAACGAACAGGATCGCGCCGATCATCAGGCTCTTTTTACGTCCGAGCTTGAAGGAGAGCCAGCCGCTGCCGACGGCCCCGACGGCAGCGCCAAACATCATCGAGCTGACCACCCACTCCTGGGTGTGAGCGCTGATCCTGAATTCGTCAGTGATGAAAGGTAACGCACCGGCAATCACGCCGATATCCAGGCCAAAAAGCAATCCTGCCAGGGCGGCGAGGAAACAGACGAAGAATGTCATCGCCTTGTTGGACGTACGCCCCTGTTTTTTATTGTCAGGCATTATGCCCTCCAGTTGGGTTATCAGTTTTATTGATGTTAAGGGTAGGTGAGTGACCCGTAAAAATATGTGAGATTAATCACATAGGTGTAATCGGTTACACTCGTGTGCAACCGTAAATAAAATTAAAGCCTTGAAAATATAGAGGTAAATGAGGTGATACGCATCGCGAAAGGACACATTTCAGACTTAACTGAAAGGGAATGTAACAGCATAAGAAATGGCATCACGCAAAGAGATTATTCTGAAAGCGGGATATATTCGGCATGGTGTAAGCGGTTTCAAACATTGCCAGGTGGCGGCTGCGCCTTACCCGGCCTACAAAAGCTCCGTACCCCGTAGGTCGGGTAAGGCGCAGCCGCCACCCGACACAAAAAAAGCCAGCACAAAGGCTGGCTTTTTTAACGCGCGTGTCAGTCGATTATTTCAGACCGGCAGCTTCACGCAGCAGCGCCGCTTTGTCGGTTTTTTCCCATGGGAAATGTTCACGACCAAAGTGACCGTATGCCGCGGTTTCTTTGTAGATTGGGTGCAGCAGATCCAGCATCTGAATCAGGCCGTACGGACGCAGGTCGAAGAACTCGCGCACCAGCAGCGTCAGCTGTTCTGAAGGCACTTTCTCGGTACCGAAGGTTTCAACCATGATGGAGGTTGGCTCAGCCACGCCGATAGCGTAGGAAACCTGGATCTCACAGCGGTCAGCCAGACCGGCAGCAACGATGTTTTTCGCTACATAACGTGCCGCGTACGCCGCAGAACGGTCAACTTTAGACGGATCTTTACCAGAGAATGCACCGCCGCCGTGACGCGCCATGCCGCCGTAGGTATCCACGATGATTTTACGACCGGTCAGGCCGCAGTCACCCATTGGGCCGCCGATAACGAAGCGTCCGGTCGGGTTGATGAAGAATTTGGTCGCAGAGCTCAGCCATTCGGTCGGCAGCACCGGCTTGATGATCTCTTCCATCACCGCTTCCTGCAGGGATTTCTGATCGATATCTTCAGCGTGCTGGGTAGACAGAACCACCGCGTCAATCCCGACGATTTTGCCGTCGTCGTACTGGAAGGTGACCTGGCTTTTCGCATCCGGACGCAGCCACGGCAGGGTGCCGTTTTTACGCACTTCTGCCTGACGCTGCACCAGACGGTGTGCGTAGGTGACAGGGGCTGGCATCAGCACGTCGGTTTCGTTGGTTGCATAGCCGAACATCAGGCCCTGGTCGCCCGCGCCCTGTTCCAGCGGATCGGCACGGTCAACGCCCTGGTTGATGTCTGGAGACTGTTTGCCAATCGCGCTCAGCACCGCGCAGGAGTTGGCATCAAAGCCCATATCAGAATGCACATAGCCGATCTCACGCACCGTGTTGCGGGTGATCTCTTCGATATCAACCCATGCGCTGGTGGTGATCTCACCGCCAACCAGAACCATGCCGGTTTTGACATAGGTTTCACACGCGACGCGCGCTTTTGGATCCTGCGCCAGGATCGCATCCAGCACCGCATCGGAGATTTGGTCAGCAATTTTATCAGGATGTCCTTCTGATACGGACTCGGACGTAAACAGGTGTTTTGCCATGTTTTATTTCACCTAAGAGGAATTTGGTTAGCTCAAGCTGCTGTGTGGATTAGCCAAAGGAGATAATTCTACCAAGGCCTGCAGGTTTTTGACACTGGCAGTATGAGTGTTAATCAGTATAGATGGATTAACATCTGGATGGCTATTTTAGGTCACTTCTTCGCCCGATTTCCAGTTTTTTTTGACTTACCTCTCACTGAGTTGAAAACACCGCTGGAAATATTTCCTGACGCTGCTGCCAACATGCGCATTTTTATTTTGCTTTTTAGCGGCCTTCTCGGTATAAAACGCGGCGCGCGGCTCATACAAAAAAAGCGCTCGATGAACTCATCGTGTCGCCACTTCCAGCCGGGTTGAGCAGTGAACTTTTAGCTTTGGCTTGGGGTCCGTTTCAGCAGAGGCGGCCGTGGAGGTGATACGAGATAATGAACCATCGTTTTCCGCTAATTCAGCGCTGCCGTTCTGGCGCGCATTTGATTCCCGCAACCCGCATTTCTAGTCTGCAAACCTGCCGATGTTATACCCATCTCGGCGCTTCTCAGGATTCCAGGGCCGGTCACGCTTTGTGAAAACTGAACAAGGGCGCTCTTGTTAATACAAGAGTTTTCTCGTGGTTTCGCCGAACCTTGTCATACAGAGTTCGGATACGTGTTTTACAATGATATGAATAAGAAACCGGTCGCACGGTCTGGATTTCAGCATACTCTGCTGGGAAACGGAGCCGTTTATGGGTTGTTATCGCCGTATAACGCTGCGATAGTAGTCAACTGTTTTACACTTAATACAAAGAGTTGAGGTTCGCTATGTCTGACGACATGTCTTCTTTTTCGCCTTCGTCAGCGGGCGAACAGGGTGTACTACGTTCTATGCAGGAGGTTGCGATGAGCTCCGAGGAAGCCAGCAAGATGCTGCGCACTTACAATATTGCCTGGTGGGGCAATAACTACTACGACGTCAACGAACTGGGCCACATCAGCGTCTGCCCGGATCCGGACGTCCCTGAAGCGCGCGTGGACCTTGCTAAGCTGGTGAAAGCCCGTGAAGCTCAGGGCCAGCGTTTGCCTGCACTGTTCTGCTTCCCGCAGATCCTGCAACATCGCCTGCGTTCGATTAACGCCGCGTTCAAGCGCGCGCGTGAATCCTACGGCTATAAGGGCGACTACTTCCTGGTTTACCCGATCAAGGTGAACCAGCACCGCCGCGTGATTGAATCCCTGATCCACTCCGGCGAGCCGCTGGGGCTGGAAGCGGGCTCCAAAGCGGAGCTGATGGCGGTTCTGGCCCATGCGGGGATGACCCGCTCGGTGATCGTCTGTAACGGCTATAAAGACCGTGAATACATTCGTCTGGCGCTGATTGGCGAGAAGATGGGCCACAAGGTCTATCTGGTTATCGAGAAGATGACTGAAATCGCGATCGTGCTGGAAGAGGCTGAACGTCTGAACGTGGTGCCGCGCCTCGGCGTGCGTGCGCGCCTGGCGTCCCAGGGGTCCGGTAAATGGCAGTCCTCCGGCGGCGAAAAATCCAAGTTTGGCCTTGCGGCAAACCAGGTGCTGCAGCTGGTGGAAATTCTGCGCGAGCGCGGTCGTCTGGACAGCATTCAGCTGCTGCACTTCCACCTCGGCTCGCAGATGGCCAACATTCGCGACATCGCCACCGGCGTGCGTGAATCCGCCCGTTTTTACGTTGAGCTGCACAAGCTCGGCGTGAATATTCAGTGCTTCGACGTGGGCGGCGGCCTGGGCGTGGACTACGAAGGGACCCGCTCGCAGTCTGACTGCTCGGTGAACTACGGCCTGAACGAATACGCCAACAACATCATCTGGGCGATTGGCGATGCCTGTGAAGAGAACGGCCTGCCGCACCCGACGGTGATCACCGAATCCGGTCGCGCGGTGACCGCGCACCATACGGTGCTGGTCTCTAACATTATCGGCGTTGAGCGCAGCGAAACCACCGAAGCGACGCCTCCGGCAGACGATGCCCCGCGTTCCCTGCAGAGCATGTGGGAAACCTGGCAGGAGATGCACGAGCCGGGCACGCGCCGCTCCCTGCGCGAATGGCTGCACGACAGCCAGATGGATCTGCATGACATCCACGTCGGTTATTCCTCAGGCACCTTCAGCCTGCAGGAGCGCGCGTGGGCGGAGCAGCTCTATCTGAACATGTGCCACGAAGTGCAGAAGCAGCTCGACCCGAGCAACCGCGCGCACCGTCCGATTATCGACGAGCTGCAGGAGCGTATGGCGGATAAGATCTACGTCAACTTCTCGCTGTTCCAGTCGATGCCGGATGCCTGGGGTATTGACCAGCTGTTCCCGGTTCTGCCGCTGGAAGGGCTGAACCACGCTCCGGAACGCCGCGCGGTGCTGCTGGACATCACCTGTGACTCCGACGGCGCAATCGACCACTACGTTGATGGCGACGGTATCGCCACGACGATGCCAATGCCGGAATACGATCCGGAGAACCCGCCGATGCTGGGCTTCTTTATGGTTGGGGCGTATCAGGAGATCCTCGGCAACATGCACAACCTCTTCGGCGATACCGAAGCGGTGGACGTGTTTGTCTTCCCTGACGGCAGCGTGGAAGTGGAGCTGTCCGACGAAGGGGATACCGTGGCGGACATGCTGGAATACGTTCAGCTTGATCCGAAAACCCTGCTCACGCAGTTCCGCGACCAGGTGAAAAACACCGGTCTGGACGATGCGCTGCAGCAGCAGTTCCTGGAAGAGTTTGAAGCGGGTCTGTACGGGTACACCTACCTGGAAGACGAGTAACCGCTGATGCCCGGTGGCGCTGCGCTTACCGGGCCTACGAATGTAGGCCGGATAAGGCGAAGCCGTCATCCGGCAGAATGCTATACTCACTTGAACCCGCATGCATTACCGGCGATAATTCGCCCCAATTAGCGATTTACGAATCAATCCCTTCCTCGTCGGGTTTAACGACGCGGAGGGGATTTTTTTTCATCTTTTTTTAATGTATCGACTTTAAAAGAGGTCAGGACATGAGCACTTTAGGTCATCAGTACGACAACTCTCTGGTATCTAACGCGTTTGGTTTTTTACGCCTTCCGATGAACTTCCAGCCGTACGACAGCGACGCTGACTGGGTGATCACCGGCGTGCCGTTCGACATGGCAACGTCAGGCCGCGCGGGCGGTCGTCATGGCCCGGCGGCGATCCGTCAGGTCTCCACTAACCTGGCGTGGGAGCACAACCGCTTCCCGTGGAACTTCGACATGCGCGAGCGCCTGAACGTGGTGGACTGCGGTGACCTGGTGTACGCCTTTGGCGACGCGCGCGAGATGAGCGAGAAGCTGCAGGCGCACGCCGAGAAGCTGCTGGCTGCCGGTAAGCGCATGCTCTCCTTCGGCGGTGACCACTTCGTGACCCTGCCGCTGCTGCGCGCCCACGCAAAGCACTTCGGTAAAATGGCGCTGGTACACTTCGATGCGCACACCGACACCTACGCGAACGGCTGCGAATTTGACCACGGCACCATGTTCTTCACCGCGCCGAACGAAGGCCTGATCGATCCGAACCATTCCGTGCAGATCGGCATTCGCACCGAGTTCGACAAAGACAACGGCTTCACCGTGCTGGACGCGGGCCAGGTGAACGATCGCGGCGTGGACGACATCATCGCGCAGGTGAAACAGATCGTCGGCGATATGCCTGTCTATCTGACCTTCGACATCGACTGCCTGGATCCGGCCTTTGCGCCTGGCACCGGTACGCCGGTGATCGGCGGCCTGACCTCAGACCGCGCCATCAAGCTGGTGCGCGGCCTCAAAGACCTGAACATTGTCGGTATGGACGTGGTGGAAGTGGCGCCTGCCTATGACCAGTCCGAGATCACTGCGCTGGCCGCAGCGACCCTGGCACTGGAAATGCTCTACATCCAGGCTGCCAAAAAAGGCGAATAAGCCCTACGCGCTGAGTGCTGCTGCGCGATGCATGCGCAGCAGCAATATTCCGCCCGCCAGCAGGGTAATTCCCTGCGACACGATCAGCACCGAAAAACCTGAACTCACCGACCCCGCCGATTTCATCACTATCCCCATCAGCAGCGGAATAAACGCCGCGCAAATATTCCCAATCCCATTAATGATGCCGTATGCGCTACCTACCGCTTCCCGCGCGGCGTGGTGCTGTAGCACCGCGGGTATCGCGGCACCCTGAAGTCCCCAGAACATGTTGGCGGACAGCATAAACAGCGCCAGCCATGCGGGCTGATGGCTGAGCATCAGCGCAACTACGGACAGCGTCGTCAGCGCTCCGCCCACCACAAACAGTACCGGTGCCTGCTCCGGGCGCATTTTGTCGAGCAGCACGCCGCCGAGGAACTTAGACCCCAGGCTCAGAAGGAAGGGAATGGCCGCAAGCATTCCCGTGGCCTGCAGCGAGAAGTGATGCTCGTCGCGCAGCCATGCGGGCAACCACGCGCTGCTGCCCCACAGATAGCTCAGCGTGGCGATTTCAACCAGCAGGATCCAGCCCAGCAGCGGCGTTTGCCAGGCAAGCATGAAGGTCTGCATAAGCCCCGGTTTTTTCAGCTTTATCGGATTTTCTGGCGCGGGCAGAAAGCGCCAGATTAACCCGCCGCCCAGCAGCAGATTGACTGCCGCCAGCGCATAGAACGAGCCGGCCCAGCCGAGATGGGCCATCAGCCAGGTGACCAGCGGAAAACCCACCGCCAGCCCGAGGGAAACGCCCAGGGCGGTCACGGCGTTGGGCTTGCCGATCTCCTCTGCGCGAAAGTTCTCGCTGATAAAGCGCGTTTTCATCGAAAAGAGCGGCCCTTCGGCAATACCCAAAATCACGCGGGCGATAAGCATCCCCATCAGCGAGCCCAGCAGCGGAGAAACTGCGCAGACCACGGCCCAAACCGCAATGCTGCTTAATAATCCCTGCCGATAATGGAGCTTGCTTTCAATAACTGGTGTTAATAATAAAGCCGAAAAACCATAACCCAGCAGAAAGCAGGTCATCAGCATTCCCTGTAACATTCTGTTTTCATTTAGCTGAAAATGTTCGGCAAATTCCGGATTTAAAATCATTATCGAGATATTTACCCGATCGACGTAGGAAATAATAATGAGTAATAACAGTGCAATTGTGCCTTGCCATCTTGCCGTCATAAATCCTGCCTTGTGCGCGCGGTTATTTATATTTTTATCTGAGTGATTGTCACGGAGCTAAAATGGTTCGCCTGTGAAACTCATTGTTTATTAAAAATAAAATAAAAATGAGTTTCACAGGTGAAACGCGGTGCTCTGCAACTCTTTTATTTTTAAGGAAGAAAAAGAAAAGAAGTCAATATCTCTTTCTTTAAATTTAAAACCATCGATAAAACGTATTCATTCACGCTGCAATAATGAAAATTTCATATCGCTGCATTTTTTCGTGATCCTTTGCACACTTAGTTAATTAATTGCCCATTAATTAACAAATTCGTCACATTGTCGCTTGACGAAACATTCACCGCTTTTATATTGACCGTATTAAATAAGAAACAGAGTTTCATATATGAAACAAAAGCCTGGAGGATCGTGATGAGCTGGATAGGCGTATGTGACGCAGAACAAGTACAGGAAGATTTCCCTTTTAGCGGCAACGTCGACGGTAAGGAGATCGGCGTTTACCTGATTGACGGCGAATATTACGCGCTGGAAGACGTATGCCCTCATGCCTATGCGCTGCTGAGCCAGGGCTTTGTGGAAGATGGCAAAGTAGAGTGCCCGCTGCATGAGGCGGTGTTTGACGTCAAAACCGGCCAGTGCCTCCACGGCCCGGGCGGCCGCAACCTCAACCGCTACCCGGTTCGGGTCTTTGAAAATCAAATTCAGATTACCTTCGTCGAGGAGACCGTGGCATGAGTGACACCCTGAACTACAACCCGGCGCTGCCGGAAAGCCGCCAGTTTACCCCGCCAGCCGAGGGCGGTAACGGTGCCATTCATAAGCCGGGTGAGTACCAGAACCTGATCTGGCAAACCCGCAGCCGCGTGCCGGAAAGCTGGGAGGTAAATCTCATTGCCACGCTGGAAGAACTCTTTGAGCAGGGCGTTGAAACGCTGCCGGAGCTGGTTAACGGCCTAAACGCGGTGCGCATGCATGACCAGCAGGGGGAGCCGTGGAGCGACGCCAGCTTCCGGGCTTTCTTACAGGTAAACGGCTACTGAGGACAACGCGATGACGACTACCGTACAAAACTATCTCGATAAAGGCCTGCGCGGCCTCTGGTATCCGGTACTGGCGAGCTGGGAAGTGCAGTCTGCTCCTGTGGGCATTACCCGTCTGGGCGAGCAGATTGTGGTCTGGCGCAATAAGGACGGCCAGGTGCAGGCGCTGGAGGACCGCTGTCCGCACCGCGGCGCGCGACTGTCGATGGGCTGGAACCTTGGCGACCGCATCGCCTGCTGGTATCACGGCGTGGAAGTGGCGGGCAATGGCGAGGTGAAGGACGTGCCCGCCGTGGACAAATGTCCGCTGGTCGGCCAGCAGTGCGTGCGCAGCTATAGCGTGCAGGAGGCGCACGGCGCGATTTTCCTGTGGTTTGGCGTCACCGCTGACCAGCAGCCGGACGCGCTGACTTTCCCGGACGAGCTCGCCGACGCCGAAAATTTCAGCAACTTTCTCTGCACCGCTGCGTGGAAATGCAATTACCAGTACGCGCTGGAAAACGTGATGGACCCGATGCACGGCACCTATCTGCATTCGTCGTCGCACTCGATGGCGGAAGGGGATCGCAAGGCCGACATGGTGCTTCAGCCGACCCAAACCGGCTTTATCTTTGAGAAAAAAGGGCAGAGCGGCGTCAACTTCGACTGGGTTGAGCTGGGTAATAGCGGAACCTGCTGGATGCGCCTCTCTATTCCCTATAAGAAACGCTTCGGGCCGGGCGGCCACTTCTTTATCGTCGGCATGGTGGTCCCGGAAGATAACGACAGCTGCCGCGTCTTCTTCTGGCGCATCCGCCGCGTGCAGGGCTGGCAGCGCGATATGTGGCGCTTTATGTACCGCAACCGCCTGGAAAAACTGCACTGGGAAGTGCTGGAGCAGGACCGCGTGGTGCTGGAAAGCCTGGCCCCGAACGCGCGCGAGCATGAATACCTGTACCAGCACGATGTCGGCCTCTCACGCCTGCGCCGCATGATGCAAAAGGCGGCGAAAGAGCAACTGGCATTGCGTGAAGAACAGCAGGGAGCCGCCTGATGAACGGGCTGCTGAACGGAAAGCGCATCGTGGTGACCGGCGCCGCGCGCGGTCTGGGCTACCACTTTGCCAAAGCCTGCGCGGAGCAGGGCGCGGCGGTGGTGATGTGCGACATCCTCGAAGGCGAGCTGGCTGAAAGCGCGCACGGGCTGCGCGAGCAGGGTTACGCGATCGAATCCCACGCTATCGATCTGGCCGATCCGCATTCCATTGGACATGCGTTCAGCGCCATCGGCGAGCAGGGGCAGATTGACGGGCTGGTCAACAACGCGGCGATGGCCACCGGCGTCGGCGGCAAAAACATGCTCGATTACGATCCGGAGCTGTGGGATCGGGTCATGCGCGTAAACGTCAAAGGCACCTGGCTGGTGACGCGCGCGGCCGTTCCGCTGCTGCGCGACGGGGCGGGGATTGTGAACGTGGCGTCCGACACCGCGCTGTGGGGCGCACCGCGCCTGATGGCCTACGTCGCCAGCAAGGGCGCGGTGATTGCCATGACCCGCTCGATGGCGCGCGAGCTGGGCGAAAAACGCATTCGTATCAACGCCATCGCCCCGGGATTAACCCGCGTCGAGGCAACCGAATATGTCCCGGCCGAGCGGCATCAGCTTTACGAAAACGGTCGCGCATTAGCGGGCGCGCAGCAGCCGGAAGATGTCACCGGCAGCGTGGTGTGGCTGCTCAGCGATCTGTCGCGGTTCATCACCGGACAGCTGATTCCGGTCAACGGCGGTTTTGTCTTTAACTAAGGTAGGGCGACGATGGCAAACGATCGGGAAGTGAAGTATCTGGTGCCGGGGCTGGAGCGCGGCCTGCAGCTGCTGTTAGCCTTCGGCGAGCAGCATCGCGAACTGACCTTTGCCGAGCTGCACCGGCTGGTGGATATGCCAAAAGCCACCGCCTACCGCGTGGTGCAGACCCTGGAGTTCATGGGGTTTCTGGAGCGCAACGCGCGCACCAACACCTTCTCGCTGGGCATGAACGTGCTGCGCCTCGGCTTTGAGTACATCGCCTCGCTGGACGTGGCGCAGGTCGGCCAGCCGGTGATTGAGCAGCTGCGCGACGTGAGCCAGTGCAGCAGCCATCTGGCGATCCGCGACGGGCGAGACATTATCTACATCGCCCGCGTCAGCGCCGCCGGGTCGCGCATTAATCAGGTCAGCATCGGTACCCGCCTGCCGGTGCACTGCACCTCGCTTGGCCGCATGCTGTTGACCGATATTTCCCGCGCCGATTTTGAACGGCTGTTCCCGCACGAGCGCCTGCCGGGCAACACGCCGGGTCAGATTCACGACCGCGAGGCCCTGTGGCAGATGGTGCAGCAGGATAAAGCCCGCGGGTACGTGATTGGCGAATCCTTCTTCCGCCACGGCATCTCCTCCATCGTCTATCCGGTATTTGACCGAAGCGGTCGCGTCGCGGCGGTGGTCAGCATCCTGGTGCCCTCGGAGGAGATCCCGCAGGCCGACCGCGAGCGTCTGCAAAACGAGGTTCGCCTCGCGGCGGATAAAATTTCTGGCTTCTTAGGATATCTGTCACAGGCCAGTTAAATCAGTGAGTTAACGCCAGGCGCTTGGCTGCGTCGGGCATGTTTTACGCCCAATTTGGGCCAGATGAGGCAACGAACGATGAGTGTAACCGGAATTGAAAAGCTGGAATTTGGCGTCGATGACCTGACGCACTGCGCCAAATTTATGCGTGATTTTGGCCTGACGGGCGATGCCAGCGGCCAGCGTTTTACCACCCTGAGCGGCGCGCGCGTGGAGCTTAACCCGATCGACAGCCCTGACCTGCCGCCCGCGTTTGAAGCAGGCAACACCCTGCGGCGCATGACCTGGGGCGTGGGCACAACGGAGGAGCTGGACGCGCTGCGTCCGAAACTCGCGCAGCAGCCCGGCTTTCGCGAAGTGGGCGACGCGCTGGAGTGCCTTGACCCGAACGGCATGACGCTGCGCGTGCAGGTCAGCCAGCAGACCGACGTCGAGCTGAACGTTGAGCCGATCAACCAGTGGGGCGACATGCGCCGTATCGACACGCCCAGCCCGGTTTACGATCGCGCCCAGCCGATCAACGTCGGCCACGTGGTGTTCTTCGTCGAAGAGCTGGCGGCGGTGGAGACATTCTACCGCGAGGTGCTCGGTTTCCAGGTTTCCGATCGCTACATCAACCGCGCCGTATTTCTGCGCTGCGGCCCGCGCGGCGGCCACCACAACCTGTTCCTGTTACAGCTGCCGAACCGCAGGCGCGGCCTGAACCACGTCGCCTTTACCGTGCGAGACATCCACGAGGTGATCGGCGGCGGCATCGCGATGAATAAAAACGACTGGAGCACCTTTATCGGGCCGGGCCGCCATCCGGTGTCGTCGGCGTATTTCTGGTACGTCAACAGCCCGACCGGCGGCGCGTTTGAGTATTACACCAACGACGACTACCTGACCGAGAACTGGCAGCCGCGCGAGCTGGAGCACTCTCTGGTCTCCTTTACCGAATGGGCCGTGGAAGGCGGGATTGATCACGACACCCGCCGCCAGCAGAAAAAGCCGGAGGCGGTATGACCTCGCGCATTGTCATTATCGGCGGCGGCCAGGCGGGCGGCTGGGCGGCGAAAACCCTGCGCGACGAGGGCTTCAACGGCGAGATTTGCGTAGTTGCGGAAGAAGAGTGGGATTTTTACGAACGCCCGCCGCTGTCGAAAGCCTCTCTGCTGGACGCCAATGCCGCCCTGCCGCGCCTGTTTTCAGAGGAGGCGCAGCAGGCGCTGCACCTGACGTGGTATCGCCCGCTGCGCGCGGAGCAGATCGATCGCGACGGCAAAACGGTGTTTTTGAGCAGCGGCGAGCGTCTTAGTTACAACATACTTTTAATCGCGACCGGTGGGCGGGCGCGCCTGCCGGGCGAGGCGTGGATGAATCATCCGCAGGTGTACACCCTGCGACACTGGCAGGACGCGCAGCGCCTGAAGGGGCGTTTGGCCGAGAGCGCAACGCTGGCGATTGTCGGCGGCGGCTGGATCGGCCTGGAGATTGCCGCCTCCGCGCGCAAAAGCGGCGTGGCGGTCACGCTGTTCGAGCAGCAGCCCGCGCTGTGCATGCGCTCGGTGAGCGCCGACGTGTCACAGCGGCTGGAGACAATCCACCGCGAGCAGGGCGTCGACATCCGCACCGGCTGCGGCGCGCTGGAGCTGGACGATAGTAACGGTCTGCCGGTCATTCACTGCGACGGCAGGCGGGAAACGTTCGATGCGGTTGTCGTCGGGATCGGCGTCGATCTCAACCTGGAGCTGGCGCGCGAGGCCGGGCTGAAAACCGATCGCGGGATCGTGGTTGACGCGCAGGGCCGCACGTCCGATCCGTCGATCTTCGCCGCGGGCGACGTGGCGCAGCACCACCGCTACGGCCTGTGCATTCAGTCCTGGGCCTTTGCCCAGAACCAGTCGGTGGCAACGGCGAAAGCGATGCTTAATGCGGACGCGCCCGGCTACGACGAAGCGCCGTGGCTGTGGTCGGATCAATACCAGCACAACATTCAGATCCTCGGCATTCCGCAGGCGGGAAGTAAAACCCTCGTCCGCGACGGCGCGCTCTTTTTCTCGCTGGACGAGAACGGACGCCTGACGCAGCTGGTGGCGTTTAACGACGCACGCACCGTCAAGCTGGCGAAGCGCTGGATGGCGGCCGGGCGGGATCTGTCCGACGTGCCGCTCGCCGACCCGGCCTTTTCACTGATGTCACTGCGATAGCAAACGCGCGCCCGTAGGGGGAGACATGACCACATTAGACACCAACGCCGCGCCGGAACAGGCGAGCGGCGAGGGCATTCATACGCCCGAAAAGGCGGTTCGCTGGGCGATCCCGCTGTCGCTGCTGGCCTGCGTGCTGCTGGCGTTTTTCGACAAAATCAGCATTGCGGCTCTGTTCTCTGACGGCCATTTCCAGCAGGCGATGGGCATCGATTTTGACACCACGCGCCTCGGCATTCTGATGAGCGCGTTCCTGCTGAGCTACGGTTTCTCGTCGGTCTTTTTAAGCGGCCTGGGAGACAAAATCCCCCCGCTGCGCCTGCTCACCGGCATGATGGCGGTGTGGTGCGTGCTGATGGTCGCGATGGGCTTCACCCATAACTACACGCTGATGATCGTTCTGCGCATCCTGCTCGGCGTGGCGGAAGGGCCGCTGTTCCCGCTGGCCTTCGCCATAGTCCGGCACAACTTCCCGCAGCACCTGCAGGCGCGCGCCACCATGCTCTGGCTGCTCGGCACGCCGGTGGGCGCGGCGATCGGCTTCCCGCTCTCGCTGTGGCTGCTTAACACCTTCGGCTGGCAGAGCACCTTCTTTGTGATGGCGATGCTGACCGTTCCGGTGCTGATCTTCGTGCGCATTGGCCTGCGCGGTATTCGCCTGGAGGCGAAACCGACCAGCACCCAGGCGTCTCAGGAAGAGCGGCGCGCGGCGCGGCGCGAGCTGTTTGTGAGCCCGCACTTCTGGATCATCTGCGTTTTCAACATCGCCTTTCTCACCTACCTGTGGGGCATCAACGGCTGGCTGCCGGGCTACCTGATCAAAGGCAAAGGCATTCATCTTGAGCACGCGGGCTGGCTGTCGTCGATGCCGTTTATCGCCATGCTGGCGGGGGAAGTGATTGGCGCCTGGCTTTCGGACCGGGTCGATAAGCGCGCGGCGGCCTGCTTTATCTCTATGGCCGGGGCGGCCGTCGGGCTGGCGGTGGTGATGCATCTCGATACGCCGCTCGCCATCATCGCGGCGATGAGCTTCAGCACCTTTATGTGGGGCACCGGCGCACCCAACATTTTCGCCCTGCTGGCGAAAGCGACCCACCCGCGGGTGAGCGCCACGGCGGGCGGTATTTTCAACGGGCTGGGAAACTTTGCGGGGGCGCTGTCGCCTGCGGTGATGGGGGCGCTGATTGCCTTCACCCACAGCATGGATTCCGGGCTTATTTTTCTGGCGGTGATGGCGGCGGTGGGCTGCGTCCTGTTACTGCCGCTGCTGAGACGTTACTGAGGAGAGTGTCATGACTGATTCAACCGTAACCAACACATCAGGCATCAAGCCTGACCACCTGACGATGGAAGAGTGGGTCGAGTCGCGCATTGCGCGCTTCGAAGGCCGTAAATACGACTGGAACGCGCTGAAGTTCCAGGCCGACTTCGACCCGAAATACCGCCGGGCGCAGATGCGCTACATCGGCACCGGCGCGACGGGCGTGGCGAGCGACACCAACACCGTCCAGGCGGAACATTTTACCTTCTCTACCATGGTGCTGCCGTCGAAGTGCGAAGGGCCGCTGCACCTGCACGACGACGTGGAAGAGGTGTTCTTCATGCTGAAAGGGCAGATCACGCTGATGATCCAGGACGGCGACAGCTACACCGAAACCGTGCTGCGCGAGCGGGACCTGATCTCCGTTCCGGCGGGCATTTATCGCGGGCTGTTTAACCACGGCGAAGAAGAGGCGCTGATGTGCGTGATGCTGGGAACCAACAAGCCGGAAATCCCGACCTACCCGGCCGATCACCCGCTGTCAAAAGTGAAGCGGAACTAAGGGGGCGTGATGACGGGCTTTCGTGAACAGGGAAGCGGCATCCCGCTGATGCTGCTCCACGGCATCAGCTCCGGCGCGGCCTCCTGGCATAAGCAGATGGCGCTGAGCGGCTTTCGCGTGCTGGCTTGGGACATGCCCGGTTACGGCGAAAGCCCGATGCTGGCGGTGGAGCGTGCTAGCGCGGGCGACTACGCCGACGCGCTGGCAGCGATGCTCGACCGCGCGGGCGTCTGGCAGACGGTGCTGGTGGGCCATTCGCTGGGGGCGCTGGTGGCCTCGGCTTTTGCTGCGAAGTTCCCGGCGCGCGTGCTGCACCTGGTGCTGGCGGATGCCGCGCAGGGCTACGGCCAGGCCGCGCCGGAGCAGCGCGAGCAGGTCTGGCGCAGCCGCGAGCAGCAGATGGCGCTGGGCGGTGAAATTCTTGCCCAGACCCGCGCGGCGAAGCTGCTGCGCCCCGGCGCGCGCGCGGAGGACATTGCCACCGTCGCGGCGGGCATGCGCAGCCTGCGGGCGGAGGGCTACCTGGCCGCCGCGTGGATGCTGGCGCACGACGATATTCACGGCTGGCTAAAGCGTTATTCCGGCGCGTTTGAGGTGTGGTGCGGCGAGCAGGACGCCATTACCCAGCCGGAGCTGGTTCAGGGGCTGGCGCTGCGCTACGGCATGCCGTTTACCGCGATCCCCCTGGCCGGGCACGCCAGCTATCTCGATAACGACGCGTTTTTTAACCAACGGCTTTTACGCATTAAAGAAGAGGTGCGCGATGAATGCACAAATTGACGGGCGCGTGGCTGTTGTCACCGGCGGGTCTTCGGGCATTGGCTTCGAAACGCTGCGCCTGCTGCTCGGCGAAGGCGCAAAGGTCGCCTTCTGCGGCCGTAACCCTGACCGGCTCGCCAGCGCCCACGCGGCGCTACAAAACGAATACCCCGACGGGGACATTTTCTCTTACCGCTGCGACGTGCTGAAGGCCGAAGAGGTGCACGCCTTCGCGGAGGCGGTGAAATCCCGCTTCGGCGCGGCGGACATGCTGATCAACAACGCCGGGCAGGGCTACGTGGCCCACTTCAGCGACACCCCGCGCGAGGCGTGGCTGCACGAGGCCGAGCTTAAGCTGTTCGGCGTCATCAACCCGGTGCAGGCGTTTCAGCCGCAGCTGGAGCAGTCCGATATTGCCTCGATTACCTGCGTGAACTCCCTGCTGGCGCTCCAGCCGGAGGAGCACATGATTGCCACGTCTGCCGCCCGCGCCGCGCTGCTCAACATGACGCTGACGCTCTCAAAAGAGCTGGTGGGCAAAGGCATTCGCGTCAATTCCATTCTGCTCGGCATGGTGGAATCCGGGCAGTGGCAGCGCCGCTTTGAAAACCGGGCGGATAAAAGCCAGAGCTGGCTGGAGTGGACGGCGGATATCGCGCTCAGGCGCGGCATTCCAATGGCGCGCCTCGGCAAGCCGCATGAGCCCGCGCAGGCGCTGCTGTTTCTCGCCTCGCCGCTGGCCTCGTTTACCACCGGCGCCGCGCTGGACGTTTCCGGCGGCTTCTGCCGCCATCTGTAAGGACGCATCATGAAAAAGGTCATGTTAATTGGTTTTGGCGCAATGGCGCAGGCGGTGATTGAGCGCCTGCCCGCGGGGGTGGCTATCGGTTGGATCGTGGCGCGCGAGCCACACCATGCGGCGATTAGGCAGCAGTTTGGCAACGAGACGGTTGCGCTGGCCTCGCCGATGGACTGCCCCGAATCGCCGGACCTGGTGCTGGAGTGCGCCAGCCAGCAGGCGGTCGCCGAGTATGGCGAAGCGATTCTCCGCCGCGGCTGGCACCTGGCGGTAATCTCAACCGGCGCGCTGGCGGACAGCGAACTGGAAGCGCGCCTGCTGAATGCGGGCGGAAAGCTGACGCTGCTCTCCGGCGCGGTGGCGGGCATCGATGGGCTGGCGGCGGCAAAGGAGGGCGGGCTTGAGCGCGTCACCTATCAGTCGCGCAAAAGCCCGGCCAGCTGGCGCGGCAGCTACGCCGAGCAGCTTATCGATCTCAATGCGGTGTCGGAAGCAAAGGTCTTCTTTGAGGGCAGCGCCCGCGAGGCGGCGCGACTCTTCCCGGCCAACGCCAACGTGGCGGCGACCGTGGCGCTCGGCGGCGTCGGAATGGACGACACCCGCGTGCAGCTGATGGTCGATCCGGCCACAAAGCGAAATACCCACACGCTGCACGTCGAGGGTTTGTTTGGCGAATTTCATCTTGAGCTGAGCGGGCTGCCGCTGGCGTCTAACCCTAAAACCTCCACCCTTGCGGCACTCAGCGCGGTACGCGCCTGCCGCGAGCTGGCCCTGCGCTGAGGAGTGACGATGGACGATCTGAAGATTTTTATTGGCGGTCACTGGCGACGCGGAGGCGGCAACCCGATGCAGAGCCACTTCCCGGCAGACGGATCGATCGCTGCGACGCTGAATGCGGCAAGCCTCGACGATCTGCATGACGCAATCGAAGCCGGAGAGCGGGCGTGGCGCGATCCGGCCTGGCGCAGCGCGCTGCCGCACATGCGCGCAAAGATCCTGCATAAGGTTGCCGATCTGATTGAATCCCGCGTTGACGCGCTGGCGCAGATGCAGAGCCGCGATAACGGCAAGCCGCTGGCGGAAGCGCGCGGGCTGGTGATGAGCGCGTCGGGCACGGCCCGCTACTTCGCCGCCGCCTGTGAACTGCTGGAAGGGGAACTTCCGACCCCGCGTCAGCCCGACCTGCTGACGCTGAGCCGCTACGAGCCGCTCGGCGTGGTGGCCGCCATCACGCCGTGGAACTCGCCGATTGCCAGCGAAATGCAGAAGGTTGCTCCGGCCATCGCGGCGGGAAACGCGGTGATCCTCAAGCCTGCCGAAGCGACGCCGCTGATGGCGCTGGAGCTGGCGCGCATTTTTGAGCAGGCAGGCCTGCCCGCCGGGCTGCTGAGCGTGCTGCCGGGCAAAGGTTCGGTGATTGGCGACGCGCTGGCGCGCCACCCTCGCGTGCGGAAAATTTCCTTTACCGGCGGCACCACTACCGGTCGCCATCTGGCACACGTGGCGGCGGAAAAGCTGATCCCGGCATCGCTCGAGCTGGGCGGGAAATCCCCGACTATCGTGCTGGAGGATGCGGACGTCGAGCAGGCCGCGCGGGGCATTTGCTATGGCATTTTCAGCTCGGCGGGGCAGGCGTGCATCGCCGGATCGCGTCTGTTCATCCACCAGAGCCTTTACGCACCGCTGATGGTGCGGCTGCTGGAACTCACCCGCGGCCTGCGCGTTGGGCATCCGTTTACCGAGGGTGTCCACGTTGGGCCGCTGATTAACGAAAAACACCGCCAGAGCGTCATGGAGTACGTTGCGCTGGCAAAACGCGAAGGGGGCCGCGTGCTGTGCGGCGGGGAGATCCCGGCCGATCCGTCTCTGACGAACGGCAGCTTCTTTCTGCCGACGATTATCGAAGGGCTGAGCAACGCCGCGCGCGCCTGCCAGGAGGAGATCTTCGGCCCGGTGCTGGTGGCGATGCCGTTCAGCGACGAGGCGGCGCTTATCCGCGAGGCCAACGACTCGGTATACGGGCTGGCGGCGGGCATCTGGACGCGCGATACCGGGCGCGCGCTGCGCCTGAGCGAGCAGCTGGAAGCAGGCACGGTGTGGATCAACACCTATAAAGTGTTTGCGATTTCGACCCCGTTCGGGGGCTTTAAGGAGAGCGGTCTGGGCCGCGAAAAGGGCATTCAGGGATTAAAAGCCTGGATGCAGCAAAAGAGCATTTATCTGGCGACGGGTAATAGCGTCAACCACTGGTGCGACTGAGAAAGGGTGAGCAATGAGCGAAATGATAACCGTCGGCGACGCCATCGCCAGAACGCTGGAGCAGTATCAGGTTGAAGCCATCTACGGCGTCATCTCCATTCACAATTTGCCGACCGCGGATGCGGTTGGGCAGCGCGGCAACATTCGCTTTGTGCCCGCACGCGGCGAAGCGGGGTCCGTCACCATGGCCGACGCGCACGGGCGGTTTTCGGGTCTCGGCGTGGCGCTGACCAGCACCGGCGCGGGCGCGGGTAACGCCGTCGGCGCGCTGATTGAGGCAATGAACGCCTGCACGCCGCTGCTGCATCTGACCGGCCAGGTTGAAAAGGCGTGGCTGGACGCCGACACCGGGTTTATTCATGAAACCCGCGATCAGCTGACCTTCCTCAAGGCCAGCTCAAAGCGGGCGTACCGCATCAGCAACGCGAATCAGGCGATCGCGATTTTGCACAAGGCGATACAGGAGGCGCAGACGCCGCCGTGTGGCCCGGTGTCGGTCGAGATCCCGATTGATATTCAGGGGGCAAAAATTCCGGCATCGCTGGTGACGGCGGCGGTGAAAGCGCCTGCGGCTTCACCCGCTGATGCTGGCGCTGTCGAGGCGCTGTGGGCGCAGCTGAAGCAGGCGAAACAGCCGCTGCTTTGGCTCGGCGGCGGGGCGCTGGCAAGCGCTGAGGCGGTGAAACGGCTGGCGGACGCGGGCGTGACGGTGATTTCCAGCACCCACGCGCGCGGCGTGCTGCCGGACGCTCATCGCGCCAGCCTGCGGGCGTTCCACAACTCGCCGTCCGTTGAAGCGCTTATCGTACAATGCGACTTCACGCTGGTCGCGGGCTCGCGCCTGCGCAGCAACGAAACCCGCTCCTGGACGCTCGAACTGCCGCACCCGCGCGTGCAGATTGATATCGATCCGGCGGCGGCAAGCCGTAACTATCTGATGGACAGTACGCTCATTGCCGACTGTTCCGCGCTGCTGACCGCGCTGGCTGAAAAAACGCAGGGGCGCGAGTGGGGCAGCGCCCGGTGGGATGCGCAGGTTCAGCAGGCGGTTGAGCAAGCCGAGCAGGGGCTGCGCGAACAGTGCGGGGCGTATGCGAAGCTTAACGATGCGATTGAAAAGGCGCTGCCGAAGGATGGCCTGCTGGTACGCGATATCACCGTGTCCGGCAGCCTGTGGGGCAGCCGCCTTTTTCGCGCCAACGGCCCGCTGATGAACATTCACTCTCTGGCGGGAGCGATTGGCATGGGTCTGCCGATGGCGATCGGCACCGCAATTGCCAACCCGCAGCGTAAGGTCGTGGGGCTGGTGGGCGACGGCGGCCTGAGCCTGAACCTGGGCGAGCTGGCGACGCTGGCGCAGGAAAAAGCCAACGTGACGCTGCTGATCATGAACGACGGCGGCTACGGCGTGATGCGCGGTATACAGGATAAGTATTTCGGCGGTCGTCAGTATTTTAACGAACTGCACACGCCGGACTTTACGCTGCTGGCGCAGGCGATAGGCCTCCAGGCCTGGAGCGTTGAGCGGGCGGAGGATTTTGATGCCGTGATGACCGAAGCGCTGGCAATGCCGGGGCCGTCGGTGGTGGAAGTGCGGATGGGGCAGATTGGCGCGCTGAAGTTCGCCGGACCGCCGCAGAAATCCCTTTATTGAGATCGTGGATATTGCCCGGTGGCGCTGCGCTTACCGGGCCTACGGTTTCTCTCTTAACCACAGCGAGAAAACCGTAGGCCGGGTCAGGCGAAGCCGCCACCCGGCCTGTTTCATCAGAACACGTTGAACGGGTACTCCACGTAAGCGCGGATCTCATCCCCGCCCACGTTGTACTCGCTGGCGTTGCTGGAGACGCGCAGCACCGAGTAGCGCAGTTTCAGCTTCAGATCTTTCGCCGGGCCATCCTGCACCTGGTACTGGAGCTGGTTAAACCACTCGTGCTCTTTGCCGTTGCTGGTTTCAGAGGTTTTGATATTGTCGCCGCGCACGTAGGCGGTGGTCCAGCTCAGGCCCGGCAGGCCAAGGCCGCCAAAGTCCAGACCGTAGGATGCCTGCCAGGAACGTTCATCCTCACCGTTAAAATCAGACCAGTAGGAGTTCGCCAGCCAGATGGTGTTACCGCCGTCACCCACGCCGCCCTTGTCGCGATAGCCGCCGTAGTTATAGCCGGTGCTGCCGCTGCTCTGCTGGTACGCCACTTTAAACGTGTGAATGTCCCAGATGTAGCTCGCCGCCAGGCTCCAGATGGTGTTGCTGCGGCCCGTGTTGAGGCTGTCAGCGTAACCCTGGTCCAGGCGGGAGTTATAGCCGTTGAAGTCGAGTACCAGCTGTTGCCCGGTGCTGAACGGCTGTTTGAAGTTCATGCCCAGGTACTGCTTGTTCATCACCTCTTCGTTATGCGAGGTGTACAGCGCGCCGCTGAACTGGTCGTTGAACTGGTAGCTCGCGCCGCCGAAGGAGAGGCTCTTCAGCCCGCTGTCGTGGCGATCGTCGCTTTTGCGCTGCTCGTCGGTGAAATAACCCGCGTTGATTTCCAGACCGTCGATCTCTTTTGAGGTCAACATAGTGCCGGTGTAGCTTTCAAACAGCAGGCGGGAGCTGTCGGCATTCACGATCGGCAGCTCAGGACGCTGGTTCCCGTAGCTCAGTACGGTATTCGAGATGCGCATTTTGGCGGTTGCGCCAAATTTCGCTAAATCGGATTTGGCCCGGCCATCGTCTTCCTGTTTGAAGAAGTCGATGCCGCCCGCGCCGCTTTTGCCGCGGCCGCCGTCCAGGCGCACGCCGTATTGAGCAATGCCGTCCACGCCAAAGCCCACCAGCCCTTCGGTGTAGCCGGATGCAAACGTGGCGATAATCCCCTGACCCCACTCGGCCTTGTCCTGCTGGCCCTGATGGTAGTCGCGGCTGATATACGCATTCCGTAAGAACAGATCCAGATGGCTGTCGTTAATAAAACCCTGGCTGTCGGATTGCTGGCTTGCAGCAGCAGGTAATGCGGTAAATAAGCTTAAGGCAATTAATGATAATTCTTTTTTCACGGAGGGAACGTCTCTGTCTGGATATATTAATTTGAATGATTGCGTGGTTGATAATTACCGTAAATATTAACGATTGCAATAAATATGTGACCAGACATTTCAGGGGCTAAATGCAGATGTGGCGGGGCTTGCTGGCGAGTTATCGATACGTGCTTTTAAATTAGCAATTCATGCGAAATAAAAGGGAGGCAAATATGCCTCCCGGTAAAATTATTTAATTCCGTCTGCGGCCATACGGTCGCGAATATGCTGTGCGCGTTCTTCCGAGGCCGGGTGATCGTCAAACATGGAGCTTTGGCGTCCCGCTTCCAGCTTGGCCAGCTTTTCGAAGCTGGTGGCTAAACCGGATGGATTAATGCCGCGTTTGCGCAACAGATCGTAGGAGTAGTCATCCGCCTCGGACTCCTGACGCTGGGAGAACTGGGAGTTAACCAGCTTTTCGCCCACGTCGCCAAGCTGTGACTGCGACAGGCTGCCCACGATACCGCCCGCCGAGGCAGCCGCTGCGCGGATGGCATTGGTGCCCAGCGCAACCTGCATCCCTTTCTTCACGTGGCCCAGGGCAACGTGGCCCATTTCATGGCCGATGACCGCCTCCACTTCGTTGTCGGTCATCATGTCCATCAGCCCGCTGTAGACGCGAATACAGCCGTTCGCCATCGCGAAGGCGTTCACGTCTTTCGCCACGTACACCTTGTAGTTCACCGGCTGGCCGTTGATGTTATCGCCCAGCGCGGAAGCAATCTTATTCAGACGCTGCGTGTAGGTACTGTCAGCCGGCGCAAGCGTGGCTTTTCCATCCATATCTTTACAGGCCTGGTCGCTCAGCGCTTTCACCTGCGCGTCGCTCAGGGAGTAGGCCTGAAAGGCTTCTGCGCCAGACGTCATCAGACCGTTAGAATCCATATTCTGACAGCCGCTCAGCAGGAGCGTTGTACCCAGGGCCAGCACTATTGCACGCATTTTCATGAGGTTGCTTCCGTACTCGTTAATCTGAATAAAATCTGAAAAGTGCACCGTCAGCGAAGCCGGTGTTGGGCTAAGTATAAGGAATATCCACAGGGCCGGGCGAGCAGATTGCGCAACATGCGAGCATGATCCAGAGATTTCTTAACAAGCAAAAGAATGCTCCATGTACATGACTTGCGGCTTGGGTTACATTGTTGGCACTTTTTTCCGGCGTAGCCCAAAACGCGCTGTCGTCAAGGGCATGGCCTTTAACAGTCCGATCTGGAGTTAAAATGTCCTCACGTAAAGAGCTTGCTAATGCTATTCGTGCGCTGAGCATGGACGCAGTACAGAAAGCCAAATCCGGCCACCCAGGGGCCCCTATGGGTATGGCTGATATCGCCGAAGTCCTGTGGCGTGATTTCCTGAACCACAACCCGCAGAACCCGGCATGGGCTGACCGCGACCGCTTCGTGCTGTCCAACGGCCACGGCTCTATGCTGATCTATAGCCTGCTGCACCTCACCGGCTACGATCTGCCTATCGAAGAGCTGAAAAACTTCCGTCAGCTGCACTCCAAAACTCCAGGTCACCCGGAAGTGGGCTACACCGCTGGCGTAGAAACCACCACCGGCCCGCTGGGACAGGGTATTGCGAACGCTGTAGGTATGGCGATTGCTGAGAAGACGCTGGCGGCGCAGTTCAACCGTCCTGGCCACGACATCGTTGACCACTTCACCTACGCGTTCATGGGCGACGGCTGCATGATGGAAGGCATTTCTCACGAAGTGTGCTCCCTGGCAGGTACCCTGAAGCTGGGCAAACTGGTGGCGTTCTATGACGACAACGGTATCTCCATCGACGGTCACGTAGAAGGCTGGTTCACAGACGACACCGCAGCACGTTTCGAAGCCTACGGCTGGCACGTTGTGCGCGGCGTTGATGGCCACGATGCTGACTCGATTAAACGTGCGGTAGAAGAAGCGCGCGCCGTGACGGACAAGCCGTCCCTGCTGATGTGCAAAACCATTATCGGCTTCGGTTCACCGAACAAAGCGGGTACGCACGACTCCCACGGCGCGCCGCTGGGCGACGCGGAAATCGCACTGACCCGCGAAGCGCTGGGCTGGAAATACCCTGCATTCGAAATCCCCTCTGAGATCTACGCTCAGTGGGACGCAAAAGAAGTGGGCCAAGCGAAAGAAGCGGCCTGGAACGAGAAGTTCGCTGCCTATGCGAAAGCTTTCCCACAGGAAGCGGCTGAATTCACCCGTCGTATGAAAGGCGACATGCCGTCTGACTTCGACGCGAAAGCGAACGAGTTCATCGCTAAGCTGCAGGCGAACCCGTCTAAAATCGCGAGCCGTAAAGCGTCTCAGAATGCGATTGAAGCGTTCGGCCCATGGCTTCCAGAATTCCTGGGCGGCTCCGCTGACCTGGCGCCATCTAACCTGACCCTGTGGTCCGGTTCTAAGCCAATTAACGAAGACGCTGCCGGTAACTACATCCATTACGGTGTCCGTGAATTCGGCATGACCGCGATTGCCAACGGTATCTCCCTGCACGGCGGTTTCCTGCCGTACACCTCTACCTTCCTGATGTTCGTCGAATATGCCCGTAACGCCGTGCGTATGGCGGCGCTGATGAAGCAGCGTCAGGTGATGGTCTACACCCACGACTCCATCGGTTTGGGCGAAGATGGCCCAACTCACCAGCCGGTAGAGCAGGTGGCTTCCCTGCGCGTCACCCCGAACATGAGCACATGGCGTCCATGTGACCAGGTTGAATCCGCGGTGGCGTGGAAATACGGCGTTGAGCGTCAGGACGGTCCAACCGCGCTGATCCTCTCCCGTCAGAACCTGGCGCAGCAGGAGCGTACGCCTGAGCAGCTGGCGAACATCGCTCGCGGTGGTTACGTGCTGAAAGACTGTGCGGGCCAGCCTGAGCTGATCTTCATCGCTACCGGTTCTGAAGTTGAGCTGGCGGTTGCCGCATGGGAAAAACTGACTGCCGAAGGCGTGAAGGCGCGCGTGGTCTCCATGCCGTCTACCGATGCGTTCGACAAACAGGATGCGGCTTACCGTGAATCCGTCCTGCCTAAAGCGGTTTCCGCTCGCGTGGCGGTGGAAGCGGGTATCGCTGACTACTGGTTCAAATACGTTGGCCTGAACGGCGCTATCGTCGGCATGACCACCTTCGGTGAGTCTGCTCCGGCAGAGCAGCTGTTCGAAGAGTTCGGCTTCACCGTTGAGAACGTGGTCGCGAAAGCGAAAGAACTGCTGTAATTGCCGTTTTGCCCGGTGGCGCTTACGCTTACCGGGCCTACAAATGGCACGAAAATTGGCCGGGTAAGCGCTAGCGCGCCACCCGGCTTTTTTGTAGACATTATTCCACCGAAAATGTGACGCAAGTCATATAGCTCGCTTATTCATCTGGACAGACATTCCTTTTATTCCCCGATTCGCTTATTCTTGCTGAAGCGTTTCAGTCGATTAAATGTTCGACAATTGACCAATCAATCGCAGTTTGTGACAGCAAGGATTCCCCTTCGGGCGTAGCTGGATTACTCTTTCAGCCACCTCAAACTCAGGGATTGCTTTGCAGGAGATCTATGACCGTACGCGTAGCGATTAATGGCTTCGGTCGCATCGGGCGTAATGTGGTTCGTGCTTTGTATGAATCCGGACGCCGGGCGGAAATCACCGTGGTGGCAATCAATGAACTGGCGGATGCTACGGGCATGGCGCATTTGTTGAAATATGACACCAGCCATGGACGTTTTGCCTGGGATGTCCGTCAGGAAAGAGAGCAACTGTTTGTCGGTGACGATGCCATCCGCGTGCTGCATGAAAGCAGCATTGCAGGGCTACCGTGGCGTGAACTGGGTGTGGATGTGGTGCTTGACTGTACCGGCGTGTACGGCAACCGCGAACATGGCGAAGCGCATCTGGCCGCAGGCGCGAAAAAAGTCCTGTTTTCTCATCCCGGCAGTAACGATCTCGACGCGACCGTCGTGTTTGGCGTCAACCAGCATGAGCTGCAGGCCGAACACCGCATAGTCTCCAACGCCTCCTGTACCACTAACTGCATTATTCCGGTCATCAAACTGTTAGACGATGCGTATGGCATTGAGTCCGGCACCGTGACCACGATTCATTCCGCCATGCACGATCAGCAGGTTATCGACGCCTACCATCCGGATTTACGACGCACGCGCGCCGCGAGCCAGTCAATCATTCCGGTGGATACGAAACTGGCGGCAGGGATCACCCGAATCTTCCCGCAGTTTAATGATCGTTTTGAAGCGATTGCCGTGCGTGTCCCAACGATTAACGTCACCGCAATCGACCTTAGCGTGACGGTGAAAAAGCCGGTAAAAGCCTGTGAAGTCAACCTGTTGCTGCAAAAAGCGGCACAGGGAGCATTTCATGGTATAGTTGACTATACGGAATTACCGTTGGTCTCAGTAGATTTTAACCACGACCCGCACAGCGCCATCGTCGATGGCACGCAAACGAGGGTCAGTGGCGCACACCTTATCAAGACGCTGGTCTGGTGTGATAACGAATGGGGCTTTGCTAACCGAATGCTCGACACCACGTTAGCAATGGCCGCTCAAGGTTTCAGGTAAGACGCATCGTGCGTCTGCAAAACTTTAAGAATCAACGAGAGGATTCACCATGTCTGTAATTAAGATGACCGATCTGGATCTGGCTGGTAAACGCGTTTTCATCCGTGCCGATCTGAACGTACCGGTTAAAGATGGCAAAGTGACCAGCGACGCGCGTATCCGTGCATCTCTGCCAACCATCGAACTGGCTCTAAAGCAGGGCGCTAAAGTGATGGTCACCTCCCACCTGGGTCGTCCAACTGAAGGCGAGTACAACGAAGAGTTCTCTCTGCTGCCAGTGGTTAATTACCTGAAAGACAAACTGTCCAGCCCGGTTCGCCTGGTGAAAGATTACCTGGACGGTGTTGACGTTGCAGCGGGTGAACTGGTTGTTCTGGAAAACGTTCGCTTCAACAAAGGCGAGAAGAAAGACGACGAAACCCTGTCCAAAAAATACGCTGCACTGTGCGACGTATTCGTGATGGATGCATTCGGTACGGCTCACCGTGCCCAGGCGTCTACCCACGGTATCGGTAAATTCGCAGACGTTGCGTGTGCCGGTCCTCTGCTGGCTGACGAACTGGAAGCGCTGGGTAAAGCACTGAAAGAACCTGCTCGTCCAATGGTGGCAATCGTTGGTGGTTCTAAAGTTTCTACCAAGCTGACCGTTCTGGATTCCCTGTCTAAAATCGCTGACCAGCTGATCGTTGGCGGTGGTATCGCGAACACCTTCGTTGCCGCTCAGGGCCACAACGTGGGTAAATCCCTGTACGAAGCAGACCTGGTTGATGAAGCCAAACGCCTGCTGAGCACCTGCGATATCCCGGTTCCAACTGACGTTCGCGTCGCGACCGAGTTCTCCGAAACCGCAACCGCGACCCTGAAATCTGTTAACGACATTAAAGACGAAGAGCAGATTCTGGACCTGGGCGACGTTTCTGCACAGAAACTGGCTGAGATCCTTAAAAACGCAAAAACTATCCTGTGGAACGGTCCTGTTGGCGTGTTCGAATTCCCGAACTTCCGCAAAGGTACTGAAATCGTTGCTAACGCTATCGCAGACAGCGAAGCGTTCTCTATCGCAGGCGGTGGTGACACCCTGGCAGCAATCGACCTGTTCGGTATCGCTGACAAAATCTCCTACATCTCCACTGGTGGCGGCGCATTCCTCGAATTCGTGGAAGGCAAAGTACTGCCAGCAGTAGCAATGCTCGAAGAGCGCGCTAAGAAGTAAGCCATTCAAGGGCAGGGAAACCTGCCCAATTTTCAGCGCGCTTTTAAGAGCTCGCACCTTTTCTAACGGCCGAAGATACAGGACTAAGCAACATGTCTAAAATTTTTGATTTCGTAAAACCTGGCGTTATCACTGGTGATGACGTACAGAAAGTGTTCCAGGTAGCTAAAGAAAACAACTTCGCTCTGCCAGCAGTTAACTGCGTGGGTACCGACTCCATCAACGCCGTACTGGAAACTGCTGCTAAAGTTAAAGCTCCAGTTATCGTTCAGTTCTCTAACGGCGGCGCTGCGTTCATCGCAGGTAAAGGCGTAAAAACTGACATTCCTCAGGGTGCTGCAATCCTGGGCGCTATCTCTGGTGCGCACCACGTACACCAGATGGCTGAGCACTACGGTGTTCCCGTTATCCTGCACACTGACCACTGCGCGAAGAAACTGCTGCCGTGGATCGACGGTCTGCTGGACGCGGGTGAGAAACACTTCGCGGCAACCGGTAAGCCACTGTTCTCTTCTCACATGATCGACCTGTCTGAAGAGTCGCTGCACGAAAACATCGAAATCTGCTCTAAGTACCTGGCGCGCATGGCCAAAATGGGCATGACCCTGGAAATCGAACTGGGTTGCACCGGTGGCGAAGAAGACGGCGTGGACAACAGCCACATGGACGCTTCTGCCCTGTACACCCAGCCAGAAGACGTTGATTACGCGTACACCGAGCTGAGCAAAATCAGCCCACGCTTCACCATTGCAGCGTCTTTCGGTAACGTGCACGGCGTTTACAAACCAGGTAACGTGGTTCTGACCCCAACCATCCTGCGTGATTCTCAGGAATACGTTTCCAAGAAACACAACCTCCCGCACAACAGCCTGAACTTCGTCTTCCACGGCGGTTCCGGTTCTTCTGCTCAGGAAATCAAAGACTCCGTCAGCTACGGCGTAGTGAAAATGAACATCGATACCGACACCCAGTGGGCAACCTGGGACGGTATTCTGCAGTACTACAAAGCGAACGAAGCTTACCTGCAGGGCCAGCTGGGCAACCCGAAAGGCGAAGACCAGCCGAACAAGAAATACTACGATCCGCGCGTATGGCTGCGCGCTGCCCAGACTTCTATGATCACTCGTCTGGAGCAGGCATTCAAAGAACTGAACGCAGTAGACGTTCTGTAATTTGAGCTGCTAACAGCGTCAGAAGGCCCGCCAATGCGGGCCTTTTTTTATGCTTTTTCAATACCCTGTCAGACCTGTTTTTGTGATCTGTTTGGCAAAGCCGGTGCTTTTTGTTTACCCTTTATTGACCTGCCTGTCTCCACGGGGGATGGATTTTGTGTTTTGGTTTAACAAAAGGAAGAATAAATGGAACAACTCGATGTTGTAGACAGCATCAATAATGCCGGTAACTGGCTGGTGCGCAACCAGGCCCTGCTGCTTAGCTACGCCGTGAACATCGTCGCGGCAATTGCCATCATCATCGTCGGGATGATCGTGGCGCGCATTGTCTCGAATACGGTTAACCGCGTGATGCTGGCCCGTCACATTGACGCCACGGTGGCTGACTTCCTCTCCGCCCTGGTGCGTTACGGCATTATCGCCTTTACGCTGATTGCGGCGCTGGGCCGCGTGGGCGTGCAGACGGCATCCGTTATCGCCGTGCTCGGTGCCGCCGGTCTGGCCATTGGTCTGGCGCTGCAGGGTTCGCTTTCAAACCTGGCGGCAGGCGTTCTGCTGGTCACCTTCCGTCCGTTCCGCTCCGGCGAATACGTTGATCTTGGCGGCATTGCCGGCACCGTGCTGCAGGTGCAGATTTTCTCAACGACCCTGCGTACCGTCGATGGCCGTATCGTGGTGGTGCCAAACGGGAAAATTATTGCGGGCAATATCATCAACTTCTCCCGTGAGCCGGTCCGTCGTAACGAGCTGATTATCAGCGTGGCGTACGACTCGGATATCGATCAGGTGAAGTCGCTGATTACCAACATTATTGCGTCAGACGATCGCATTCTGAAAGACAAAGAGCAGACGGTTCGCCTGAACGAACTCGGCGCTTCCTCCATTAACTTCGTGGTGCGTATCTGGAGCAAAAGCAGCGATCTGCAAACCGTATACTGGGACGTGCTGGAGCGCATTAAGCGCGACTTCGACGCCAACGGCATTAGCTTCCCGTATCCGCAGATGGACGTGAATCTTAAACGCGAGAAAGCCGCCGAGTAATCCCCGATGCTGTAGGCCCGGTAAGCGCTAGCGCCACCGGGCTTTAACTTCATAAGCTCCGCTAATACCCAATTAATATTATCCATTTCCTCTAATGTGATTCGCGCAGTATAGTCAGCTTCCAGAACAACACTGCGAGAAAATCTTCATGCTATCTTATTATTTTCAAGGGCTTGCCTTAGGTGCGGCCATGATCCTTCCGCTCGGCCCGCAAAATGCGTTTGTGATGAACCAGGGCATCCGCCGCCAGTACCATCTGATGATTGCTCTGCTGTGCGCGGTAAGCGATTTACTGCTGATCTGTGCCGGGATTTTTGGCGGCAGCGCGCTGCTGATGCAGTCTCCGTGGCTGCTGGCGCTGGTCACCTGGGGCGGCGTGGCGTTTCTGCTCTGGTACGGATTCGGCGCCCTGAAAACGGCGATGAGCAGTAACCTCGAGCTGGCGAGCGCGGAAGTCTTGAAGCAGGGCCGCTGGAAGATTATCGTCACCATGCTGGCGGTCACCTGGCTTAATCCGCATGTTTATCTGGACACCTTCGTGGTGCTGGGCAGCCTGGGTGGACAGCTGGACGTTGAGCCGAAACGCTGGTTTGCGCTCGGCACGGTCAGCGCATCGTTCCTCTGGTTCTTTGGCCTCGCCATTCTGGCGGCATGGCTGGCTCCTCGCCTGCGCACCGCCAAAGCCCAGCGCATCATTAATACCCTAGTGGGGCTGGTGATGTGGTTTATTGCTTTTCAGCTGGCAAAAGAGGGGATTCACCACGTTCAGGAATTGTTCAACTAATCCTTGTCTTATGGACATCTGAACAAGACCCGCTAAGCTTGCTGGCATGCGCCCTGTTAATGGGCACTCTTCGCAACATGGAGGAATAACAGTGAAGTTTAAGGTGATGGCCCTGGCGGCATTAGTCAGTTTCGGAGCGGTATCGGCGCAGGCAAACGAGCTGCCGGACGGCCCGCACATCGTCACGTCAGGCACCGCAAGCGTGGACGCGGTACCCGATGTTGCAACCCTGGCAATTGAAGTGAATGTGGCCGCGAAAGATGCGGCTACCGCCAAGAAGCAGGCTGACGATCGCGTTGCGCAATACCTCTCTTTCCTCGAGCAGAACGGTGTCGGTAAAAAAGATATCAACTCCGCGAACCTGCGTACTCAACCCGATTACGACTACCAGAACGGCAAAAGCATCCTGAAAGGCTACCGTGCCGTGCGTACCGTTGAAGTGACCGTTCGCCAGCTGGATAAGCTTAACTCGCTGCTGGACGGCGCGCTGAAGGCGGGCCTGAACGAGATCCGCTCCGTGTCGCTGGGCGTTGCGCAACCGGAGAAATACAAAGACGAAGCGCGTAAGGCGGCCATTGACGACGCTATTCATCAGGCTGAACAGCTGGCGTCCGGCTTCAAGAGCAAGCTTGGCCCGGTTTACAGCGTGCGTTACCACGTCTCTAACTACCAGCCAAGCCCGATGGTGCGGATGATGAAGGCTGATGCAGCCCCGGTATCCGCGCAGGAAACTTACGAACAGCCAACCATTCAGTTCGACGATCAGGTGGATGTGGTGTTCCAGCTGGAGCCCGTTGCAGCGCAGCCGAAACCGGCTCAGTAACCTGCAGGCCGGGTAAGGCGTTACCGCCACCCGGCTTTTTCTTTTTAATCCTGTCTTAACACCTTGTGCCCGTAAGCCAGCAGCGCGTCGGTGACGTTGCGCATCATGCGGCTTTCCGGCGCAAAACGGTGCCAGTAGAGCATCCGGCGCTGATACAGCCCCGGCGTCAGGTCAATCAGCTCACCGCTTTTCAACTCTTTCTCAATCTGCAGATGCGGGATCATGCAGCAGGTGGTGCCCTGGCGCGCAAGCTGCACGAAGGCTTCAGACGAGTTAACGATATGGCACGGCACGCTGCCCGGCGGCAGATCGAAGTTTTGCTGCAGGAACGCCTGATGCATATCGTCCAGATGGTCGAACGCCACGGCAGGGGCCTTCAGCAGCGCCGCGCGGGTGACGCCGTTCGGGAAGTAGCGCTCGGCAAAGGCTTTTGAACCCACAAACAGGTAGTCCAGGGCACCCAGCTGATCGACAAGGCAGCTCGGCAGCGCCTGAGGCTGGATACTGACCGCCCCAACCACTTCGCCGCGACGCAGGCGCTCCTGGGTGCGGGTTTCATCTTCAACCTGCAAATTAAGGCGGATAGGGGAATCGGCCAGTACCGGCGCAAGGGCCGGCAGCAGCCAGGTTGCCAGACTGTCGGCGTTGACCGCCAGAGAGAGCAGCAGCGGCGTAGAGCCCGTTTGTTCGTCACCCAGCCACTCGTCTTCCAGCAGTTCAACCTGGCGCAGCAGGGCGAGAAGCTTTTGCCCTTGCTCGGTTGGGCGAGGCGGCACGGTGCGCACCAGCAGCGGCTGGCCGAACATGTTTTCAAGCTGTTTGATACGCTGTGATACGGCGGACTGGGTGATGCAAAGCTTTTGCGCCGCGCGCTCAAAACCGCGTTCACGAATAACTGCATCAAGTGCCTGTAGTGTTCTGTAGTCCGGACGTTTCATTGCTCTGGGTGGCTCCTTAATTTTGCTTATTCTGCACTATGACACAATTTTCCCTTCGTGGCAGACGAATTCCATTCGACGTGTTCTATAATGCGCCCTGAGTTTTCACACCACAGGCAAAACGATCATGACGCAGGATGAACTGAAAAAAGCAGTAGGATGGGCCGCTCTCCAGTACGTACAGCCGGGTACCATTGTCGGTGTCGGTACGGGATCGACCGCGGCACACTTTATCGATGCGCTGGGCACGATGAAGGGGCAGATCGAGGGCGCGGTTTCCAGCTCTGATGCGTCCACGGAAAAGCTGAAAAGCCTCGGCATTACCGTTTTCGATCTCAACGAAGTGGATCGTCTGGGGATTTACGTTGATGGCGCGGATGAAATCAACGGCCACATGCAGATGATCAAAGGCGGCGGCGCGGCGCTGACGCGCGAAAAAATCATCGCCTCCGTTGCGGACAAGTTCATCTGCATCGCGGACGCCTCCAAGCAGGTCGACATTCTGGGGAATTTCCCGCTGCCGGTCGAAGTGATCCCGATGGCGCGCAGCGCGGTTGCCCGTCAGCTGGTGAAGCTGGGCGGTCGCCCGGAATATCGTCAGGGCGTCGTCACCGACAACGGTAACGTGATCCTCGATGTACACGGTCTGGAAATTCTCGACGCAGTTGCGCTGGAAAATGCCATCAACGCTATCCCAGGCGTAGTGACCGTAGGGCTATTCGCCAACCGGGGCGCGGACGTGGCGCTCATTGGCACCGCTGACGGCGTGAAAACCATCGTAAAATGATCTGACGGGGGGAGTCCTCCCCCCGCTAAAAATTTTTGAAACGCCAAATTCGGTGACTTGTGTCACGTTTTTCCGCCTCTTTTGCCGATCCTGCCACATTTGTAAATTTCCATAGCATTTTCCTCTGTCATTTTGCTCTGGATGACTTTACTTCAAGGTGCCGACGCAAACGTTCATATTGCTGCAATAGTTTTTTTTGATATGTTGGCTACAGCGGATTCATATCCAGCACAACATCAGTTCAGACAAAAACAGGGTCGGGTAAATGGCAAAGGTATCACTGGAGAAAGACAAGATTAAATTCCTGCTGGTCGAGGGCGTGCATCAAAAAGCAATCGATAGCCTTCGTGCGGCAGGCTACACCAACATTGAATTTCACAAAGGCGCGCTCGATACCGAAGAGCTGAAAGCGTCCATCCGTGATGCCCACTTCATTGGCCTGCGATCCCGTACTCACCTGACTGAAGAGGTTATTGCCGCGGCGGAAAAGCTGGTGGCCATCGGCTGCTTCTGCATCGGCACCAACCAGGTTGACCTGAATGCTGCTGCGAAGCGCGGTATTCCCGTCTTCAACGCCCCGTTCTCCAACACCCGTTCCGTGGCGGAGCTGGTGATTGGCGAACTGCTGCTGCTGCTGCGCGGCATTCCTGAGGCTAACGCCAAGGCGCACCGCGGCGTGTGGAACAAGCTGGCGTCTGGCTCATATGAAGCGCGTGGTAAAAAGCTGGGGATTATCGGCTACGGCCACATCGGTACGCAGCTCGGTATTCTGGCGGAATCCCTGGGCATGCACGTGTTTTTCTACGATATCGAAAGCAAGCTGCCGCTGGGCAATGCGACCCAGGTTCAGCATCTGTCTGACCTGCTGAACATGAGCGACGTGGTGAGCCTGCACGTGCCGGAAAATGCCTCCACCAAAAACATGATGGGCGCGGAAGAGCTGGCGCTGATGAAGCCGGGCTCACTGCTGATTAACGCCGCGCGCGGCACGGTTGTCGATATCCCGGCACTGGCGGATGCGCTGAAGCGTAAGCATCTGGCGGGCGCGGCCATCGACGTCTTCCCGACGGAGCCTGCGACCAACAGCGATCCGTTTACCTCTCCGCTGTGCGAATTCGACAACGTGATCCTGACGCCGCACATCGGCGGTTCTACTCAGGAAGCGCAGGAAAATATCGGTCTGGAAGTGGCGGGTAAACTGAGCAAATATTCCGACAACGGCTCTACGCTCTCTGCCGTTAACTTCCCGGAAGTGTCGCTGCCGCTGCACGGCGGTCGTCGTCTGCTGCACATCCACGAAAACCGTCCGGGCGTGCTGACCGCGATCAACCAGATCTTTGCCGAGCAGGGCGTTAACATTGCCGCGCAGTATCTGCAAACAAACTCGCAGATGGGCTACGTGGTTATTGATATCGAAGCGGATGACGATGTCGCCGAGAAAGCGTTGCAGAGCATGAAGGCCATTCCGGGGACGATTCGCGCGCGTCTGCTTTACTGATGGTGCGGGGTGTGGTGTCGGGTGGCGGCTGCGCCTTACCCGACCTACGTTGAGCTTTTGTAGGCCGGGTAAGCGTAAGCGCCACCCGGCTTTATTCTACCAGGTCCAAATCTTACTGGGCGTCACCACCGCCGGTAACGGCACATCCCACTTCTCCACCGGCAACGCCTCTACGCCCTGGCAATCATGCGCGTAACCCACCGGCTGCAACCCGTACTGCTGCCAGTTTTGCAGCGTCCTGTCATAGAAACCGCCGCCCATGCCCAGACGCTGACCCTGTTCATCAAACGCCACCAGCGGCGTAATCAGCACGTCCAGCTGTGACAGCGGGAGCACGTCGCGCACGTCGAGCTTCGGCTCGGTGATTTTCAGACGATTCACCACCAGCTCGCTGTGCGGGTGATAGTGTAGAAACAGCAGATTGCCTTCGCTAAATGGGTGCAGCACCGGCAGATAAACCTTCTTTCCGGCTCGCCAGAGCTGCTCTATCAGCGGTTGGGTATCCAGTTCGCCATCAAACGACAGAAACAGGGCAACCGTATGCGCCATCACGACTGGCGGGTACGCCATCATGCGGGCGGCGGCCTGCTGGGCAAAATGCGCTTGCTGAGCGGAGGTTAACGCACGGCGGCGTTGACGAATAAGCTGACGGATGTCCTGGCGTGAAGCCGAAACTTCAGGGAATTGAGTCATGGTAGCTGGTAGAAGAAAAGAGAGGGAATCTCCGAGATGCCGCCGCAGGCTGTAACCCTTGAACCCTTGGTTCAAGGTGAATGTGTCGTCATAGTTTTAAGGCTTCTCGGACGGACCGAGCATGCTCACCAACCATGGAGCGCCACATTCTTGTGGTATGAAATATCGGCTCAGGGGACTGGCCCGCTTGCGAACATCTCAGAGAAATTTTGTCTTCACAGTTACTCTACCATAGTCAACTGAGAAGTGTTATTCAAACTTTGGTCCCGGTCTTTCGGGATTGCGACCTTGATCAAGCAACGCCTGTTCTATGGTCTGCTGGAGCATTTTAATGCGCTGCTCCATGCTTGCCGCGTAGTCGCGGGTCTTCGCTTTTTCCTGAGTCAGTTCATAGCTGATGTTCAACGCGGCGATGAAAACCAGCTGCTCAGTATTTGTGACTCTAGTGCGTTCTTTTAGATCTTGCAACCGCTGATTCAAATCGTCCGCTGCCTGATTCAAAGCATCCCTTTGTTCAGGCGGACAATTCACTCGCAGTGAACGGCCAAAAATCTGGAGATCGACGGGTTGTGCAGACATGCCACCTTCCTGCTGATTGACTGCGCTACCTTCGCTCACTGCCCAGGGGGCTGCGAAGGGGCGACACTATAGCTACCCTGATATGAAGATACAAGCCCTTTTCTGGTATCACCAGGGTCCAAAGTGGTAGCATATCATGAAACTTCCCCCCTTTGACGACGAATGCTCATGTCTATACAGAACGAAATGCCTGGTTACAAGGATTTAAACCAGTTACTGAACCAGCAGGGAGTCGGACTTACCCCTGCCGAAATGCACGGTCTGATCAGTGGCATCCTGTGCGGCGGAAACAGCGACAGCTCATGGCAGCCGCTGATCCACGACCTCACGAATGAAGGGCTGGCGTTTGGTCACGAGCTGGCGGAAGCGCTGCGTAAAATGCACGCCGCCACCAGCGATTCGCTGGAAGACGATGGCTTTCTTTTTCAGCTTTATCTGCCTGAAGGCGACGACGTCAGCGTGTTCGATCGCGCCGATGCGCTGGCGGGCTGGGTAAACCACTATCTGCTGGGGCTGGGCGTGACGCAGCCTAAACTGGATAAAGTGACCGGCGAAGCGGGTGAGGCGATCGACGATCTGCGTAACATCGCCCAGCTCGGCTACGATGAAGATGAAGACCAGGAAGAGCTGGAAATGTCGCTCGAAGAGATAATCGAGTACGTGCGCGTGGCGGCACTGCTGTGCCACGACAACTTTACGCGCTCGCAGCCGACCGCGCCGGAAGTCCGCAAGCCAACCTTACATTAAGAAAAATAACGCACAGGAGGGTGTCATGGTTATCTCAAGTCAAGAGTATTCGCGCCGTCGTCAGGCGCTGCTGGCGAAAATGCAGCCGGGCAGCGCCGCGCTGATTTTTGCTGCGCCCGAAGTGACGCGCAGCGCCGACAGCGAATATCCCTATCGCCAGAGCAGCGATTTCTGGTACTTCACCGGCTTTAACGAGCCGGAAGCGGTCCTGGTGCTGATTAAAAGCAATGACACCTACAACCACAGCGTGATTTTCAACCGCGTGCGCGACCTGACGGCTGAAATCTGGTTTGGCCGCCGCTTAGGGCAAGAGGCCGCACCGGAAAAGCTGGGCGTTGACCGCGCGCTGGCGTTTAGCGAAATCAACCAGCAGCTCTATCAGCTGCTTAACGGCCTCGATGTGCTCTATCACGCGCATGGCGAATATGCCTACGCGGATGAGATTGTCTTCACCGCGCTGGACAAGCTGCGCAAAGGCTCGCGGCAAAACCTGTCCGCGCCGGCCACGCTGACGGACTGGCGTCCGGTGGTGCATGAGATGCGCCTGTTCAAGTCTGAAGAAGAGCTGAACGTGATGCGCCGCGCGGGCGAAATCAGCGCCCTGGCGCATACCCGCGCGATGGAAAAGTGCCGCCCCGGGATGTTCGAATACCAGCTTGAAGGTGAAATTCACCACGAATTTAACCGCCACGGCGCGCGTTATCCCTCCTACAACACCATCGTCGGCGGCGGTGAAAACGGCTGCATTCTGCACTACACCGAAAACGAAAGCGCGCTGCGCGACGGCGATCTGGTGCTGATTGACGCCGGCTGCGAATTTCAGGGCTACGCGGGGGACATCACCCGTACCTTCCCGGTGAGCGGCAAGTTTTCCCCCGCGCAGCGCGCGATTTACGACATTGTTCTCGAATCCCTGGAGACGGCGCTCGGGCTGTATCGTCCGGGAACCTCCATTCAGGAAGTGACCGGCGAAGTGGTGCGCATCATGATTACCGGTCTGGTCAGGCTCGGGATCCTGAAAGGGGAAGTCGACACCCTGATCGCTGAAAACGCGCATCGACCGTATTTCATGCACGGCCTGAGCCACTGGCTGGGGCTGGATGTGCATGACGTTGGCGCGTACGGCACCGACCGTTCGCGCATGCTGGAGCCGGGCATGGTGCTGACCGTGGAGCCGGGTCTGTATATCGCCCCGGATGCCGACGTGCCCGAAGCGTACCGCGGGATTGGCATTCGTATTGAAGACGACATTGTGATTACCGAAACCGGTAACGAAAACCTGACCGCCGGCGTCGTGAAAAACGCTGACGATATCGAGGCGCTGATGGCAGCGGCACGCGTATGAGCGTGATTATCGTTGGCGGCGGCATGACCGGCGCCACGCTGGCGCTGGCGATCTCGCATTTGACGAAGGGCCAGCTTCCGGTGCATCTCGTCGAGGCGGTTGCGCCACAGGCGAAGAATCATCCCGGCTTTGACTCTCGCGCCATTGCCCTGGCGCAGGGAACCTGTCAGCAGCTGTCGCGCATTGGGATCTGGCAGGCGATAGCCGATTGCGCTACGGCCATTAAAACCGTTCACGTCAGCGATCGCGGTCATGCCGGGTTTGTCACGCTGGACGCGCAGGATTACCGCATTGATGCCCTGGGTCAGGTTGTTGAGCTGCACGACGTCGGATTACGTCTGTTCCGCCTGTTGCAGGACGCGCCGGGCGTCACGCTGCACTGCCCCGCGCGCGTGGCAAGCGTGAGCCGCAGTGAAGCGTCGGTCAGCGTGACGCTGGAAAACGGCACCGTCCTTGAAGGCCAGCTTCTGGTCGCCGCGGACGGCTCGCGCTCGTCGCTCGGTGCCCAGTGCGGCGTGGAGTGGCGTCAGCAGCCTTACGGTCAGGCTGCGGTGATTGCGAACGTCTCTACCGCCGCAGAACACCGCGGCAGGGCGTTTGAGCGCTTTACGCAGCACGGTCCGCTGGCGATGCTGCCGATGTCGGACGGGCGCTGTTCGCTGGTCTGGTGTCATCCGCAGGATAAGGCCGAAGAGGTGAAGGCCTGGTCAGACGAACGTTTTTGTACCGAGCTGCAGAAAGCCTTTGGCTGGCGGCTGGGGCGCATTACCCATGCAGGCCAGAGGGCGGTCTACCCGCTTTCGCTGACTACCGCATCTCAGTCCATCACCCATCGTCTGGCGCTTGTCGGTAATGCCGCGCAGACGCTCCACCCTATCGCCGGGCAAGGGTTCAACCTGGGCTTACGCGACGTCATGAGCCTCGCGGAAACCCTTTCCCAGGCGTGGGGCGAACAAAAAGACTGTGGCGCATACCCGGTACTCAGCCATTACCAGAAGCGCCGTCAGGCGGATAAAGAGGCCACCATCGGTGTGACCGATGGTCTGGTGCATCTTTTTGCCAATCGCTGGGCACCGCTGGTTGCGGGCCGCAACCTCGGGCTGATGGCGATGGAATTATTCATTCCGGCACGTGACGTGCTGGCGCAGCGGACTCTTGGTTGGGTCGCGCGTTAAGGAGTTATCACCGTGCAAAATGTTGATGTCGCCATCGTTGGCGGCGGAATGGTCGGACTGGCATTGGCCTGTGGTTTGCAGGGCAGCGGCCTGCGCGTAGCGGTGCTGGAGCAAAAGCTGCCTCAGCCCGTAGCTCACGATGCCCCGCCTGAACTTCGCGTCTCGGCGATCAATGCCGCCAGCGAGAAATTGCTCACGCACCTTGGCGTCTGGTCAGATATTGTGGCGAACCGCGCCAGCTGCTATCACGGTATGGAAGTGTGGGATAAAGACAGCTTTGGGCATATTGCTTTTGATGATGCAAGCATGGGCTATAGCCATCTGGGTCACATCGTTGAAAACGCGGTGATCCACTACGCGCTGTGGCAGAAAGCTCAGCAGTGCAGCGACGTGACGCTGGTTGCGCCCGCGCAGATCCAGCAGGTGGCGTGGGGTGAAAACGAGGCGTTTATCACCCTGCAGAGCGGCGACATGCTGACCGCGCGTCTGGTGGTCGGTGCTGACGGTGCCAACTCCTGGCTGCGCAACAAAGCCGATATCCCGCTGACCTTCTGGGATTACCGCCACCATGCACTGGTCGCGACGATCCGCACCGAGGAGCCGCACGGCGGCGTGGCGCGGCAGATTTTCCACAACGACGGCATTCTGGCGTTCCTGCCGCTTGCCGATCCGCACCTGTGCTCGATTGTCTGGTCCCTGGTGCCGGAAAAAGCGCAGCTGATGCAGGAGGCGACGCCGGAGGCCTTTAACCAGGCGCTGTGCGTGGCGTTTGATAACCGCCTTGGCCTATGCACGCTTGCGAGCGAGCGTCAGGTGTTCCCGTTAACCGGCCGCTACGCGCGTCATTTTGCGGCGCACCGTCTGGCGCTGGTGGGGGATGCGGCGCATACCATTCATCCGCTGGCCGGACAGGGCGTTAACCTCGGCTTTATGGACGCGGCAGAGCTGGTCGAAGAGCTGCGTCGTTTGCACCGCGAAGGCAAAGATATTGGGCAGCATTTGTATCTGCGTCGCTACGAGCGCAGCCGCAAGCACAGCGCGGCGATGATGCTGGCGGGGATGCAGGGCTTTCGCGAGCTGTTTGCAGGTGCCAATCCGGCGAAAAAATTGCTGCGCGATATCGGTCTTAAACTGGCCGATACGCTTCCTGGCGTCAAACCTCAACTCCTCCGTCAGGCTATGGGTCTTAACGACCTGCCGGACTGGCTACGCTAATTTAGACCCCTGTCACACTTTCTTTTCCCGGCCTCTGCGCCGGGGAAATTTCCTCGTTTGAAATAATCTAATTTCACGTCATTTTTCGCATTAGATAATCTAATGTCGCGTTTTTCTCGTTACGGAAATTCGGCCCGATTTTCCGCACGAAATATCACCATGTGCTAAATCCTGTTAGATCATTGTTAATTTTGTGCGGGGTTAATCGCATTTTTCCAGTGAATAACTCTGTAGGCTTTTTAGCGTTTTTTGGTCATAAGCTAATGTGATGACCCGTTTTACCTTATGGTTAACCGCCGGTTTCGGTGGTAAGTTCAGGTAAAAGAGAACGTTTGCGTCGGCATTCGGGAACGAGGTCGATACCGGGTTTCACGGTGAATTTTTCAACGAGGACAAGATGGCTCAACAGACTCCTTTGTACGAACAGCACGTGTTATGCGGCGCCCGCATGGTGGACTTCCACGGCTGGATGATGCCGCTGCACTACGGCTCGCAGATTGATGAGCACCACGCGGTGCGCACCGATGCCGGTATGTTCGACGTGTCCCACATGACGATTGTCGATCTGCGCGGTAGCCGCACCCGGGAGTTTTTGCGTTATCTGCTGGCCAACGACGTCGCCAAACTGAAGACGCCGGGTAAAGCGCTCTATACCGGCATGCTGAATGCCTCGGGCGGCGTGATTGATGACCTTATCGTCTACTACTTCACCGAAGATTTCTTCCGCCTCGTTGTCAACTCCGCCACCCGCGAAAAAGACCTCTCCTGGATCGCCCAACACGCCGAACCGTATGCCATCGACATCACCGTCCGTGACGATCTGTCGCTGATCGCCGTGCAGGGGCCGAACGCGCAGGCGAAAGCCGCGTCACTGTTTAACGACGAGCAGCGCAAAGCAACTGAAGGCATGAAGCCGTTCTTCGGCGTGCAGGCGGGCGATCTGTATATCGCCACCACCGGCTACACCGGTGAGGCGGGTTACGAAATTGCGATGCCAAACGAGAAGGCCGCTGATTTCTGGCGCGCGCTGGTGGAAGCGGGCGTGAAGCCTGCGGGTCTGGGGGCGCGCGATACGCTGCGTCTGGAAGCGGGGATGAACCTTTACGGTCAGGAGATGGACGAAGGCGTCTCTCCGCTGGCCGCCAATATGGGCTGGACCATCGCGTGGGAACCGGCCGATCGTGACTTTATTGGCCGTGAAGCGCTGGAGATGCAGCGCGAGAAGGGCACGGAACAGCTGGTTGGCCTGGTGATGAAGGAAAAAGGCGTGCTGCGCGGCGAGCTGCCGGTGCGCTTTACCGATGCCGACGGCAATCCGCGCGAAGGCGTGATCACCAGCGGAACCTTCTCCCCGACGCTGGGCTACAGTATTGCACTGGCACGCGTGCCGGCTGGCATTGGCGAAACGGCGGTGGTGCAAATCCGCAACCGTGAAATGCCGGTCAACGTAACCAAACCGATTTTTGTTCGCGCCGGTAAGCCGGTCGCCTAATCATTTTTATCAGGAGAACTTCAATGAGCAATGTGCCAGCAGAACTGAAATACAGCAAAGAACACGAGTGGCTGCGCAAAGAGGCGGACGGCACTTACACCGTAGGGATTACCGAGCACGCGCAGGAGCTGCTGGGCGACATGGTGTTTGTTGACCTGCCGGAAGTCGGCGCAACCGTGAGCGCGGGCGACGACTGCGCCGTGGCGGAGTCCGTTAAAGCAGCATCCGACATCTACGCCCCGGTAAGCGGTGAAATTGTTGCCGTTAACGACGCGCTGAGCGATTCGCCGGAGCTGGTGAACAGCGAGCCTTATGAAGGCGGCTGGATCTTCAAGATCAAAGCCAGCGACGAATCTCAGGTTGCCGCGCTGCTGGATGCGACCGCATACGAAGCATTACTGGAAGACGAATAACGTTTTGCCGGATGGCGCTGCGCTTATCCGGCCTACAGGTCAACGTAGGCCCGGTAAGCGTTAGCGCCACCGGGCAACAGCGTTACAGATAACTACGATTCACTGCACGTTTCAGGAACCATCGCTCATGACACAGACTTTAAGCCAGCTTGAAAACCGTGGCGCCTTCATTGAACGTCACATTGGGCCGGATGCTCAGCAACAGCAGGAGATGCTGAAGACTGTTGGCGCGGATTCATTAAACGCACTGATCGGCCAGATTGTGCCAAAAGACATCCAGCTTGCTACGCCGCCTCAGGTGGGGGAAGCCACCACGGAATTCGCCGCGCTGGCGGAGCTGAAGGCCATCGCTGGCCTGAACAAGCGCTATAAGTCTTACATTGGCATGGGCTATACCAACGTGCAGCTGCCGCCGGTGATCCTGCGTAACATGCTGGAAAACCCGGGCTGGTACACCGCTTACACCCCTTATCAGCCGGAAGTGTCCCAGGGCCGCCTGGAAGCGCTGCTGAACTTCCAGCAGGTGACGCTGGACCTGACCGGCATGGATATCGCTTCCGCCTCGCTGCTGGATGAAGCGACCGCGGCAGCCGAAGCGATGGCGATGGCTAAGCGCGTCAGCAAGCTGAAAAACGCCAACCGCTTCTTCGTGGCGGCGGACGTGCATCCCCAGACGCTGGACGTGGTGCGCACCCGTGCGGAAACCTTCGGCTTTGACGTGATCGTTGACGACGCTGACAAAGTGCTGGATCACCAGGACGTCTTCGGCGTGCTGCTGCAGCAGGTTGGCACCACGGGCGAGGTTCACGACTACAGCGCGCTGATTGCCGAGCTGAAGTCCCGCAAGGTAGTGGTCAGCGTTGCCGCCGATTTTATGGCGCTGGTGCTGCTCACCGCACCGGGCAAACAGGGCGCAGATATCGTCTTCGGTTCAGCGCAGCGCTTCGGCGTTCCGATGGGCTACGGCGGCCCGCACGCGGCGTTCTTCGGCGCGAAAGATGAATTCAAACGCTCCATGCCTGGCCGTATTATCGGCGTCTCAAAAGATGCCGCCGGTAACACCGCGCTGCGCATGGCGATGCAAACCCGCGAGCAGCACATCCGCCGCGAGAAAGCGAACTCCAACATCTGCACCTCTCAGGTGCTGCTGGCAAACATCGCCAGCCTGTACGCCGTGTTCCACGGCCCGGCGGGCCTGAAGCGTATTGCCAGCCGCATTCACCGCCTGGCCGATATTCTGGCCTGCGGCCTGCAGCAGAAGGGCCTTAAGCTGCGCCATGCCCACTACTTCGACACGCTGTGCGTGGACGTGGCGGACAAAGCGGCCGTGCTGGCGCGCGCGGACGCGGCAAAGATCAACCTGCGCAGCGACATCCACAACGCCGTCGGCATTACGCTGGATGAAAGCACCACCCGCGACGATATCCTGAACCTGTGCAGCGTCCTGCTGGGTGACGCGCACGGCCTGGACATTGACGCGCTCGACAAAGAGGTCGCGCTCGACAGCCGCTCCATTCAGGAGAGCATGCTGCGCAATGACGCGATCCTGACGCATCCGGTGTTCAACCGCTATCACAGCGAAACCGAGATGATGCGCTATATGCACTCTCTGGAGCGCAAGGATCTGGCGCTGAACCAGGCGATGATCCCGCTGGGCTCCTGTACCATGAAGCTCAACGCTGCGGCAGAGATGATCCCCATCACCTGGCCTGAATTCTCCGAGCTGCACCCGTTCTGCCCGCCAGAGCAGGCGGAAGGGTATCATGTGATGATCAACCAGCTTTCCGACTGGCTGGTGAAGCTGACCGGTTATGACGCGCTCTGCATGCAGCCGAACTCCGGCGCGCAGGGCGAATACGCGGGCCTGCTGGCGATCCGCCACTATCACGAAAGCCGCAACGAAGGCCACCGCGATATCTGCCTGATCCCAAGCTCCGCCCACGGCACCAACCCGGCCTCTGCCCAGATGGCGGGCATGGAAGTGGTGGTGGTGGCGTGCGATAAGAACGGCAACATCGACCTGGCTGACCTGCGTGCGAAAGCCGAGCAGGCGGGCGACAAGCTCTCCTGCATCATGGTGACCTATCCGTCCACCCACGGCGTATACGAAGAAACCATCCGCGAAGTGTGTGAAGTGGTGCACCAGTTTGGCGGCCAGGTTTACCTCGACGGTGCGAACATGAACGCTCAGGTGGGCATTACCTCTCCGGGCTTTATCGGCGCGGACGTATCTCACCTCAACCTGCACAAAACCTTCTGCATTCCGCACGGCGGCGGCGGCCCGGGCATGGGTCCTATCGGCGTGAAAGCGCACCTGGCGCCTTTCGTGCCGGGCCACAGCGTGGTGCAAATTGAAGGCATGCTGACCCGTCAGGGCGCGGTTTCAGCGGCACCGTTCGGCAGCGCCTCTATCCTGCCAATCAGCTGGATGTACATCCGCATGATGGGCGCAGAAGGGCTGAAGCAGGCGAGCCAAGTGGCGATCCTGAACGCCAACTACATTGCGACGCGCCTGAAGTCTGCCTTCCCGATCCTCTACACCGGCCGTGACGGTCGCGTGGCGCACGAGTGCATCCTCGATATTCGTCCTCTTAAAGACGCGACGGGTATCAGCGAGCTGGATATCGCCAAGCGTCTGATCGACTACGGCTTCCACGCGCCAACCATGTCGTTCCCGGTGGCGGGCACGCTGATGGTGGAGCCAACGGAATCTGAAAGCAAAGCCGAGCTGGACCGCTTCATCGACGCGATGCTGGCTATCCGCATGGAAATCGACCGCGTGCAGGACGGCGAGTGGACGCTGGAAGATAACCCGCTGGTCAACGCTCCGCACACTCAGCACGAGATGGTGGCAGAGTGGAACCACGGCTATTCCCGCGAGCTGGCGGTCTTCCCGGCAGGCGTGGCGAACAAGTACTGGCCGACCGTGAAGCGTCTCGACGACGTCTACGGCGACCGTAACCTGTTCTGCTCCTGCGTACCGATGAGCGAATACCAGTAATATTATTGGTGTAGTCATGTAGGCCGGGTAAGGCGAAGCCGCCACCCGGCTTTTTTATTGGGAGAAGAAAATGGCAATTGCACTGGTCACCGGCGCCAGCCGCGGCATCGGTAAAGCCACCGCGCTGCAGCTAGCCCGCGAAGGCTATACCGTGGCGGTGAATTATCACCACAATATCAAAGCCGCAAAGGACGTCATCAGCCAGATCGTTGAGGCGGGTGGAAAAGCATTTGCCCTGCGTGCAGACATTAGCGATGAGGCCCAGGTGCTGGCGATGTTTGACAGCCTCGATCGGGAAGGCGAGCCGCTGACCGCGCTGGTTAATAATGCGGGGATCCTGTTTGAGCAATCCACTATCGAGAATCTCTCCGCCGAGCGTATTAACCGCGTCCTGGCGACCAACGTCACGGGCTACTTCCTCTGCTGCCGGGAAGCGGTAAAGCGCATGTCCTTCAAGCATGGCGGGAAGGGTGGGGCGATAGTGAATGTCTCATCTGCCGCATCTCGTCTGGGGGCGCCGGGTGAATATGTTGACTACGCGGCCTCTAAAGGCGCGGTGGATTCGCTGACAACCGGGTTAGCGCTGGAGGTGGCGGCGCAGGGTATTCGCGTCAACTGCGTCCGTCCGGGGCTGATCTATACCGATATCCATGCCTCAGGCGGAGAGCCGGGGCGGGTGGATCGCGTGAAATCATTGCTGCCGATGCAGCGCGGCGGCCAGCCGGAAGAGGTGGCGCAGGCGATTGTCTGGCTGCTGAGCGAGAAGGCGTCGTACGTCACGGGCAGTTTTATAGAGCTGGCGGGCGGGAAATAAAAGCCGGGTGGCGGCTTCGCCTTACCCGGCCTGCTGTTCGTGTAGGCCCGGTAAGCGCAGCGCCACCGGGCAAAAATCACAGCGTCTCGCCGTTGCTGGCAATCACTTCCTTATACCAGTTGAAGCTCTTTTTACGGGAGCGGGACATGTCGCCCGTGCCGTCGTCGTGCTTGTTCACGTAGATAAAGCCGTAGCGCTTGCTGTACTGGCCGGTGGTGAACGACACGCAGTCGATGCAGCCCCACGGCGTATAGCCCATCAGATCCACGCCGTCGTGCGTCACGGCTTTGATCATCTCTTCCACGTGGGCGCGCAGGTAGTCGATGCGATAGTCGTCGTTGATGCTGCCGTCTTCTTCCACCTTATCGTAGGCGCCGAAGCCGTTCTCCACGATAAACAGCGGCTTCTGGTAACGCTCGTACAGTTCGCACAGGGAATAGCGCAGGCCTACCGGGTCAATCTGCCAGCCCCAGTCGGATGCCTTCACGTGCGGGTTCGGCACGCTGCCTTCGAAGCCGGAAATCGCATCGCCGGTGCCGCCTTCCGCTTTCACCGCGTTGGTCATGTAGTAGCTGAAGCCTAAGTAGTCGCAGGTACCTTCACGCAGGATCTGCTCGTCGCCCGCTTCCATTTTGATGGAGAACCCGCGGCGCTCCCACTCGTTCAGCACGTAGGACGGGTAGTAACCGCGCAGCTGGACGTCGGTAAAGACGTAGCGCTCGCGCATGGATTCCTGGGCGAACATTACGTCTTCCGGTTTGCAGGAGAACGGATAGAGCGCCACCATCGCCAGCATGCAGCCGACCTTCATCTCCGGGTTAATGCGGCGTGCCGCTTTCACCGCCAGGGCGCTGGCCACAAACTGGTGGTGAAGGACCTGGTACATGGTCTCTTCCGGGTTTTCATGTTCGGTATAGACCACGCCCGAGCAGCAGTAGCCAAACAGCGGGGCACGCCAGTTACGCTGGTTGTTGATTTCGTTGAAGGTCATCCAGTATTTGACCTTGTTTTTATAGCGCTCGAAGACCACTTCCGCGAAGCGCACAAAGAAATCGACCACTTTACGGTTGGTCCAGCTGCCGTACTCCTTCACCAGGTGCAGCGGCATTTCGAAGTGGGAGAGGGTGATCACCGGTTCGATGTTGTATTTCAGCAGCTCATCGAACATGTCGTCGTAAAACTTCAGCCCTTCTTCGTTTGGCTGGGTTTCATCACCGTTCGGGAAGATGCGCGTCCAGGCGATAGAGGTGCGGAAGCATTTGAAGCCCATCTCGGCAAACAGCTTGATGTCTTCTTTGTAGTGGCCGTGGAAGTCGATGGCCTCGTGGTTTGGATAGTATTTCCCCGGCACCACGTCCTGCGTGATTTCGCGCGGCACGCCGTGCGCGCCGCCGGTTAATACGTCACAAATGCTTGGCCCTTTGCCGCCTTTGTTCCAGCCGCCTTCAACCTGGTGAGCGGCAACCGCGCCACCCCATAAAAAATCTTTTGGTAAGGTTAATTTTTTCATCGCTGCTATTCTCAATAAATGGCTTATTGGCATCGAGTCTAGCAAAGCGAAATTAAATGTCACGATATAACAAGGTGTGCGTAATGTGATTTGTCACATCTAAAAAACAGGGTGTTTTATTCTGTGAGTTTCTTCGCCAGTTTACGTCCGAGAGACTCCAGAATATAAATGACGGGAATTTGCGTGGTAATGTCATAGACGCCTGCAATACGCGTCTGTGGGACATGCCAGGAAAGATTAAAGTCCGCCAGTTTGGCGAGACGCGAGTGCTCGTGGCTGGTAATGGAGAGCACCTTGCAGTGATGAAGGCTAAACTGGCTGGCGAAGCGCAGGATCTCTTCGGTCTCGCCCGAGACGGAAAGCACAATTGCCAGCGCATTTTTCGCCATATCATTGGTGACCGGGAAATAAGGGTCATCAATATGGTTACTGAATTTCCCGATATTCGAAAAGAAACGCGCGCCATATTTTGCCAGCGATCCGGAGGTTCCGGCACCGACAAATATAATGCGTTCTGACGATAGAATAATATCTACCGCATCATCCAATAACGCGTCGAACTCTTCATTATTCACGCTTTTAAAGAAGCTGATAATTTCGCTGGCACCGAAGTTCGCCTGCTGGGGCTCGTTCTGTTCAAGATAAAGCTTAAAGCGCACGCGAAATTCAGAATACCCCTCGCAGTTTAGCTTGCGGCAAAAGCGCAGAATGGTCGTCGTTGAGACGCCAGCCGCATCCGCCAGCTCGCGGATGGTCATGTACATCACTTTGTCACGGTTTTTGATGACATAGTTGTAGACCATCATTTCCAGATTATTGAGACTGGCAATGGCCGCGTGGCTGAACATACTCACAGTGGCATAACTCTCATTCTGAACACATCGTCACATCATAACATGCAGCCAGAGGGCAGGATCCATTTTTATGCCCTTGATTCATAATGATTAAATTTTTATGTGAACAATTGTTAGGTGAAAAATTTATTTATATCTATGATTTTTAGGTATAAATCCCGAAGTGAAATTATTTTAGCTAACAGGTGTTCACTGGAATCATTCTCAGTTAGCATAGCTATGCGATGAATAATCATCTTTAGTTTTCCCGGAGTTTTGTATGGTGAGCAGACCATTAATCGCACAGGGATATTCACTGGCTGAGGAAATAGCCAACAGCATCAGCCACGGCATTGGCCTGGTGTTTGGGATTGTCGGTTTAGTGTTATTGCTGGTTCAGGCGGTGGACGCCAATGCCAGCGCAATGGCCATTACCAGCTACAGCCTGTATGGCGGGAGTATGATCCTGCTGTTCCTCGCGTCGACGCTGTACCACGCGATCCCGCATCAGCGGGCCAAGACGTGGCTCAAGAAATTTGACCACTGCGCTATCTATCTTCTTATTGCAGGTACCTACACGCCGTTTCTGCTGGTGGGGCTCAACTCGCCGCTGTCGCGCGGCCTGATGATTGTTATCTGGAGCCTGGCGCTGCTGGGGATCCTGTTTAAGCTGACCATCGCGCACCGGTTTAAGGTGCTGTCGCTGGTCACCTATCTGACCATGGGCTGGCTGTCGCTGATTGTGGTGTATCAACTGGCCATCAAACTGTCGATAGGGGGCGTGACGCTTCTGGCCTTAGGCGGCGTGGTGTACTCGCTCGGCGTGATTTTCTACGTCTGCAAGCGCATCCCCTATAACCATGCCATCTGGCACGGTTTTGTGCTGGGCGGGAGCGTGTGCCACTTTTTGGCAATTTATTTGTATGTAGGGCAGGCGTAGCTTGTTGTCGGGTGGCGGCTTCGCCTGACCCGACCTACACGATCGGTAGGCCCGGTAAGCGCAGCGCCACCGGGCGATACGGCATCACTCTTCCAGTGAATACGGCAGCGGCTCGATGCTAAGCGTGTTCACATCATCACGCACGCGGAACACGCTGTCGGCTTCCATGTCGTTGTTCATTACTGCCTGCACCAGCAGACGGCCATCATCCAGCTGAACGGCGGCTAACACGGTGCCGGTACGGCGCCAGTTTTCACCCATCTTCAGCTCTAAATCTTCACCCGCTTCAGGTACTCGGCTGGCATGGCCCGCCAGCGTCCATAATGCACGCTTATTTGCCCCGCGGAATTTCGCGCGCGCGACCATTTCCTGGCCGGTGTAGCAGCCTTTTTTAAAGCTGATGCCCCCCAGCGCCTGCAGGTTGGTTGCCTGAGGAATAAACTGCGCGCTGTTTGCGGCGTCAATGATTGGCAGACCCGCTTCGATGTTCAGGGCCAGCCACTGCTGACTGTTATTGAGCTGCGCCTCGCCGCGAAGCGCCTCGGTCACGCGTTCGGCGGTATCGGCATCCGTGACTAACAGAAAACGCTCAGCCGGGTGTTCAAACCACAGGATGGAGGTTGCGCCTTCGCTGACCACCTGCTTTTCGGCATCCGGCAGTTCGCTGAAGAGATTTTTCAGCGCCGCACGCGCCTGGAAACCGGCCACACCCAGCAGGACATGTTCGTCGTCTGGCGCAATGGTCACTTTTGAGAAGACCGCGTACTTTTTCAGCTCTTTTAGCTGGGCCTCCTGCAGACTGCGGCGCTCAATAAAGGCAAAACCGTCCTGACGGCGGAAAAGACGCAGGTTGCTCCACATTTTACCTTTGGGGTCGCAGTGGGCGGCCAGCAGGTGCTGATGTTCGGTCATCTGGCTGACGTCGGCAGTTACCTGGCCCTGCAGGTATTTTTCGGCGTCGGCCCCGGTGAGCGTTGCCAGCGCCCAGTCATCAAGAGAAATAAGCGTCAGCGGCAGACGCGCAGAGGCGGCGGGCTGGCGAGGAGAAAATGGTGTAAAGGCCATAACGATATCCTGAATTGCTTAACGCTTTGATAATGCCTAATGGTAAAAGAGCCTGCAGGCAATGCAAGCGCTTTCAGCAGGCCATTTGTGCCATCAACCGGTTATGCGTAGCGCCACGCAAAGTAATGTAATCCGCTGTCTTTGTAGGGATTATTCTGGAAGCCAGCTCGGCGATCGCAATATTCCAGTAATGAAACGGTCAAAAACACGTTACACTAGCTGGTGTTCCCGTAGAGAAATAAAGAACATTGAACGGGGTACCGACTGTGCCAAACGTAATGCAGGAAACTGAACATGGATATTAACAACAAGGCCCGTATTCACTGGGCGTGCCGTCGCGGCATGCGTGAACTTGATATCTCCATCATGCCTTTCTTCGAATATGAGTACGACACCTTAAGCGATGAGGATAAGCGTCTGTTTGTTCGCCTGCTTGAGTCTGACGATCCGGATTTGTTCAACTGGCTGATGAACCATGGCAAACCCGCCGACACCGAGTTGCAACGGATGGTGCAATTAATTCAAACACGGAATCGGGAACGTGGTCCTGTGGCAATCTGATCTTCGCGTCTCGTGGCGCTCGCAGTGGATGTCTTTATTGCTCCACGGCCTGGTTGCGGCCTTTGTGTTACTGATGCCGTGGCCGCTGAGCTATACGCCGCTGTGGCTGCTGTTACTGTCGTTTGTCGTTTTTGACAGCGTACGTAGTCAGCGTCGCATAAATGCCCGTCAGGGAGAAATTAAGTTACTGATGGATTCCCGCCTGCGCTGGCAGGGGAAAGAGTGGGATATTCTCGGTATGCCATGGATGCTCAACTACGGCATGATGTTACGGTTACGCAACGTGGAGGGCGGGCGCTGCCAGCATCTGTGGCTGGCGGCCGACAGTATGGATGCCGCGGAGTGGCGAGACCTGCGCCGGATGCTGTTACAACAGACGACGCAGGGATAATGCGCGTTAGCTAAACTTTTCCGCCATTTCGCCCAGAATCTGCTCGCACCAGGTTTGCAGGCGTTCATCGCTGAGATCGTACTGGTTGGTTTCATCCAGCGCGAGTCCAACAAACAGCTCGCCGTCGGCAATAATCGGTTTTTTACTGGTGAACTCGTAACCTTCGGTTGGCCAGTAGCCGATAAACGATACCCCTTTCGGCGCCAGCTTGTCATGCAGCATGCCGAGCGCGTCCAGGAACCATTCCCCGTAACCCAGCTGATCCCCCATGCCGTACATGGCAATGATTTTGCCGTCGAGGTTGAGCGCATCAAGCTGGTCCCAGATAGCCTCCCAGTCTTCCTGTATCTCACCGAAATCCCAGGTCGGGATGCCGAGGATCAGCACGTCATACTGCTCCATCAGCGTAAGCGCGTCATCTTTCAGGTTATGCAACGTCACCAGTTCCGGACCAATGATGTCGCGAATTTTCTCTGCCGCCATTTCGGTGTAGCAGGTGCTGGAACCATAGAACAGACCAATATTCATCGCGTAACTATCTCAATTCTTGCGTTGACTTTGCGCGTAGTGTACCAGAAACCGGTCGCAATCAGGCATAATGGCCTGACTGCAGAATCAAAGGGGCTGATGTGGAAAAGGATCTCGCACTGATCGAACAGTTTCTCGACGCGCTGTGGCTGGAGAAAAATCTGGCCGAGAATACCCTCAGCGCCTATCGTCGCGACCTCACCATGCTGGTGGAGTGGCTGGCACACCGGGGGTTATCCCTTGCGAGCGCGCAGCATGACGACCTGCAGGCGCTGCTTGGGGAACGTATCGCGGGGGGCTACAAAGCCACCAGTTCCGCACGCTTGCTCAGCGCCATGCGTCGGCTGTTCCAGCATCTCTACCGTGAGAAGATTCGTGAAGACGATCCCAGCGCGCTGCTGGCCTCCCCTAAGCTCCCGCAGCGGCTGCCGAAAGATCTCAGCGAAGCACAAGTTGAGAGATTATTACAGTCACCGGCAGTTGACCTGCCGCTGGAGTTACGCGATAAAGCCATGCTTGAGCTATTGTATGCTACCGGCCTGCGCGTTTCGGAACTGGTTGGGCTGACCATGAGCGACATCAGCCTGCGTCAGGGCGTGGTGCGCGTCATTGGTAAAGGAAACAAGGAAAGGCTGGTGCCGCTGGGTGAAGAGGCGGTTTACTGGCTGGAAACGTATCTGGAGCACGGTCGCCCGTGGTTGCTCAACGGGGTGTCTATTGACGTCCTGTTTCCGAGCCAGCGCGCCCAGCAGATGACGCGGCAAACGTTCTGGCATCGCATCAAGCATTACGCCACACTGGCGGGTATCGACAGTGAAAAGCTTTCGCCGCACGTATTGCGTCACGCCTTCGCGACGCATCTGTTAAACCACGGCGCCGATTTACGCGTGGTGCAGATGCTGCTGGGGCACAGCGATCTTTCTACGACGCAAATTTACACCCATGTCGCGACGGAACGCCTGCGGCAGCTACACCAACAGCACCACCCTCGCGCGTGAGTGCCGACGAATTGTAACAGGATCAACTATGAAAAAGACTTTTGCGCTGTTCACCCTGCTGGCAGCCTCCTTTACCGGTTTCGCCCATGCGGACGACGCCGCCATCAAACAGTCGCTGGCTAAGCTTGGCGTTACCGGCAGCGATATTCAGCCTGCACCGATTGCCGGCATGAAAACGGTGCTGACCAACAGCGGCGTGCTGTACGTCACCGAAGACGGCAAGCACATTATTCAGGGGCCGATGTACGACGTGAGCGGCGCGCAGCCGGTCAACGTGACCAACCAGCTGTTGATGAAAAACCTGAACGCGCTCGAAAAAGAGATGATCGTCTATAAAGCGGCGCAGGAAAAACACGTCATTACCGTCTTCACCGACATCACCTGCGGCTATTGCCATAAGCTGCATGAAGAGATGAAAGACTACAACGCGCTGGGCATTACCGTGCGCTACCTGGCCTTCCCGCGCGCGGGCGTGCAGAGCCAGCCAGAGCAGGACATGAAGGCTATCTGGTGTGCGAAAGACCGCAACAAGGCGTTTGACGACGCGATGAGCGGCAAAGGCGTTAAGCCAGCCTCCTGCGACATTGATATCGCTAACCACTACGCGCTGGGCGTGCAGTTTGGCGTGAGCGGTACGCCTGCGATTGTCCTGAGCAACGGCTATGTCGTTCCGGGCTATCAGGGACCGAAAGAGATGAAAGAGTTCCTCGACGCGCACCAGAAACAGTTTGGTGGTAAATAATCCGCGTGAAAGCCCCGATAAAATTACGCCGCCGCGAGGCGGTTGAACCGGTTGATTTGCCAGACGATCTCCCGGCACTGCTGAAGCGGCTCTACGCCAGCCGCGGCGTGCGTCGCGCTGAAGACCTTGAGCGCAGCGTGAAAGGGATGCTGCCCTGGCAGCAGCTGAGCGGCATCGAAAAAGCCGCTGAGATGCTCTACAACGCGCTGCGTGAGGGAACGCGGATCGTGGTGGTAGGGGATTTCGACGCCGACGGCGCAACCAGCACCGCGCTGAGCGTGCTCAGCCTGCGCGCGCTGGGCTGCGATAACGTTACGTATCTTGTGCCAAACCGTTTTGAAGACGGCTATGGCCTCAGCCCGGAAGTGGTCGATCAGGCCCACGCCCGCGGTGCGCAGATGATCATGACCGTCGACAACGGGATCTCTTCCCATGCGGGTGTCGATCGCGCCCACGCGCTGGGGATCCCGGTGCTGGTCACCGATCACCACCTGCCGGGTGAAACGCTGCCTGACGCCGACGCGATTATTAACCCCAACCTGCGCGACTGCGATTTTCCCTCGAAATCCCTCGCGGGCGTAGGCGTGGCGTTTTATCTGATACTGGCGCTGCGTACCCTGCTTCGCGATAAGGGCTGGTTCGAATCCCGCGGTATTGCCGTACCGAACCTGGCCGAATATCTCGACCTGGTGGCGCTGGGCACCGTCGCAGACGTGGTGGCGCTCGACACCAATAACCGCATTTTGACCTGGCAGGGCCTAAGCCGCATTCGCGCGGGCAAGTGCCGTCCGGGGATCAAGGCGCTGCTGGAGATAGCCAACCGCGATCCGCTCAAGCTGGCGGCAAGCGATTTGGGCTTTGCCCTCGGGCCGCGCCTGAACGCGGCGGGAAGGCTGGACGATATGTCCGTCGGCGTGGCGCTGCTGCTGTGCGACAACATCGGTGAAGCGCGCGTGCTGGCCAACGAGCTGGACGCGCTGAACCAGACCCGTAAAGAGATTGAGCAGGGGATGCAGGCCGAAGCGCTGACCCTGTGCGAAAAACTTGAGCGCAGCGGCGACACGATGCCGGGCGGGCTGGCAATGTACCACCCCGAGTGGCATCAGGGCGTGGTCGGCATTCTGGCGTCGCGCATTAAAGAGCGTTTCCACCGTCCGGTGATCGCGTTCGCCCCCGCGGGCGACGGCACGCTGAAAGGCTCTGGCCGTTCGATTCAGGGTCTGCACATGCGCGATGCGCTTGAGCGTCTTGATACGCTGCATCCGGGGCTGATGATCAAGTTCGGCGGCCATGCGATGGCGGCGGGCCTGTCGCTGGAAGAGGCGAAGTTCGACGAGTTCCAGCGGCTGTTTGGTGAACTGGTCACCGACTGGATTGACCCGGCCCTGCTGCAGGGGGAAGTGGTGTCCGATGGGCCATTGTCGGCGGCGGAAATGACCATGGACGTCGCGCAAATGCTGCGTGATGCCGGCCCCTGGGGGCAGATGTTCCCGGAACCGCTGTTCGACGGGCGCTTCCGCCTGCTGCAGCAGCGTATCGTCGGCGAACGTCATCTTAAGGTGATGGTTGAGCCCGTGGGCGGCGGCCCGCTGCTGGACGGTATTGCCTTCAACGTGGACACGACGGTATGGCCGGACAACGGCGTGCGCGAGGTCGAACTGGCGTACAAACTGGACATCAACGAGTTTCGCGGTAACCGCACCCTTCAGATCATCATCGACAATATCTGGCCAATTTAGCGGCAGTAATCTCTATAAAAAAGGGCGTGGATTCGGTACAATCCCGCTCTTATCACCGCATTTTGACAAGTCCATAAAAGAAAACAGACCATGTTTGAAATTAATCCGGTAAAAAACCGTATTCAGGACCTCACGGAGCGCTCCGACGTTCTTAGGGGGTATCTTTGACTACGATGCCAAGAAAGAGCGTCTTGAAGAAGTAAACGCCGAGCTGGAACAGCCGGACGTCTGGAACGAACCTGAACGCGCACAGGCGCTGGGTAAAGAGCGTTCCTCTCTCGAAGCTATCGTAGATACGCTGGATCAAATGGCCCAGGGGCTGGAAGATGTTTCCGGTTTGCTGGAGCTGGCCGTCGAAGCCGACGACGAAGAGACCTTTAACGAAGCCGTGGCAGAACTCGACGTGCTGGAAGAGAAGCTGGCGCAGCTGGAATTCCGTCGTATGTTCTCCGGCGAATACGACAGCGCTGACTGCTATCTCGATATTCAGGCGGGTTCTGGCGGTACCGAAGCGCAGGACTGGGCCAGCATGCTGACGCGTATGTACCTGCGTTGGGCCGAAGCGCGCGGCTTCAAAACCGAAATTATCGAAGAGTCTGAAGGTGAAGTGGCGGGTCTGAAATCCGTTACCATCAAGATCATCGGTGACTACGCCTACGGCTGGCTGCGTACCGAAACCGGCGTTCACCGCCTGGTGCGTAAGAGCCCGTTCGACTCCGGCGGTCGTCGTCATACCTCCTTCAGCTCCGCGTTTGTCTATCCGGAAGTTGATGAAGATATTGATATCGAAATTAACCCGGCGGACCTGCGTATTGACGTTTATCGCGCATCCGGCGCGGGTGGTCAGCACGTTAACCGTACGGAATCTGCGGTGCGTATTACCCACATTCCAACCGGGCTGGTAACACAGTGCCAGAACGACCGTTCCCAGCATAAGAACAAAGACCAGGCCATGAAGCAGATGAAAGCGAAGCTTTATGAGCTGGAGATGCAGAAGAAAAATGCTGAGAAACAGGCGATGGAAGACAACAAGTCCGACATCGGTTGGGGCAGCCAGATCCGTTCTTACGTCCTTGATGACTCCCGCATCAAAGACCTGCGTACCGGGGTTGAAACCCGCAACACGCAGGCGGTGCTGGACGGCAGCCTGGACCAATTTATCGAAGCAAGTTTGAAAGCAGGGTTATGAGGAACCAACATGTCTGAACAACAAGCACAGGGCGCTGACGCGGTAGTCGATCTTAACAACGAACTGAAAACCCGCCGCGAGAAGCTGGCAGCGCTGCGCGAGCAGGGCGTACCGTTCCCGAACGATTTTCGTCGTGACCATACCTCAGACCAACTGCACGCAGACTTCGACGCTAAAGAGAACGAAGAGCTGGAGGCGCTGAACGTTGAAGTGGCCGTTGCAGGCCGCATGATGACCCGTCGTATCATGGGTAAAGCCTCCTTCGTGACCCTGCAGGACGTGGGCGGCCGCATTCAGCTGTACGTTTCCCGTGACGACCTGCCGGAAGGCATCTACAACGAGCAGTTCAAGAAGTGGGACCTGGGCGATATCCTGGGCGCGAAAGGTAAGCTGTTCAAAACCAAAACCGGTGAACTGTCTATCCACTGCACCGAGCTGCGTCTGCTGACCAAAGCCCTGCGCCCGCTGCCGGACAAATTCCACGGCCTGCAGGATCAGGAAGCGCGCTATCGTCAGCGCTATCTGGATCTCATCTCTAACGATGAATCCCGCAAGACCTTCAAAATTCGCTCCCAGATCATGGCCGGTATCCGCCAGTTCATGGTGAACCGCGACTTTATGGAAGTGGAAACCCCAATGATGCAGGTGATCCCTGGCGGCGCGTCTGCGCGTCCGTTCATCACCCATCACAACGCCCTGGACTTGGACATGTACCTGCGTATCGCGCCGGAGCTGTATCTGAAGCGTCTGGTGGTCGGTGGCTTCGATCGCGTGTTCGAGATCAACCGTAACTTCCGTAACGAAGGTATCTCCGTTCGCCATAACCCAGAGTTCACCATGATGGAACTCTATATGGCGTATGCGGATTACAAAGATCTGATCGAGCTGACCGAATCCCTCTTCCGTACCCTGGCGCAGGATATTCTGGGCACCACGCAGGTCCCTTACGGTGAAGAAGTTTTCGACTTCGGCAAGCCGTTCGAAAAACTGACCATGCGCGAAGCGATCAAAAAGTACCGTCCGGAAACCAATATGGCGGATCTGGATAACTTCGACTCTGCGAAAGCGATCGCGGAAAGCATCGGTATCAAGGTTGAGAAGAGCTGGGGTCTGGGCCGTATCGTGACCGAGATCTTCGAAGAAGTGGCCGAAGCGCACCTGATTCAGCCGACCTTCATCACCGAATATCCGGCTGAAGTCTCTCCGCTGGCGCGTCGTAATGACCAGAATCCGGAAATCACCGACCGCTTCGAATTCTTCATCGGCGGCCGCGAAATCGGCAACGGCTTTAGCGAGCTGAACGATGCGGAAGACCAGGCCCAGCGCTTCCAGGATCAGGTTGACGCGAAAGCGGCAGGCGACGACGAAGCGATGTTCTTCGACGAAGACTACGTGACCGCGCTGGAGCACGGCCTGCCGCCAACGGCGGGTCTGGGTATTGGTATCGACCGTATGGTGATGCTGTTCACCAACAGCCACACCATCCGCGACGTGATCCTCTTCCCGGCGATGCGCCCGGTGAAGTAAGGCGTTAAGATGCAAAAAAGCCCCGAAAGGGGCTTTTTTATTGCGTCGCGAAGGCTTTGAGTTTTTCGCGGGCGGTCTTCGCTTCCATGACCATCCATGGGCTAAAGGCCCAGGGCGTCGCGTCCAGCGCGCGGAATAGCGCGTCCAGTTCAACCCACTGATAGTCCATTACTTCTTCTACGTTTATTGTTACGTCGTTGGTAATGCGGGCGGCGAATACCGGGCAAATTTCGTTTTCCACGATCCCGGACGGGTCTGTTTCCCGATAGCGAAACTCAGGGGCGACGGCGGTGATATCGGTCAGCTCAGCGCCCACTTCAAAGCGGCAGCGGCGGATAATGGCCTCTTCCGTCTTTTCACCCGACTGCGGGTGCCCGCAGACGGAGTTTGTCCAGACGCCCGGCCAGGCTTTTTTGCTTAATGCGCGTCGGGTGATCAGACACTCGCCTTCGGCGTTGAAAAGCCAGGAAGAGAAAGCCAGGTGCAGCGGGGTATGTAACGTATGCGCGGCATATTTTTCCTGAGTGCCAATCACCATTCCCTGGTCGTTTACCAAAATAACGTGTTCTTGAATACTCATTGATGCTCCAGTGCCAAAACGCCGAATGGTTCAGCACCATCAGCCGGTTCATTATACGGCATTCTTATACGAACGGTTTGGCTCGTAGAGCGGAAAAGGGCATGACCCATCTTCATTTTGGCTGTTATCATAGTGCGCCATTCACGCTGACCGAGGATCTGTTTTGTTTGCAGGAAGCCTGACGAGAAACCCCATCACCGCCACTATTTGCCTGATGCTGACGCTATTCCTGGCGGGCTGTTCAGGAAGCAAGTCGTCGGATATGGGCAGCTATTCCGGTTCGGTCTACACCGTTAAGCGCGGGGATACCCTGTACCGGATTTCGCGCGCAACGGGGACCAGCGTGAAGGATTTGGCGCGGCTGAATAATCTTTCTCCGCCCTACACCATCGAGGTGGGTCAGCAGCTGAAGGTGAGCGGCGGATCGTCCTCGGGGAAAAAATCCTCTTCGAAAGGCAAAACCGCCAAAGTGACGCCATCCTATCAGGTGCCGCAATCGTCATGGCCGCCGGTTGGACAGCGGTGCTGGATTTGGCCTGCCAGCGGTAAAGTGATCGCCCCATACTCACTCTCTGAAGGTGGCAACAAGGGGATTGATATCGCCGCTGCGCGCGGTACGCCGGTTTATGCCTCCGGGGCCGGGAAGGTGGTTTACGTCGGTAACCAGCTGCGCGGCTACGGTAACCTGATCATGATTAAGCATGGCGAAGACTACATCACGGCCTATGCGCACAACGACACGATGCTGGTCAACAATGGGCAGAACGTGAAGGCGGGGCAGAAGATTGCCACCATGGGCAGCACGGGAACGGATACGGTGAAGCTGCACTTCCAGATTCGCTACAAGGCGACGGCCATCGATCCGCAGCGTTATCTTCCTGCTCCCGGCAGTAAGCCGAAGTGCTAAGTGATTATTTTATCGCCGGTTAGTTGCGAATAGGCTTGTATGAAGGTGCGTAAGGTCTATAATGCCTTACGCACCTCAAAGCGGGCGTAGTTCAATGGTAGAACGAGAGCTTCCCAAGCTCTATACGAGGGTTCGATTCCCTTCGCCCGCTCCATTTTCAATTCTACAGAACTCCACGTAATTCAACTTACTGCTGATTTAACACAGTTTTTATCCATTTTTTCATCAACTCAATTCAACCAGAGTTACTCCAAATCAAGAGCCGATGTTGTATAGAAATGTGTATAGCATTTCCTATACACTCTGAAACTATACACACAGGACGATTTCAGAGGAGAAAACTATACATATGCCCCTCACAGACCTTGAGATACGCCGTGCGAAGCCTGCCGATAAAACGTATACCAAAGCAGACGGTAACGGATTATCGCTACAGATAGAACCCAATGGTTCAAAGGGCTGGCGGTTTCGTTACCGTTATGAAGGTAAAGCTAAAATGTTGTCCTTGGGAACTTACCCAAAAGTTTCTTTATCTGAAGCCCGAAGTAAACGCGACGAGGCACGGGACTTATTAGCCGCAGGTATCAACCCAAGTGATATTCGCAAAGAAAAGAAACTGTCCCAGCAAGATAAACTCAATAACACTTTTGAATCTATTGCAAGGGAATGGTATCAACGGCGCTATGATCTTTGGGCTGAGTCTTATCGGACTGAAATGATCGCAACGTTTGAGAAAGACGTTTTCCCTTATATAGGTCATCGCCCGATTGATTCTATTACCCCTATGGAATTAATGGGAGTTTTATCCCGTCTTGAAAAAAGGGGGGCTACAGAGAAGATGCGAAAGGTTCGTCAGCGCTGCGGTGAAGTCTGGAAATACGCAATCGCAACAGGACGTGCGCTATCTAATCCGGCTCCAGATCTCGCAAGTGTGATGATGCCACATAAAAAGGTGAATTATCCGCACCTGCAGGCAACAGAATTGCCTGATTTTCTTACTTTTCTTCAAGCGTATACCGGTAATATCCTCGTTAAGCTCGCCATGAAGCTGCTTATCCTAACAGGGACGCGTCCTGGTGAATTGCGTAAGGCGGAATGGTCAGAGTTTGATTTTGAAAACAATCTCTGGAATGTTCCCGAAGAACGAATGAAAATGCGTCGTCCTCACGTTGTTCCTCTGTCTCGACAAGCCTTGGCTATTCTGGAGGAGCTCAAAACGATGACAAATGCCTATTTGTATGTTTTTCCTGGAAGACTTGAAAAAGTTAAACCGATCAGTGATATGTCGTTGAATGTATTAATTCGGCGTATTGGCTATGGGGGAAGGGCAACTGGGCATGGTTTTCGCCACACGATGAGTACCATCCTCCATGAACAGGGTTTTAATTCCGCTTGGATCGAGCTGCAACTGGCTCACGTTGATAAAAACTCAATTCGTGGGACGTATAACCATGCGCAATATCTGGACGGAAGGCGGGAGATGATGCAGTGGTATGCTGATCATATTGATCAGCTTATTAATTCATCAGCAGGTAATCGTTAATGGTTGATTCCCACCCAGGACGGGGTGGGAACGCCATTCTTTTATTTTTTGTTTGTCCGATAGACTGGAGTTCACTGATCGAGTCGGGCTCATGGTCTAGGGATGCGGTGGAGCACCAGATGAGCCATATGGAACGTAACACAGTACGAGCAGCTTATAAGCGTGCCATCGTAAGAGCGCTTCCAGTCGCTCCAGAAATACAGTTTCTCATAAATCCATGCAGCCAGCCCGGCCGGCGAATCATTCAGGCGGCAGGCAAGCGTAGCCTGGATAAGATTGTAACCGCCCTCCTGTTTGTACCATGCCTGTTGGCGATCCAGAAAAGCCTGCCCAGCGGGGGATAATGGTGCATCGCTTCCGGTATATGGCGAGTAAGAGCCCGGCAGAAAATTAAGGTGTATGGCCTGGACCCGCTCAGGGAAGCGGTGTGCCAGCCAGCTGGTGATATGGGCACCCCAATCGCCGCCTTGGGCACAGAAACTGTCATATCCCAGTTTTTCCATGAGCTCGGCGAACATGCCGGCGATTTCATATAGCCCCGTGCCGCTGTTCCGGGGCGCCGGGGAAAAACCATAGCCGGGCAATGAGGGAACTACCACTTCAAAGGCGTCCAGTTCACCCGCACCGTGTGCGGCCGGGTCGGTCAGCAGAGGAAGGATCGCTTCCATCTCAGTAAACAAGCCGGGCCAGTCGTGTATCATGAGCAACGGCCGGCATGTGGAACCCCGGCCTTTTTTATGAATAAAATGGATTTCCTGTCCACAGTCCAGTGTACAGACGTACTGTGGAAGCCGGTTAAGCCTGCTTTCCTGCGCACGCCAGTCAAACCCGCCACGCCAGTAAGCTATTAATACCTTTAACTCGCTGACCGGCACACCTTCAGACCGTCTTTTATTTTTTTCCGCGTTTCCTACCATGGACACTTTCGCGAACATGGACACTACCGTGGACAGAAACACGCCTTACACCAGTAGACCCTGGATTTTCACAGCATTGAGCCTGCGATTTAATGAGGCGATGACTTATCGTGAAATCGCAGAGCAACTCAATATCAGTACTTCCGCTACACATAAAATGTTTACGCGTTTTCGTCGCACCGGCATTACAGCGAAGGCGCTCTCATACCTGCTGAAGCAGTGGGATGCACTCAACCTGTATTGCGGCAACGGCTGGGGTAAATATTGATGTAAGTTGAGCCAATGGAAGATTTTATCTTGCTGTTTTTTTGCCCTTAGATACCCATTGCCAGCCCAGGCAACAGCTCCTTTTGCCCGCAAATGCCTGTACTGTCTTTCATAGGGGTTCATAGTGAATACACCTTTTTTCAGTAACAATGCCGTGCACTTTATACGCCACTTATCAATATAATGACGTTTATAGTTATAAAAAATGGTTGTAATGGGGATATAACATAGTTCGTTCTTTGCTCATAGCAGCCCCAGTGCCACGTATCCGTCCGCTCTGTGCCCCGGCTGTGTGAAACACCAGATAACATTTTGGTCTAGACGATGATTTCATACGATCAGCCATTTTTTTCAATCCATGTGACGGACTGACTGTTTATTAAAATTATACACATACAAATCAATACTGCGGATAAGGGCTGCAATAGCGCAGAATCCTGACACATCTGTGACGCTTTATTAGCTAAAAGGAGCAAGCATGGAAGTAACAGTAGAACTGTGTCCGCTACATGAATGGGAAACCATGGTAAAAATTTTTACTGAGATGGAAGAACACTATTATGGTAAGGGCAACATTCAGGAACCTCAATTGAAGAATTACCTCCGCAATCGACTGTTCAGTCAGCTGTCCGGTACTCAGGTGATCAGGGCTCGCTGCGACGCTCATATTGTTGGGCTGGCGTGCTGCAGTATTTTATACCCTTCTCCCCGGTACAGTGGTCAGTTGCACGTTAAAGAGCTTTATATCTCCCAGAATGAGAGAGGGAAAGGCACAGGGAAATCTATGATGCGCTTTATTGCAAAACTCGCTCTGGAAAATGAGTGCCAAAGCATCAACTGGAATGCCGAGAAATCAAACGCCGGAGCAAACCGTTTTTATCAGTCTTTAGGGGGGAGAATAAATGATGGCATTGTGAGTTATTATCTCCATGGTGAACTCCTGAGTAAACTGGCTTCCGAAAGTTCAGCAGAACCTGGCGGCTATACTGGTTAGGTTACCACATTGCCGATTATGCTTGCCGGAGTGGTCGAGAGTTGATTAAGATTCAGTCAATGACTTGCGCGTTATAGTGGTACAGAAATGCCTCAAATAACATTCCATTTTCTGAACGCTCATAAAAAACTCACCGTTCACTGTGAATGGCTTAAAACTAAACTGACTGATACCTACATACAAGCTGCAAGGTTGATGCCGACTCCTTCACTGGATGTCGTTGTTAAGGCCGGTAATTATGTTATCCCTGAAAAAGGGCATGGAGGGTTTTGTCCTGAAGCGGGCGTTATCTACATAACTGTCGATCCTGAAAATCCCGCATTCTGCAAAAACGATGCGCACTCTATTGAACGTATGTTTGCTCATGAACTGCACCATGCGGCAAGGTGGACAGGACCAGGATACGGTTCAACGCTGGGCGAGGCGCTGGTCTCTGAAGGGCTTGCCGGACATTTTTCACTTGAGATTTTTGGTGGTGAACCTGAGCCCTGGGAAAACCTCAAGTCCGACACTATTGAGCACTACTGTTTACAAATGCTGGAAAACTGGCATTGCACTGATTACGACCATAATGGCTGGTTTTTCGGAACCGGGGATTTTCCAAGGTGGCTGGGATATACCGCAGGGTTCAACCTGATATCCAGGTATCTCGCAGCATTCCCCCATTTGAAAGCTTCAATGCTTGCAAACATAAAAGCTGAGGAGTTAAAGGCTTTTATATGAAGTGCAGATTCCTGATTTCTCTGAAGCCAGGATTTTACTCATGAGCGAAAGCTGAATAGCCCACCTCTTGCTGTGGGTTCAAAGCTGACAGTTGCCTGCAATCCCGTCCGCTGCGTACCAATACTTTTAATCCGTGTACCCCTCAATCTAAAATTACAGGTAAGAACTCATATCTGAGTACACAGGTAGTTCTTCATATTGGGAAAGCATATACCCAAGCATCATATCCATCTGAAATCGTCCCCCGTGGCAAGTCAGGCTCCCCAAGTGTCCTGTTTTTTATTCATATAGCAAGTGGAGTCTTTAGCTGTAAGCTCCTCTTTTCGTTTAAGGCAGAATATTGATTTAAACAGGGCTGATACACACTCTGGGTAATAATGCGGTCTATATGTGACGCTTACAGATAAACTGTGCAACCGGAAAAATGACCGGACGATGTAGCCCACCTGAGGGGCCCTAAACCCTCGGGTAGAAACTGAAAAAAAGCTGGCCTGAAACCGGTAGCTCTGAGCGAATTATAGTCATTCGCACCCTGAGAATTACACTTTTAAGTGATTCAGGGTATGCGCTTACTGGTCACGAATATTGAGCGAGAATCACGTGATGATCGCCGCTTTTCTTTCGAGCCAGTAGGTGCTCCACGTTCGCTAACGAATACTCAGGGCATGCAGATAACTGCTGGCTATATTTCTTTCGAAGAGCGTGGAATGCATACCAATCCCCGATGAGAAGGAGTTGGTAATGACTGCGACTAATCAATTTGCTGCACATCTTGGTCTGGACTGGGCAGATAAAAAACACGATGTCTGTGTTCAGTTTAATAATGGTGAACGCGTATTGCATGTGATTGAACATACAGCAGAAGCGCTTGATGTCTGGCTTACCGAGTTACACCAGAAGGTAAAAGGCAGGATCGCTATAGCTATCGAGCTGAAGAAGGGCCCTGTGGTATATGCTCTTCAAAAATATCCGTTTATCACTGTTTTTCCTGTCCACGCTTTATCGTTGGCTCGTTACCGGCAGGCCTTCTCACCCAGTGGCGCAAAAGATGACCCGCAGGATGCCGAACTGGCATTAGAGTTAATGCTACGTTATCCCCAAAAGATAAAAGCAATTGAACCTGACAATGCGGATATTCGCTTACTTCAGCAACCGGTTGAGCAGCGTCATCAGTTGGTTGAAGATAAACGCCGTTTTGTGAACCGGCTAATCAACACGCTTAAACAGTATTATCCTCAGCCCCTAGAGTGGTTTTCACATCGGGGTAGCTTGCTACTGTGTGAACTGATTATGCGGTGGCCAAGTCTGCAACAACTGAAACGCGCCAGGAGAGATACGATCCGCAACTTTCTGAATGCCAAAGGTGGCCGCACAATGGTCCTTACCGAGCTACGTGTTGCGAGTATTGATAATGCGATCCCATTAACTACAGACCCGAGTGTTATCGAGGCTAATGCTTTGATGGCAACAGCACTGGTGACACAAATCAAAGTCGTGAGTGAAATCATCAAAACCGATGACGAACGAATCGAAACGTTGTTTGACACTTTGCCAGATGCCGGTCTGTTCAAATCGCTTCCAGGCATGGGGCCGTGTATGGGCCCACGTATGCTTGCTGCACTTGGTGATAACCGTGACCGCTTCAACAGCACAGAAGAAATTCAAAACTATGCAGGTATTGCACCGGTGACAGAGAGAAGTGGCCAGAAATCCTGGGTTCACTGGAGATGGCAGTGTGCCAGGTTCGTCAGGCAGACCTTTGTTGAATGGGCTGCCAGGGCGGTTAACTCATCATACTGGGCCAGACTTTATTACCAGGGCCTGCGAGAAAAAGGGAAATCGCATCAATCAGCTATCCGGGCTCTGGCGTTTAAATGGATAAGGATCATTTATCGCTGTTGGAAGACCAAAACCCGGTACGACGAAGCGAAATACTTGCTGGCACTGGAAACGCGAAAGTCGCCCTTACTTAAGCCATAAAAAGATTGTCGAATGTCTCAGGGCGTGAAGCGGAAATTCGCAAATGTTTCACATCTGATCAAGGCATTACTTAAAGGATGGTGTGGTAGCCAGCGGGGAGTAGGTCAAAGCAATTACAAATTGGTTTGAATTGCAACATCACGCAAGAAAATGTTATGTTATTACATTCCTTAAATGGCATGCGCAGTGACATGAACAACAATCTTCCTTATCCAATACCTGTGCTTGATGTTAAAAGCGTCAGCATTTCTACGGGCCATTCTGCTCTAGTCAGCGATGTCAGCTTTCAGCTCCAACAAGGCGAGCGGGTCTGTATTATCGGCTCATCGGGGTCAGGTAAGTCTCTGACGGCAAAAGCCATTATAGGTACATTGTCTGCCGGGCTGTCATTACAAGGAAGCATTCGTATAAACGGTGCGGATGTCGTTGGCCTTCATCCCACACGGCGACCTCAGTATGCGCTGGTATCCGCCATCTTTCAGGACTCATCCACCGCGCTGAACCCGCTGATGCCGGTGGAGCGACAGCTTGCTCTGGCGTTGAAAACAGGTGATAACGCGATGCTGGCCTCTTTTCTGGATGCGCTTCAGCTCAGCGATATCCCTCAATTGCTCTCCCGCTACCCGGCTGAGCTTTCCGGTGGACAGCGTCAGCGGATTTGCATCGCGCTGGCGTTGCTGGGGAATAATCGCCTGCTGATTGCCGATGAACCGACGACGGCACTGGATGTGATTAGCCAGCAGCAGGTGCTGCAGATATTAGGTCAGGGGTCCACGCTGAGCGCTCCGCCAGCGTTGCTCTTCATCACGCATGATATTGCCGTTGCTACACAGCTGTGCCAGCGAGGTATCGTGATGGAAAAAGGCAGGATTGTGGAGTCAGGCACAATGGCCCAGCTCCTGAACGCGCCGGAACATCCTTACACCCGCAAACTGGTACAGGCCGCACGAGCCGCTGAACAGACGTTGTTAACCCACACCCGTGAGGCGCTCGCCGGATGAGTATTCCCCTGCAGATGGCATCCGACTCCTTCATTCAGGTCGCCAGGATTTCCCGCTACCGGAGTCAACCCGGACTCATCTGGCAGAAGACCCAGCCAGTGAATGCCATTCTTAAAGATTTTTCGCTCACGCTGCGTCAGCATGAGCGTGTAGGCCTGCTGGGATGTTCGGGCTGCGGAAAATCGACGTTACTGAAAGCTATCCTGGCCCTCGATCCGGTGGATGACGGTGAGGTGTATTGTGATGGAAAGGTGGTCAGGCCGGGCTCTGCCCGCACATTGCGCTGGTATCGCCGCCGGGTTCAGTACCTTCCTCAGGAGCCCGCCAGCACGTTGCCGCCGTCAATGCGTGTCAGAGAGATTCTCAACGAGCCGCTAAGACATTTAGGCTGCAACCGTGATGCGTCACCTAATCTTGCCGCCGCACTTGAACAGGTCGAACTCAGCGCGAAAGTTCTCGATCAGCGTGCAGGCTCGCTTTCAGGGGGACAGGCTCAGCGCGTTGCGCTGGCAAGGGCGCTAATCATACAGCCCGATTTTCTGCTGGCCGATGAGCCGGTCAGCGGGCTGGATCTTCCTCTGCGTGAGCAAATCAAATCGCTACTTTTGCGTATAACAGAAGAAAACCGCATGGGGCTTCTGATCGTCTCTCATGACGTTTCTATGCTGGCAGGGTTGTGCGACAGAACGCTGGTCATGGAGGCAGGAAAAATCATAGAAGATCGCCCGACGCTTGAAGTGCTGCATTTACCTCATCATCCGCATACGCGTCAGCTTCTGGACGCGGTACCGGCGCTTGTCACTCATGCCCCGTCGCGGGCAGGTGGCTGAATACACTTTTAACGAATACTCTCCTTATGACTGAATTGATTTCAGGGAAGAAAGCAAACACCTCCCCTTCATTGCTGCTGGTCAGCCAGTTTATTTTTAATACCGGTTTTTATGCGGTAGTGCCTTTTCTCGCTATTTTTTTGCGCGATGACATGCTGTTGTCCGGCGCCGCGATTGGCCTGGTGCTCGGTCTCAGAACCTTCTCGCAGCAGGGCATGTTTCTGGTGGGAGGGGCACTGACTGACAGGTTCGGTGGGCGTGCCATCATTCTGTGCGGTTGCGTGGTCCGAATCAGTGGTTACCTGCTGCTCGCCACCAGCGCCTCGCTATGGGGCGTCATTCTGGGAGCCTGCCTGACAGGGATTGGCGGTGCGCTCTTCTCGCCTGCAATCGAGTCGCTGATGGCACTGGCGGGGACGCAAAGTGAAAGGGAAGGCAAGCGCAGCCGTTCAGAATGGTTCGCGTTGTTCTCTGTTTGTGGCGAACTGGGTTCAGTCATCGGTCCTTTGCTGGGGGCATTGCTGACAGAATACAGCTTCCAGAGCGTGGCCCTTGGCGGGGCAGGCGTCTTCCTGTTTGCGCTGATTATGCTCTATTTCATGCTGCCGACAGGCACCAGCCATCATGGTCAGCTTAAAATTTCCCCCTGGTGGACGGCATTCCACCAACGCCGCTTTGTTGCCTTTATCGTCGCTTACAGCGCGTATTTATTCAGCTATAACCAGCTCTATCTGGCGTTACCCGTTGAGCTGCGCCGCTCGGGGGGAAGTGAAGCGGATCTCGGCCCACTGTTTATGCTGGCCTCCGTCATGATCATTTTCCTGCAATTGCCTCTGGCACGGTTTGCCCGAAAACGCGGCGCATCACAGATTTTGCCTGTGGGCTTTTTGCTGCTGGCACTGTCATTTTTTAGCGTCGCGCTGTTCGCCAGTACCACACCACCAGACACGCTGTGGCGGCTGCTTCCCGCAGTTTCACTGGTCACGCTACTGACGCTGGGCCAGATGATTATTGTGCCTGTCGGCATGGACATGATCCCCGTTTTTGCGCGGGATAAAAATCTGGGCGCGCACTACGGAGCACTTTCCTCCATGGGCGGAATCACCGTGCTGGCCGGCAATTTTGCCCTCGGCGGGCTGCTGGATCGCGCACTTATCCCTTCTTCGCAGGCTTTAGTGCCATGGCTACTTATGGGCTGCATTCCGTTATGCAGCGCGGTGGCCATGCTGTTTATTTTACGAACGTTTAAAACGACCTCCGGGAATCAATAAGGACAGATAAATGAATATGGGTAAACCTTTATGGCCTGTTTATGGTCTCCTGTCAGCCACCTTATTACTGACTGGCTGCTTTAATGAACCGCAGGACGAATCGGTCAGCGCCAGCGAGGGCAGAATTAAAGTGGCGCACCTTCTTCCACCGCGTTCCGGCCTGACGCCGCTCAGTGATGATGCCTTTAAATTATCGCGCTGGAGCACGGCTGAAACCCTGGTCGTACTCAACAGCGCCAGTGACGCACAGCCTGCGCTGGCAATGCGCTGGGAGCAGATCAATGACACAACCTGGCGTTTTGAATTGCGCCCGAACGTCAAGTTTCATGACAACACCGATCTGACCGCGCAGTCGGTGGTTAACGCGCTGAGCGTTGCCGCTAGCGCCAAACCAAAACCCCGTATTCTGGATGGCGTAACGCTCACAGCCAAAGCAGACGGCGAAAATGCTGTTCTGATCGCGACTGAAAAACGCGATCCTCTTCTGCCTCAGCGGCTTTCCAGCCCCCAGTTGGCCATTTTGTCGCTGAATGCTTACAAAGAAAATGGCGTGGTGAATCCGGTTAATGCGGGGACCGGGCCATTCATTCTGCGCAGCGTGAATGGCACCAGCAGTGCCGCGCTCGATCGCTTTGATGGCTACTGGGGCGAGAAGGCGAAAGCCAGCGGTATTGACGCAAGTTTTGTTCCGGACGGGGCCGCGCGCGCAGCCGCATTACGCACTGGCACGGCGGATATCATCGAAGCAATTCCTGTGTCTCAGGCCCCGCTTCTGGATCAATCACTGGTTCATGAAGTGCCGATGCCGAGAACCAATACGCTTTATCTCAACACGGCGCAGGGCGTGATGAAAGATCCCGCGATGCGAGCCGCAGTCCGTGACGTGATTAACCGTCAGCAGATTGTTGATAATGTTTATGAGAAACGTGCCGACGTCGCGCAGGGGCTTCTGGGCCCAGCCTTGCCATGGGCCGCACCCCTGCGCAAACCGGTGACCAACCCCGTTGCGGCGGGGAAACCAGACGGCGCCACAATCACCCTTGCAACGTTCAGCGATCGTGCGGAATTGCCTGAAGTCGCGGTTTATCTTGCACAGCAGCTCACTGCCGCCGGGTTTACCGTAAAACAAGTGGTCCGCGAGTATTCGCAGATTGAAGCTGATGCGCTGGCCGGAAAGTTTGATGCCTTTATTCTGTCGCGTGCAACCGTGCTGGATTCCGGCGACCCGGTTGCCTACATGTACAGTGATTTCGCCTGCGAAGGGTCGTTCAATATCTCCCAGCTGTGCCGCCCGGAAATTGATGCAGCACTGAAAAAAGCCAGTGAAACGCCAGCGGGTGAGGCCCGACGTCAGGCCATTATGGACGCTGAGAACATGATCCTTGCCAGCGATGCTGCGATACCAATGTTGCATGAACGCGTCATTCAGGGAGAAAGTGCGGCACTGAAAAATGCGCTCCGTGATCCTCGCGAGCGCACGCTCATCAATAGCCAGACCCAGTTAGTCGCTGGTGAACAGACGACTGCTGCACAGTAAAACAGGGGGTTATTGATCAATGAGCGAATCGCTGTACTGCCGGACCTGCGCCAGGATCCATCGGGCAAGTAACCTGCCAAAAGGCTTAGTGGCAACGTTGTTGTCGCGGATAATTACGCTGACCGGTATTATCGTGTTGATCGGGATGCTGCCCTGGCTTTCGGGCCAGGATCCTGCCATGGCGCTGCTGAGAGCGCGTTCTGCCGAACAGGAAGCAACCCCGGAAGCGTTAGCAGCGATTCGCCAGTCGCTGGGGCTCGATCAGGGCCCAGTGCAGCTCTTGCTGCACTGGCTCAGCGGTCTCTTGCAGGGTGATGCCGGTGACTCCTGGATATCAGGGCGTCCGGTGCTGCCTGGCATGATCCAGGCAGCCCAGGTGTCACTGACGCTGATGCTGATGTCCGCCGGGGTGGCACTGCTGCTGGCGGCGATGATTTGTCTGCCGACGTTTCGGCGCGGCCTGCAGGGGCGGTTATTTCGTTCGACGGGCTTTTTCGCGTCAGTATTCACCGCATTACCCGAATTTCTTCTGGCGTCATTCTTACTGGTCGTTGGGGCCGTCTGGCTGGAGTGGTTTCCTCCTTACGGCTGGAACGGCCTGCACTATGCGGTGCTGCCCGCGCTGGCAATGGGGATCCCGGCGGGCGGCTATCTGGGGCGGATATTCTCGGATGCATTAGCGGCAACCTTCAGTGAAAACTGGATAATCACCTGGACCGTCTCCGGGATATCTCGCTGGCACATTACCTGCGCGGTAATTAAGCGAACGCTCTCGACCGTTATGCCGTTAATTGGTCTTATTCTGGTGTCATTGACGGGCAGTGCGGTGGCCGTGGAAAAGGTCTTCGCCATTCCGGGCCTCGGCAGGGCAACGCTCGGTGCCGTGGTTGCACAGGATCTTCCGGCGCTGCAAACGGGCGTGCTCTTCCTGCTCATCATTGCATTTATGTTCGGAATGCTGTGTGCGGGGATCAGATACCTCATTCTGGGTCGGGCATTACGCACGTCCTCTCTGCCGGTCACTAATGAACCTGACGGAAAAAAAGGGAAATTGTCGCTGGTGCTTCCGGTCGCCTGTGGCGTTGCGTTGGCCGTGCTTCTGCTTATTGGTCTGCCCCGTGATCCTTACTCGTCTGAGTTTATGCGACTGGCTCATCCTTCCTTTTCGCTTCCCTTTGGGGCCGATGCCATGGGGCGTGATTTGCTCGCCAGGGTGGCCCACGGCACGGTGCATACCTGCATGCTGGCGCTGATGGTGTCGCTTATTTGTCTGCTCCTGGGACTGGTTATTGGTCTTTTCCCCCGGGTGTTTGTGGGGCCAACAGAGATGGCAAATGCGCTGCCTCCGGTGATTGCGGGCTTAATGGTAGTTTCCATCAGCGGCCCCGGCAGTTCAGGTGCGGCCATTGCGATTGCAGCAGTAGGCTGGGCGCCTCTTGCCACACATACCGCTGCGCTGGCGACAGAAATTCGCGCCAGAACTTATATCAACATGCTTCCTGTTCTGGGCGTTGGCTGGCTGCGTCAGAATCTGTTTTATATTTTTCCGGCGCTGATTGGCCCTCTCTTTCGCCATGCGATGCTGCGCTTACCGGGGATCGCCCTGGCTTTAGCTTCACTGGGTTTTCTCGGGCTGGGCGCATCCCCGCCGGAGCCGGAATGGGGAAGGGTGCTTGCGGAAGGGATGCCTTATCTGGAGCGCGCTTATTGGGTCGTTCTGGCTCCTGCAGTCGCGCTTGCGGTTCTGTCTGTGATGGGAGTCAGTCTGGCAGGCCTCACGGGTAAAAAAAAGTGAATGCTTAACACGTTGCTGTCACCGTGACGTCAACGTCGAGCACCTTTAAACAGGTGATTCAGTTATCAGGATTAACCTGAGATTATTTTGAAATAACTCTGCACACTTTTTCACCGAAAATATGCTGGTACCTGTCGACGGGCAAAGCTAGATTGAGATGTTGAGTTAAACAAGGGGGCAAAAATGAAAGTGTTAAGTATTGTCGGGGCAACGTTGTTGGTCACGTCATTCCATGCAGCAGCATTTGTTTCTGTATCGCCGGTGCCTGCGGGGCAAAATGCGAACGTCAGTTCGGCCATAAACAACGGACACGCTATTCCTTCTGAAGCGGCCAATGCTGACATAACAAAGTTCATTCCGATCGCTGGCTGTCACTGTGCTTTCTGTAACTCATTGCGTGCCGCTAACCTTTGAACCCTTCTTCAGGTCTGGGTATATCAACCCTGAATCCGCTCCTGACGTGCAGCAGGCCACGAATGTGATGGCCTGCCGCCGCCTTTCACCTGCACGCTACGTTACCGCGTAGTCGTTTATTTCACCCTTTTCGGGCTGACTTACCGCATCAAATGCTTCCTGCACATTCTGCACATTCCATTCACACATCTCCACGCAGCGTACCTTCTGTCATTTGATCTGCTTTGCACCAGGGCGCGCGCAGATTGCTGATGCCGGGAAGTAGTTACGCCACAAATGTCGAGTTATAACATATCATTTGTGGGCCGTTGATGACGGTACCGGCTGGTGCGTGAAGTCCGGCCCATTCAGAAAGAAGACACATGGCACGTTGCCCCTGTGCATTGATTCAAAGAGAACGCTGTAATCGTTGAGGGTGCTCTCGATAGTTTGTTTGCGATCGCTCTGATGCTGATTTTTGCTAACACCGCTCTGGATATTTCCTCTCTTTCATCAAGTGAAAGAGCCAACGGATGCCGCTTTCGGACAGGGGGACGATATCCACCATAGTGGGCATAATAGAAGAATGATATCTGTCGAACATTCTGGCGATATCATGCAGGGAATCACCTTGCTTATACCTGTCCCAGATAATCGCTTTCTGTTCTGGCGTGTAGTTAATACGCGTTCTTCGTTTCATGGCAACCCCCGTTACCTTATTCATACCCCTTATAATGGGGTGTTAGCCAGCCAGGCCCGGCATGATTACTGCCCCCAGTCGTCCATGATCCGGGGGGGCGGGATGTCATCGGGTCTGGTGGGGCGCTGGTAACCGCTAATAGGGGTCAGGTCAGGCGCTTTTGCCGGGACCGTCTGTAACGTGGATGCCGGTACCTGCTCCCTGTGGTTATCTGGTTAAGGCGCTGCGCATCAGATCCAGCTGTTCGGCTGCATCCTCACCCAGATAACTCAGCAAGCCACCACACTCCGGGCAGCAGGGTTCTGCGGGTAATAACCGTTTTTCATCACGGGGGAGTTATTCGGGGAACGGTCTGACGCAGCGGACGCTGCACTGCCGGACCATCCACTTGACCAGTCAGCGTATCGCTTTCTTTCTGAAGCCGGTTCAGGTCAGCTTCCATCTGTGCGATACGGCGGGATACCTTTTCGGAACGACTGCCGAAGTTCATTCGACGGAGTTTATCCAGTTGCGCCTGCAGAGGGTCTATTTCACGCTTCCGGTTGCTCAGCTTTTCCTGCAGGGCGTGGATCAACGCTTCCTGTTCGGCTAGGCGCTGTTTTAGCAGAAGGATGTCGTCAGAAGATGTATCATTCATAAGTCCATATTTTTCCAAGCTTATTCTGCGACAACCAGGATAAAGAGGCCTACAACATGGTCAGGGATGTCAGCAACCGCTTTGGCTGTCTCCAGTCGATATCTTCCATCAGCATCGCCAGCTGCGCCGGCGTCAGGAACACTTTGCCATCGCGTGCCGACGGCCAGGCGAAGCGGCCGCGCTCCAGCCGTTTTGTCAGCAAGCACAGCCCGTCACCGGTAGACCACAGCAGTTTGACCTGACTGCCGCTGCGGCTCCGGAAGATGAAGACATGGCCGGACATCGGATCGTCTTTCAGCATCGTCTGCACCTTTGTGGCGAGACCATTGAAGCCGTTGCGCATGTCGGTGATACCGGCAACCAGCCAGATTTTTGTGCCTGTTGGTAATGGGATCACCGATTGAGCTCCTGTATCAGAAGAGTCAGTAGCTTTTCGCTGACAGTGCCGTTGAGGCGGAGCGTTCCGTGCCGGAATGCCACATCACAGGTGATATTGAGGGTCTCCGGCTCTTCTGCTGGCAGTTCTGACTGCACAGCCAGTGGTCCAGTTGGGGCGTCGAGTGTTACAGAAAGTAGCTGAGGAAGGTCTGTCGAAGGCAGCAGGAGTTTACCTTCACGCCACTGCTGACGCCATTTGAACAACAGATTGGCGTTAATGCCATTTTCAAGCGCCAGTTTTGAGATGGATATCCCGGGTTCGCAGGAGGCGGCAACGAGCTGATGTTTTAACTCAGGAGAATAATTAGACAGCCCTTACGCCTGCCGGGAGTCACATTTTTCTGCATATCTGACACTTTGGTTCCCACTACTTATTTGGTGGACACCACTTTGTCGGATGCATCAGATTATGACCAGACGGTTCACGCTGTACGCTTACTTACAATCGCTGGCGTCGTCACAGTGCCTGTGGTGGCCTCAGCTCGGAACAATTTGAAAACCAGAATCTCGCTTAGGGCTGTGTCCACATTACGTGGGTAGGAGCAGTGAACAACGTCAGCTTCCTGAGCGTAATGTCCAGAATGTAAGATTATCAAGTCTCTATAGTGTGGGCGCAGCAAGGCTGCCCTGAACGAGACTAATTAACCAGTTTCATGAGAACCATACCCGCAGTGATAAGCGCCAGACCAGCGGCAACTTTTCTGCCAAATCGCTGCCCAAATACTACCCAGCCAATGGCAGCGGTAAGTACCACGCCGCAGCCCCCCCAGATGCCATAAGCTGTCGCCATATCAATCCCCTTGAGGGCCCGGGAAAGGGCGCTAAATGAGGCAAGAATACAAATTATCCCGGTAACACCAGGGACAATGTACTTCATGCCTTCTGAGCGTTTCAGAAAGAAGTTTGCAGTTACTTCCAATACGACAGCAATAAACAAAAAAAAGTAAGACTCATTAAACATCGGTATGCCCGTTTTCATGCTCTCCGGTGTTAACCAGTATCACACCGGCAACAAGCATTATCAGCGCGACAGCTTTAAACGGCGAAATCGCTTCGTTGAACAAAAACAGGCCAATGGCGGCAATACAGATTAGCCCAATTGATTCCCAGGTGGCATAAGCAACAGATAACGGGATCCGCTTGAGCGCGAGAGCCATTAATGTAAAAGATATGATAATGGTCAGGTACATCAGCGCCAGAGATGAGAGGCTGTCACTGTGGGAGGTCATTTTCATGAAGACCACGCTGAACACCTCTGAAGTGATGGCCAGTATCAAAAACAGCCATGCTTTGAGCATAATTTCCCCCTGTTTACGGAATGAGATAATGTCAGTAATAAGCTTTGGGGTAGATGAGGAGAAGACAATAACCTTTACTGATATGACATGATGTTGTAATAATAGTATTAAATTTTATTAGAGCGAGTGCTCAATGTCAACGGTGGTTAAACCCATGCACACCTGTAAAAACATGAGGCAGCTTCTCGTGGATAAAGCGATACGACTGTTTCTTGTTAAGGGACTGGACAACGTTAAGTCCAGAGATATCACTGAGGCCATGAATATTTCCCGCAGCCATTTATATCACTACTTCAGCAATATGAAAGAGCTTCAAACCGAATCGTGCAGGCATTTTCTGGAGGAGGAAACCCGTCACTTTCGCTGCCTGATGGCCGGGATGTCCTACGATGATAAGCTGGCGGCCTTCGTAGACTATTATCTGCCCAGTCATAAGGATGACAGCTGGAATCTTTACGGCGATATCTGGCACAAGGCCGTCCGCGACTCCGATTATGCGCAGCTTGCCAGCCATATTCACCATCTCTGGTCGGCACTTCTTGGCGAGATCTTTTCTGAAATGCATCCCCCCGCACTCGTTTCCCGAATGGCACGAACGGTCATGGCCGCGCTGAACGGATACGCCAGCACCATGATGCTGGGCGAATACGCCAGTAGTGCGCAGGACGCGATGGACGACATCCTCGTCCTTATCTCCGGGCTATCCCGGCCGGGGCTGACTGCCCTGCGCTAAACGGTTCTTTCCCACATCCATTTTCTTCTCCTCCATCGTATGACAACTAACTGTCCATGTCATTCGCGGATTAAAAAAATACAGATAATACCTGATACTGATTCCCATTACCGGGTTGACATTTTTATCTTAAAGAAAATAAAATATTTAGAATATTGAGCGAGCGCTCAAAGTATGTGGGTAGGATAACTCGTTTCGTCAGAAATTTTGAATGATGATGGATATATTGCACCCATTAAAATGGCTATTGGCAGCCTGGTAGTATCTGTTCTCATAAACATTATAGGCAGGCTAAATAGCGGATCGCTCAGTCACACTACAAACCCGGGACATGTATGGATCTGAAACCGCAATACCGAGAACTAGAGGAAAAGGACTACCAGGATGTCCTTGATCTCGTTACAGAAACATGGAATTACGCAGAGTGGGTGCAACCAGATATGATTGCTTCCATGGCTGGATACTTCCTCAATGATGCCTTACTTGTCTCTGACCGCTGTATCGTTGCCGAAATTGACGGGCGCTTCGCGGGGATAGTGACTGCAAGCGTTGGACAATGCAATCGGCTGACAGGTTTTCTGATGCAGCAGCAACTGAACATTCTTATGACCCTGACTGCAGACCTCTCAGGGAGAATCGGGGTATTTTATCAATATCTTCAAACCAAAAAAATTAACCAGAATATGCTCAACAGCGTGACAGGAAGATTTGACGGGCATATTCCGCTGTTCATCGTGAAAAGCGAGTTTAAGGGGATGGGGCTAGGATCTGCTTTATTCTCACAGGTGATGGATATTTTTAGGCTTAACGAAGTTAAAAACTACTTTCTTTTCAGCGACAGCGCTTCTAACCATGATTTTTACCGGCACAAAGGTATGACGAAGATCAGAAATCACACTTTCTTGTGGGATGAAGCTGATCCCGCTACGGCTGAAGATTATTATCTTTTTGAGGGGCGGGTGGCGAAAGGATAACACATATACAATATACTGCTTTATCATTGATATTATTCCCCCAAATGCCGTTTCACGACCAACGGCATTTGACAGGCTTTTATGCCATCAGCAAAGTTGAATGTCGCTCTTTAAGAGCCAGTAAATATTTTGCCTCGACGTTACAGGCTATCTTCTTCCAGCAGCGACAAATCATCTGTATCCACGTAAAAATCAGTGCACGACTCGCGGACTGATGAGATTTTCCATTTTCTCTCGATATCAGATAATCCAGTCTGGCCAGGATGATGTGTTACAGTCATCGCAGCCCTTCAACGGACGTCTGACTGACGACTTAGCCCATTGTTAACTCCAGTGAACCCAGAACTTCTTGCCACTTCGGTCCGATACAAGTGCTATCCTGGCGTAGTTTTGAACTTATTCAGTGCCGTCAAGCCGCTCGCGGTTATTGCCCTGCGCCTCGAACATACGTGGTCCATCCCAGGAAGTGAAATACACAATTCTGCATCGGGGGGATATCGAACAGCGATCTGCTCATCATAGGTTCCAATAATTGGCCGCACCACTTTAATTTTATCGCCAACGGTGTTGCCATCGATGCATTGGTTTCTATGAAGCTTTTGTCTGAGTTGAGTGGGAGCCTACTGGCAAAATTCGCTACTCGCACCGCAGGCCCTAAAACATCGATTATCAGAACACCAACAACTTGTCTAAAAACTATATTAAGATTACATCTTAAAAAGTGACACAATATTTCTGGAGTTTCAAAGAACTAGTCTAATTCCTGTTTTAAATGCTCAATAAATGTTCTTGTGAGTGGGTTGATATATCTTGATTGTTTTTCAATTGCATATAAATAATGCGATAACCCAGAGTGATAGTCAGGCAAAATATGAACCAAAGTTCCTGCTTTAATATAAGCAGTAGCCAGATAGTCTGGCAGGCAAGACACTCCCTGGTGATTTAGTAAAACATTCAGTAATGTCAGGCTTGAATTTGATGTAATCACTGAATCTACCGGAACCAAAACTTCTCCATTAGCTCCTGAAAATATCCAGTTATCATGGTATGCCATCACCGGATTAGTTATGCAACGATGATGGGTTAAATCGCCAGGTATTTGTATTTGTGGCTTTCCTTTAAGATATTGAGGAGAACAACAATATATCCAGTTAATCATACCAAGGTAAATATGACTATCAGACTCATTGAGTTTTTTTGTAATCCTAAGCACCATGTCAAAATTGGTTTCTGATAAGTTAATGATATTATCATTCAGGTCAACATGAAACTTCACTTGAGGAAATTTCGTCTGATAAGACATAATATACTCAGGAAGAACCTTTGAGCCATAGGCAACAGAGCAGGATAATCTAAGATGCCCCTCAGGTTCGGAGAAACTACGCACCTGTGTAAACATATCTTCACATTCCTGCAATAGCAGGATTGCGCGGTTAAAAACTGCTTCGCCATGCTCAGTAAGAAAAATATTCCGTGTGGTTCTTCTTATGAGTATTTTCCCCAGTTGCTCCTCCAGTTTAGACAGACTTTTGCTAACAGCTGAACGAGAGAGGCCAAGTTCTTTGGCTGCTTTCGTAAAACTCCCCGTTTCGATTATTCTGACAAATACACTTAGTTGATTTAATGTACCTGAACTTAACATGTTATTCTCCGGTTTATCATAATTAATGAGTTTAACAAATGTTAATGATGATGTCCTTCCGTTTTTATGATCTATTCCGCATGAAAATGATAAAAGCCATAACAAAGAAACTGTGTTTCCAATTATTCAACAATGAGTTGAGTGTTATTCATCAAACCATTGGCTTATACAACTTCGGTCACAAAATAAAGTTTTAGTATTGGCGGAAATTAAAGCTATGTGGTTATGTAAAAAGCGAAGATGTTTCTTGTTTAACTAACTTAATGGTAACATCATGAATAGCAGCTCTGAAATTTCCGTAAGAATTACGCCAAAAAAAATACCCTTTACAACTTACGATACAGGATGGGTTATTCTTTGCATTGGAATGGCCATAGGGGGCGGGATTATTTTTCTGCCAGTTCAGATAGGACTGAAAGGTGTTTGGGTATTTACGCTATCCGTTCTTATTGCTTACCCGGCACTCTATATGATGCAAACTCTTTATCTTAAAACATTATCGCAAAGCCCTGAATGTAAAGATTACTCAGGAGTTATAACATTCTATCTTGGAAAGAACTGGGGGTTCTTCCTTGGCGTGGCATATTTTATAATGCTTCTCAAAGGAATGTTAACCTACTCACTGGCAGCTACCTTCGATAGCGCATCGTATTTCCAGACATTCGGAATAACCGCTGATAAATTGTCGGATAACTGGTGGTACGGACTCGCGGTGTTAGCCTTACTCGTCAGTATTGCAGCCCAGGGGGAGAAATTGCTGTTCAAAATCTCAGGCCCCATGGTACTGGTAAAGTTGGCAGTGGTGGTGCTGTTGGGGCTGGTTATGATCCCTCACTGGGATATGCGGAACATCAGTAACATTCCTCCTATTGGAGAATTACTGGTGGGCACAGTTCTGACCCTGCCGTTTACATTGTTTTCGATCCTTTTCGTTCAGATCCTCAGTCCCATGAATGTTGCCTTCCGCAAAATAGAATCAGATCCGCAAATTGCAACCCTGAGGGCCTTGCGAGTTAGTCGTATTTCGTATGGAATACTGGTGTGTGCCGTACTCTTTTTCGCATTTTCATTTACCTTTTCCCTTAGCCATGAACAGGCAACTGAAGCTGCACAAAACAATATTTCCGCGATGGCCATCGTGGCAAAAGTTATCCCAGGAGAAGTTGTCCGAATAATGTCGGTTCTTCTGAATATCTTCGCCATCGTTACTGCTTTTTTTGGTATATTCCTTGGTTTCCAGGAAGCAATGAAAGGAATTGTAGTGAATGTTCTTTCGCGCTTTGTAGATGAAAAGTCGATAAATGAATCGGGAGTCAGCATCGGAGTTTCAATTTTTATCGTTCTCTTATTGTGGGTGTGGGTACTGACGCACTTCCCTGTCTTGTTGTTACAGCAAATAGGTGCGCCTGTTTACGGAATTGTCTCTTGTATCATTCCTTGCTACCTCGTGCTCAAGGTTACCCAACTCAGAAAGTATAATTCCTGGCGAGTGCTGTTTATCTCAGCAACAGGTGTGCTGCTCTGCCTTTCGCCATTTTTTAAATTGTTCGAATAATAGGATATCCAATGAAACAAAATTCCGAACTGCAAAAATTTAAAGTAAGTACGCAATTATCAATGCTGGGCAGAAATCCGGATGAGCAGAGTGGTTTTGTTAATGCACCAGTCTACCGGGGGTCGACTGTTGTTTATAAAAGCTGCGAAGATATTCGTAATAAAAAAGCGCGATTTTCCTATGGAACAGCAGGGACACCAACAATTGAGAATCTGGAAAATGCATGGTCTGTTCTAAGCGATGCAGCTGGAACGGTTATTTCACCATCAGGACTTGGTGCCCTGGCGCTGGCCCTTTTTTCAGTGACCAAAGCTGGAGACCACATTCTGGTTACTGATTCCGTTTATCGTCCAACGCGAAATTTCTGTAATACGCTACTGGCAAAATATGGAGTATCTGTTTCCTATTATGACCCACTTATCGGGAGTGATATTGAAGGACTCGTTCAGGATAATACCCGGGTAATTCTTCTTGAATGCCCGGGTTCACAAAGCTTCGAAGTTCAGGATATTGGAGCTATTGTTGCCGTAGCCAAAAAATATCGTATTAGCACAATTATAGATAATACCTGGGCAACACCTTTATTTTTCAGCGCTCATAAACACGGTATTGATCTTTCCGTTGAAGCAGGAACAAAATACCTCAGTGGTCATTCAGATCTGCTGATGGGACTGGTATCGGCAAACGCATCTCACTGGCCAGCATTACGTGAAGCATATGATGCAATGGCTATGTTGCCCGGTGCCGAGGACTGTTTCCTTGCGCTTCGGGGATTGCGTACGATGCACCTGAGGGTAAAAGAAGCAGAAACGCGTGGTCTGGAAATGGCAAACTGGTTAAAGAGCCAGCCAGAAGTCAGCAGGGTATTACATCCTGCCCTTGAGGATTGCCCGGGGCATGAAAACTGGAAAAAATTTTTCACTGGCTCCACGGGTCTTTTTTCAATCGTACTTAAGGACCAGTTTAACCAGGATAATGTCGATAACATGCTGGATAACATGAGTATTTTTGTGATGGGGTTCTCCTGGGGAGGATTTGAAAGTCTCATTATTCCTTTTAACTGCGCTGAATACCGGACGGCTACTCAGTGGTCTCCTGAAGGTATGACCCTGAGGCTTCAAATTGGTCTTGAGGACATGGATGACCTGAAACAGGATTTGAAGGAAGGTCTGAAACGACTGTATAACAGGTAAATCAGGTCTCTGCAGAACCTTGTGAGCACAGCTGACAGGGTTCTGCACAACATTATAAAAGCTATTGATCCGACTCTTCTTAAACAGTGTCCACATTCCTCTTGAGCCAGCGGATAAACTCATGCATGGCCGACGTTTCGCTTTTTTGCATAACTAGGAAATAGCTGCCGGATATCAGGGTTCCGAAGCTGTCCAGTCGGACGAGTCGGCCGCTCATTAGGTGTTTCGCACAAAATATAACTGGAACAAGAGTGATACCCAGGTTCTCCTCAGCAGCCTGAATTGCGGCAAAAGTATGGTCAAAGTAAAGATGACGGGTGACATTTTGTGGTAATGTCAGACCCTGGGCAGACCATTTACGCCACAAATCGTTGCGAACGCGGATATGGATGAGTGTGTTATCTGCTGGTTGTCCTTTCTGCTTCAGAAGATAAGCAGGGCTGCACACCAGCACACTTTTTTCTTCAAGAAAAGGTATAGCTTCCATGTCCGGAAAATGAGTGGGGTCGCGTCGAACAGCAATATCGGAACCAGGAGTTACCATACCCGTGCTGGTCATGACGTTGATATGAATATGTGGGCAGGCCTGATGAAAATCAGCTAGTCTCGGTATTAACCAGTACATGGCAAAAGTGGGCAGGCAGTTAATGGTTACATGCTGAATTGCGACTCTTTCCATAAAAGACGCTTCAGCCGCTGCCAGATCACCCAGTATTGTTCTGCAACTCAAAGCAAATGCTTTTCCCTTCTCTGTCAGTTTTACCTTTTTATGCCCCCGGTAAAACAACTCCTCGCCCAGCTTAACTTCCAGGTTTCTGATATGGCGACTGATTGCTCCGGTTGTCAGACAAAGCTCTGCCGCGGCCAAAGAAAAGCTCTCGTAACGAGCCGCAGCTTCAAACGCAAGCAAATGTGGGATGGTGTGAACTCGTGTCATTGATTGATTATAACTCAACCACTGTGTTGCTAAAAGATCGATTGTCGCCGTCTTCGGTACTTACTAAGGTTTTGTATCCAACTCTAAAAAGTATATTACTGGTGGCGAAATTGAATGTATTTTATCTCTTTTGTATTGGACGGGCTTCATGCTGTATAGGCGCGATGGTTTTTGCAGGGGGGCTCCCCGTAACGCGAAACGAGTGGCATATGGATGCTTCTTCAGCAGGTTCGCTGCAGACGATATTGAATTTCAGCAATGCACTTGCGCTTTTTGCCACGTCCTGGCTAAGTGACTATTTTGGTCCCCGGAGAGTATACCTTACATTTTCATGGCTCGGGGGGAGCGCGTTACTTTTATTCGGAATTTTTGCCCATTCTTATATTTCTGCTGCGTTACTGATAGGATTTATTGGTCTGACGCAAGGAGGAGCATATACCCCTGCAATTATGCTCGCGATTCAGATGCACAGCGCTGCTAAACGAGGTTATGCCGTGGGTATGATTCTGGCTTGCGGTTCCCTTGGATATCTCCTTTCTCTTTTTATTTCATCGTGGGGGGCTTCAAACTGGGGAACAGCGATGGCATTTTATCTGTGTGCCGGTTGTGTTTTTGTCGGCGGCATTACGAGTAGCCTTGCGCTAAACAAATTTTCTGATCTTGAACCCTCGAAGCCACCACATTCCCGGGATAAAGATAAAATTAATAGATGGAATACGATGACTTTACTCTTGTTAACTGGATACATCGCGCATTGCTGGGAGCTCCTGGGGAGTTGGGCGTGGACACCAAGCCTTTTATATACAGCTCTAATCCCTGTTCAGAATAGCCCGGTGGTGAATAGTATGTTGATTGCGACAGTCATTCATCTGTCAGGTATGCTCTCGACAATTATTGTTGGAACCATTTCGGATTATTTTAACAGAACAGCTGTGTTAATTGTAATGGGGGGGATGGGGGCTTTGTGTTCAGTGCTTACCGGCTGGTCAATTGTATGGGGGACGGGTTGGGTTCTTGTGTGTGCTTTCATCGGAAATTTTTTCATTCTGGGAGATTCAGGCGTACTTTCTGCAGCTATTGCAGACAACGTCGAACCGAAGGTTCTTGGTCGAATAATGGGTATCCGCTCCCTGTTAGGGTTCGGTATTGGTTCCTTCTCTCCATTGTGCTTTGGTCTTGTTATGGATTTAACAGGTAGCTGGGAATTTTCCTACAGTCTACTGGCCGCAGGGGGAGGCGTGGCATTTTTAGCTGCGATAATGATGACTTGTAATAAAATAAAGAGCTGCGCCTGACAATATCAGTAAAGTCTTCAACGATAGCACCGTGATTTCCATCAATGGCGTAGGATAATGATTCTAATATTACAACCTGTGCACAGTGAGAAATGAAACTCACTTGTGCCAGCAATGTTACTTTTTTCAGGTATATTTCATGGGGCGATTTAGCTATCTCACTAATCGGGTCCTTTCATGACTGTTGTCGGGTAAATATATGCGGCATTGGTATTTAAAACAAAAGGTTGCTGAAGTGCCTCAGCAACCTCTTCTTTCGTAGTATCCGTTTTGCATGCGAAAGAAACAAGAGAGGCAATACATCCGTCATTGTTAATGATTCAATGAAAGATTCTTCGGGATAATTTTACCACTTATGGATACTTCTCTTTACGCCATCTTAAACGACTCTGAGGTATCTGTTAACGCCGTGGCGAACCTTATACTTCGATGGGGAATCATTTTTTGCCTCAGGAAGAGGAATGAGGCGAATGTGATCGTTATTTCGGCTCTAACCACATAATCAGTATGAAGGCCGGAAATAATACTGAGGCATTCTGGTTTATAACTCTTTGCACCCGATGTTTTTCCCAGTTAACGCCAGTGATATAGGAATCACTAATCCCGATCATTCTTAGATATTCACTGGCGGATCAAAACTAGTCCTGAGGTACTCATCAACCTAAGATGTTGACTTTGATACAAAGGTGCTCTGTAATAGTTTGATTTAAAACAGATAGCCAGAGGGTGCAATCACGGTGTCATATTTGATAAATTATATTCAATAGTACAATGAAATTATATAGCGTAAATATATTGCCAGCGTCCTTCCATCATTTATACTTATCGAAAAAAGTTGATCGAGAATAGTTTTCCTTCAACCATACCGAAAACCTTTAACATAATTATGTGTAGATTGTATGTATTTTATGTAAATTTAGGAGGAATTATGAATTCCATGGCTGTCGAAAGAAAAATCCTTCTTGCCGAAGATGACATTGACATTGCCAGAATTGTTGTTGCTTATCTGGAACGTGAAGGGTTTGGTGTTCTCCATGCAACGGATGGATATGCCGCGATGAAAATCGCTGAGCACAATCACCCTGACTTTGTTATTCTCGATATAAAAATGCCTAAAAAAGATGGCTGGCAGGTATTAGCCGAGTTACGTAGATTTACTGACGTACCAATAATGATGTTGACTGCTATCGATACTGATATTGATAAAGTCTTCGCTCTGAAAACCGGCGCAGATGATTACCTGGTTAAGCCATTCAATCCTGCTGAATTAATGGCGCGCATTCATGTCATTTTAAAAAGGAGTCATTATCATCAGCATAACGAGAGCATGACTACTTTTAAAAGTAAAAATATGGAGGTGAACAAAATAACTCATCAAGTGTTAGTCGGTTCAGGAAGGGTTGACATATCAGCAGAATTGACTTCAACTGAATTCAAAATATTATCACATCTTATTCGGCATCCAAAAAGAGTATTTACACGAGAAGAGCTCATTAATGCATGTCTCCCGGAGGGTAATGCAAGTGAGCGAACCGTCGACAGTCATGTCAGTAAACTCAGAAAGAAAATTCAACAGGCAGGGGTCTATTTTGTGCCTGAGAGTGTCAGGGGTTTTGGCTATCGTTTAGGGGATTAATAATGAGAAAAACAACTATATTATATCGACTCTTTCAGTTGTTGATTATATTAACGCTTTTAGTAATATTCCTTTCAACCGTCATCTTTTATATCTATGCGTTTCTTTTTTATAGCAAATATGATGATCTTCTCCCTGATTTATCAGATTATCTGATTACATTAATATCTACCCTTGCATCCATATTTCTTGCATTCTTTTTTGCTTTAATATTCACTAAGCGGTTATCTCCGCCTCTAAGTTCAATCGCCAGTGCAGCAAGGGCAATTGCAGAGGGGAATTTAATTGCAAGGGCACAAGCTGGCGACTATAAGTTATTAGAACTAGATAATCTGGTAAGAGATTTCAATTTAATGGCGGAAAAACTTGAAATAATGTCGAAAAATATGCAAATCTGGAATGCTACTGTTGCACATGAGTTAAGAACGCCGGTGACTATTTTAAGGGGGAATTTACAAGCTGTTCTTGATGGTGTGATAACTTCGGACACCGAACATACATTATTACTCCTAAAACAGACTGATAATCTCGCTTCCATCATTGATGATTTACGAATAGTCAGCCTTGCTGATACTGGTCAATTCAAACTGTACCGGGAGCATATTGCTATTGATGAATTGTTGAGTGACATCTATAGATACATGAAGTCAGAATTCAAGCACCACAATAAGATCTTAAACTTAGTTGTAGAACAGAGTATTGGATATGTTGATGAATTACGTTTAAAACAAGCAATTATGGCCCTTCTACATAATGCTTTACAGTATTCAGTAGAGGGAATTGTATCGTTTGGATGTCGTGTTATTGATGAGGAATTGATAATCACGGTTGAAGACGAGGGGCCTGGTATACCTGAGGGTTATCGCAAAAAAATATTCGAACCTTTTTACCGTATTAACGAATTCCAGTTCGTAGCCAGAAGTTCATCCGGGCTTGGATTATCCGTGGTGAAAGCCATTGCAGATGCACATGGTGGTAAAGTGCGATGTTCAGAAAATTCAATGGGGGGGGCTGCATTTAGCATTGTACTTTCAATGAATTATAATTGATAATGAATGCCATATGAGCGCTTATGGGTCTTGTATAAATATAATTTAGCTCTAAAGAGCAGCGGTCTGACGCTCTAAAGAATCCAGTATTGCATTGATTTTTACAGCCATCGAGTACTCAATCATAAAGTATTCTTTAGATTGCCCATTTATAATTTCACAGTGAGCTATCGCCGAATCGATATTTGAAATGACTTCACAAGCCCTCATCAGATAAATTGTATTATTGTCGCATAATGGTATGGTGTCGCAATCGGTTTTCAATTTATCACGAAGCATTTTTAAGTCGGCGATAGCCAAATTAATACATGATTTCTCAATGCCGCCTTCTTTGATAATCAAATTAACTATGCTGGCGAGGGCTGTTACAGCAGAAGCAGAATTATCATCGATGTTTTTCTTAATCTCATCGCTGGTTCTTAAGACGGTGTTGGCATTGAAAGGTAAACGATTATGTTCTGAAATGTAATGATAAAGTAAAGTAATGGCTTTAGTAGGCGTAATATTCAATGCTTTCATTTTTGCATCAGTAGATTCTTTCAGTCTGCCATCAATTTTTATATTCAACACGGCCATGATAATGTCTCACAATAATTCTACTAAGTATTTTTTTGGCTTTCATGCCCGTAATAAAACAAGGCCAGTAGTTGCTGGCCTTGGATAACATTAGAACTGATACACAGCGCCAAGACCAACAACGTTATCGGTATTAATACCTAGAGCACGTATGGCATCATTGTCTTTTTTAAGTAGGTTAATCTTATAATCTACATAGACCGACATATTTTTATTAAAATAATATGTAGTGGCTAAATCAATGTATTTAACCTGATAAAAGTCACCATAGCCATCTTTCTGCGCTTTGGATTGCAGATATCCAATGGATGGGCGTAGGCCAAAATCAAATTGATATTGTGCTAACAACTCAATGTTTTTGGTCTTATCCGTAACTCCCGTAATGTTCCCTCCCAGCGCGGTCATGTTACGAGTTTCAGCATATGTTGCAGCCAGGTAGATGTTGTTTGCGTCATATTTCAAACCCGTAGCCCATACCTCAGCATGTTTTGCATTATTTAAAGTATTTGCTCGTTGATCCAGGGTTCGGTTGGAGCCGGAATAAGCCGCTGATGCAGAAACTCCCATACCAAAGTTGTAGGATACCGATCCCCCCCAACCATCGCCATTCTGTGCTAGTACGTTTGCACGGCCATTAGTATTCTCACTTGTGCTACCATTTTTGCCCTGGTACTGAATAGCAAAATTAAGGCCATCAACGAGGCCAAAAAAATCGGTGTTACGATAAGTAGCAAGATTACTCGCACGACCGGTCATAAAGTTATCAGCGGCTGTGTAAGTATCACCACCGAAGACAGGGATCATATCAGTCCATGCCTCAACATCATAAACAACGCCGTAGTTTCGCCCATAATCAAAAGAACCAAAATCGCCTAACTTCAAACCTGCAAATGCCAGACGTGTCCAACTGGTGTTATCAGATTTTTCAGCTTTGTTCCCCTGGATATTGTACTCCCAACGACCATAACCGGTTAATTGCTCGTTGATCTGAGTCTCCCCTTTAAATCCCAAACGGACATATGTTGCATCACCGTCGACACCTTTATTTTTGGACATGACATGGCGCGCATCAACTTTGCCATAAAGGTCCAGTTTATTTCCATTTTTATTATAAATCTCAGCAGCATTTGCAGCCTGTGCAGCAGTCAAAGCCACTAATACAGCCAGTATTGTTCTTTTCATCATGCGATCTCTTTATATTAAGTATATTAAGCCACTGTGGTATACCTTACACAACATCGCTGACATAGCTGATGTGTGAAAGAGACTTATTTATATCCTTTGAAAAAGCAAAATCAATGGATTCTTTTATGCTAGATAAAAGAGGGCTTAACTATTTTTTATAGAATCAAAAAATAATCAATTGTACGGAATTATAAATCATAACAATGGCCATCTTCTGGCATATTACGCTAGTTAAAGATAAATGTAAGGGCAATAATACCGCCCATGGATATCGTAACATCCTGAAAGTTGTGTTGCGATTTGATGGAGTGCAACTTGTTTTTTATTTATTATAATGACATTACATTGCCACAAAAGTTCATAAATGCGAGTGACTTTTCCATGTCATTGTTATCATCGAAAGGTAAAGTTAACGACAGCATTAAAAGTTTGCTATCTGATGTGTCCTGGTTTTCTTGAAATTGTCACACAGTACTAAGGAACTTCCGAACAAAAAATCTATTAATCAGATAAGTAAAATGATTCTCTATAGGTGTGATTTTTTATTGTTTAATGGTCTGTTATTAAATTTTTTTGAAATATACTAGAAAAATACATAAGTGAACACCTGAATAGCATAAAATATTGATCAACAAACACCCTTGAGTTCTGTAAGCGTTCAGCCATCCGATCAGGGAAAACCCGGGCGACAATTAGCAGCGTTTGGTGAGGGTTATTTATATACAGCAACAATTTTTGTTTTGATGTGAAATTTAATCGCTGCATGGAAATGTTATTATTGCAATACAATGATTTTTTAAAATCATCGGTGCTTTAATAAAGTTATTTTATTTTTTTGTATCGGGCGATTTTATGCCGGACAGGCTACCCAACAAAGAATGGTTACTATTATTGCCTCGAATCTACACAAACGTAACACAGACCCACAATGTCAAATTACATTTGATTCCTAAAAAGGTAGCTGAAACAGCTACCTTTTGCCTGAGTTAACTAGCTTTCATTTCGCCGTCTGGACTCATGATCCAGTAAATAGGTGAGCAAGACCGGCAGGAGGGTTAAAGTAAAGAATGTTGCTGCGATGAGGCCTCCGATAATCGCAAAAGCCATTGGCCCCCAGAAAACCTGCCTTGCAATGGGGATCATGCCGAAAATCGCCGCACATGCAGTCAGCATAATGGGCCGGGCTCTGTGCTTCGCTGCGTTCACAATGGCATCATGGTTTGCAAGTCCCGCTTTAAGGTTTTCATCAACCTCACTGATCAGGATAATTGCATTACGGATTATCATCCCACTGAGTGCTATCACGCCAAGCAATGCAACAAAGCCCAATGGCGTACCTGTTGGCAGTAAAGCGCCTACCACGCCAATGAAACCAAACGGAGCCATCAATGTGGCGAGGATAACTCGCGAATAGCTCTGTAACTGAATCATCATCACGCCAAGCATAACGATAACGGTCACCGGCAATACCGACATCAGAGAATCGTTGCCTTTATCGGACTCCTCAGATGCACCGCTCACCGAAACGTTATACCCGGTCGGTAGTTCTGAACGGAATTTGGTGATCACCTGCTCAAGTTCAGCACCGACGCTATCAACATTTTGCCCCTTGACCACATCCCCCTGGATAGTTACAGATGCTTCCCGGTTACGGCGTTGTATTTCCGGGCTCTTTAAATCCCATGAAAATGATGCCACCTGCGATAACGGGATTTTCGTACCCGATTCAGTGGTGATTAGTGTCCCTTCTAAACCGGAAAGATTATTCCTGTCATCTTCGTTACCTTGTAAAATGACTTCAGTACGGTGATTTTTTTCTCTCAACTCTGTGACAGGAAGACCGGAATAAAACATGTTCAGCATGTTAGCAATACGCTCCGAGGTCAGTCCCGCCATCCCTGCTGCAGCCTGGTTTATCTGAATATTGACCGTACGCTGCGGATCACCAGCCGTCATATTCAGCCCTGTCACTCGCGAGTCCTTTGCCAGCAGGCCGGAAAGTTGCCGGGCATAAATTCGCGTCTGATTAAAATCCGGGCCGGTGACCCTGTATTTAAGCGGCCAGCCTATCGGGGGACCTAGTTCCAGCGGTGAGACACGGGTAACGATATCGCTGAACTGCTCATTCATAATTCTGGTCAGCCTGGCCTGCAGCTTCTCCCTGGCCTCAAGGTCTTTTGCCACGACGACAAGCTGGGAAATATTCTCAGCATCAGAAAGAATATCCATTGGCAGATAGAAACGAACCGCGCCAGTACCAATATAAGAGGAATATCCACTGACCCCTTCGTCTTTATCCAGAATATTTTCAAGACGTCGGGTCTCCTGTTCCGTAACATATTGCGTTGTATTTTGCGGCAATGTCAGACTCACAAGCAGCTCGGGGCGATCCGATGCCGGGAAAAACTCACTTTTGAGCCATTGGCTGCTAAACACTGAAACGCCGAAAAGCAGTACGGATGAAATGACAACAGCGGGACGATGGCGGAACGAAAACGCGAGCAGGCTGTGATACATGCCTGCCAGTCGTCCGGTTTTGGTTTCATCGTGTTGTTGCAGCTTTGCCCCTTTCAGCAGCCATACACCACTGATTGGTGAAAAAAGCACAGCAACAACCCACGAGCTGAGCAGAGAAATAAAGATAACGGCAAATAATGAATAGCAGTATTCACCCGCCATTGATTTGGCGAACCCCACAGGGATGAATCCGGCAATCATAACCAGTGTCCCGGTTAACATCGGAAACGCGGTTTTCACAAAGGCACTTGATGCCGCCTTTCGCAGAGGCTCGCCTTTCTCAAGGTGCGATACCATTGACTCGATAGTGATCATCGCGTCATCCACGAGCAATCCCAGCGCAATAATTAACGCGCCCAGCGAGATTCGTTGCAGCCCAATACCTGCCAAATCCATCCCGGTAAAGGTCAAAGCCAGAACAATTGGAATGGCCACGGCAACGACCAGACCTGCGCGCAGCCCTAAAGAAACAAATGAGACCGCTATCACGATGATAATGGCCTCCATCAGCACATGCAGAAACCCATCCACGGCTTCGTCAACAATAGCTGGCTGGTTGGCGACTTTCGTTATGGTAATGCCATGCGGAAGTCTGGCCTTAATCTGCTCAAGCTTTTGATCAAGAGCCTCGCCAAACTGCAGCATGTTTCCACCTGATAGCATAGCTATACCGATGCCAAGCGCCGGATGTCCATTAACATGGAAAACCGGCTGAGGTGTTTCTGAGGCTTTTCTGGTCACGGTGACAATATCAGCCAGGGAGAGTATACGCTCCCCGGAGCGCAGGCTGATACGCTTGAGAGCATCTTCAGTAAGTTTTGCACCGCTGACAAGAAGACTCATCCGGTCATCACGTGTTCGCAGCTCGCCTGAAGGCGTAACGGCATTACTGCTTTTCAGTACAGCCATAATTTCATCAGGAGAAATGCCCAGTGTGGCCAGCTGGCGTGCTGAGAAGCTAAGAATAACCTGTTGCTGCTGTACGCCAAGCTGCACAGTGCGTCCAATATCTTTCACAGAACGGAGATCGCGCTGAACCTGGTCAGCAATGTTTCGCAACTCATCACTGGAAAAACCGTCCCCGGTAATGCCGTAAATGGTACCGTAGGTGGCATCATATTCATCATTCACCACCGGCTCATTAACCCCTGCAGGAAGCGTGGCGGCGAGATCCCGAATTTTTTTGCGTAGCTCCTGCCATGACGGTTTCACTTCCGACGGAGGTGTGGCATCCAGCAAATTGACAGTGACTTTTGTATGACCATTTCGGGTCTGACTGTCAACACTGTCAAACCACCGAAGCTCCTGAACTGTCTTCTCAATTGGATCGGCAACGAGGTTCACCATGTCCGTCGGCGTTGCACCGGGCCAGTCGGCACTGATAACAGCTGTTTTTATCGTAAACGCAGGATCCTCATCCCGCGACAATGCGGTAAACGAGAGGCAGCCCGCCGCCATGATGATCAGCAGGAAAAAACTGACCATCTGCTGATGGGCCAGTGCCCAGGATGAAAGGTTATGTTTATCCAGATTCATTTCATTGCCTCAGCGCTGACATCCACCTTTTCGCCGTCCTGTAGCGTATTAACACCGGCAGTAACCACTTTTTCGCCTGCTTTGAGGCCAGAGGATACATAGGCCTTATCGTCAGAGAAACGAACAATATTTATCGGACGGATGACGAGTTTTCCGAGTTTCGGATCAACGATAAATACAGCGGGCTGGTTACCTGCCCGGGTCAGTGCAGAGGCAGGTAGAGGAATAACGGTATCGTCATACGCACTCAGTTCGACTGATACAGCAGATCCAAACACAGGTTCGTTTTCCGCTGCTGAGAGCGTTGCACGGACCAGACTCGTACGTGTGCTGCTATCAAGCTGGGGTGTGATATACCTTATTTGCCCTTTGATCCGGGAGACCCCGTCATTGACGGATACCGGGTCTCCGGCATGTAATTTTGAAGCCAGCCCGGACGAAACACTGAACTGTACCTCAGCCTTCGAAGAGGAAACTTTAAGGATATCCTGGCCCGCAGCGATGGTTTGTCCGGAATAAGGGAGATACGCCGTGACCACACCATCAAAAGGCGCTCTCAGCGTACTGAAATCCGATTCGTTGAGCGCTGCATCTTTTTGAGCCTGAGCCCGGGCTTTACGTGCGTTCAATGCGGCAACAGAGGACACCGCCTCCTCAAGCTGTGCTCTGGATGCCGTTCCTATAGCGAACAGTTTTTTTGTTCTCTCAAGTTCCTGACGTCCTTTTTGTTCCGCTGCTACGGCTTCCTGATATTCAGCCACCGCCGCCGCTTTCTCGCCCTGGCTCATGGAGCCACTCAGCAGAGCAACGGGCTGGTTTTTTGTCACTTTCGCGCCGACATCTACCAGTTTTCTGGCCAGTTTTCCGTCAATACGAAACTGGAGAGTAACCTCTTCTGAGGGCTCGATGGTGCCAGTCCAGGTTAATGGAGGGACATGTTGCGCTTCCTGAACGACCCAGGTTTTAACCGGCCGCAAAGAAGCAGGTGCAACCTGGCTATCATCACAGCCCGTTAGCAGCAGTAACATGCTAAATGCACATACGGCCAGACCTGAAACCGGTGTGAGCGGCTTCTGAATGATGTGTTTTTTGTGATATTGCATCGTGTAGATCCCGGTTTATTCCATATCGTTATCTAACCGCACAAAGAACAAGGAACGCTTCAGGAATTATCAAGATACAGTCAATGGATATAAAAAAGTCATCCTTTCCTGGCATATTGCATCAACCTTGAATTGCCCTTGACCGTTTATTGATAAAGGTCTGGATAATCTGTCTGAGGGACGGATATGGCCGTCGGCTATGGTAATTAACATGACTTCGGGGAAGAGTAATGATACCGGAAACTACAAGATTTTCATCCTTAACCATCACATTGTTTTCGGCATTACTGCTTTCAGGCTGTGGCCTGATGCCGGATTATCACAGGCCGGAAACAGCGATCCCGTTGAAGTGGAATCAACAGGAAGTTTCTCTTCAGGGAACAAACGTTGCCCGTTCTTCTGCGCCTTATTTCAATGACGAAAAACTGCAACAACTGATCAAACTGACCATCGCAGGCAATAAAGATTTGCAGGTATCTGCTCTGAATCTTAAAAAGGTCGGGGAACAATATGGTGCAGACCGTTTGTCCACGCTTCCTAATATTGGTATGACTGTCGAGAAAACAGCTGCACATGAACCCGCAGGAATTTATGACACAGTCGATACAGGAGCTGTTACGTATCATCAGTTCGATGCAAAACTGGTTTCAGCGTCATGGGAAATTGATTTCTGGGGGCGTCTGCGCAGCCTGAAAGAAGCATCTCTGAATGAATATCTTGCCGCCGGTGCAACATCCCGGGCGTTGCGAATCAATTTAATAGAACAAACAGTGAGCGCATATTTCAATTATCTGTCCAGCCGTGAGGCTGCAGAAATATCCACTCAGCTTCTGAAGAATAAACTGACAGAAAAAGAAATGGTGCATCAGGCATACCTGGAAGGTGCTCTGACACAGAGTGATGTTATTGATGCCGATAAAGGCGCTGACCGCGCCCGATCAGAACTGATGGCATTTAAATTGCAGGCACAGCAGAATTACAATGCACTACAGCTTTTAGTCGGTCAGCCGCTGCCCGCTTCGTTATTCAACAGCGTCACGCTCAGTCAGGACTGGCGCTTCACTCTTCTTCAAAGCGGACTTCCTTCGGATGTACTGCTAAGACGCCCGGATGTTGTTGCAGCAGAATATGCTCTGAAAGCAGCTAATGCCCGAATCGGCGCCGCGCGTGCCGCATTCTTCCCGTCGGTTTCAATAACCGCGGCGGGTGGCTCAACCTCAGCAGAGCTGAGCAACCTCCTGTCCGCCGGAACGGCAAGCTGGAGTTTTGTCCCCTCGCTTAACCTGCCGATTTTCGATGGCGGGAAAAATGCCGCAAATCTTAGCATCGCTGAACTGAATAAACAGGTCGAAATTGTCAATTACCAGAAGGCGATACAGCAGGCTTTCAGGGATGTATCCGATGCACTTGCAGGACAGGCGGCAATGAAAGCCCGGTATGGCGATAGTGAGGCGATTTACACGGCTGCAATGACACAATACCAGATGTCGGTAATGACGCAGACGGCAGGCCAGTTGAGTACAGAAGGTCTGGTACAAAAGAACAATGAACTTCTTGAAGCACGTAAACAGTTACTGGAATCACGTCTGAAATACCTTATCCAGGGCGTAAAACTGTATTCTGTTCTGGGCGGCGATAGCGCTATCTGATTATTTTGGGGGACACAGGATTATGAGTCTTAAACATACCATTATGGGGTGGGTTCCCTGTAATTATGATGTTTACGCTGCAGCGTATTATAAATTTGGCGGTAGCGTGAATATGCACCCCGACATGGTCATGTTTTTTATGAACCAGGGCCGAATGAAGTTTCAATTCTGGCATTATTGTCAAAATGGGATAACTACGGCAGCTTATTTCACCGTTGATAATAAGAATATTGGTTTAAATGTCTGGCGCGAATACCCGGTCTCTTTCGACGAAATTATGCTTCCTGTTGCGGCAGAGCAAAAAATCTGGCTACCGGAAAAGACAAACCGGCTGTCATCTGATAATCGGGCAAACATAATTAACTCTGCTTTTATCTACAGAACGAAAAGGCAGGTGTGTCGCGTTAAAGACTCCTTTTCGGTTAAAACAACCAAAAAGAGAAATAGCGAACTCAGAAAGTTTTTATATCAGGGAGGCGAAAGTTATCGACTTGCTGACATATCAGCAGGAGAGATTGCGCAACTTTATGTGCATCTGTTTAAACTGCGTTTTGCTGACAGAGTCAGATGCTATGACCGACAGAAAATTTTTGAACTGCTGTCCTCTGTTCGCCATATGATTTTTGGCAATGTTATGTTTTTTGCAGGCGTACCTTGTGCCATCGATCTGGTTCTTGCAGCATCGAGTGAAAATATGATCTATTTTGATGTGCCGAATGGGGGGGTGGACCCACAGTTTTCGCAGTACAGCCCTGGAAGCCTGCTCATGTGGTCAAATATATCTGATGCCCGCAGATTATGCGCCATACAGAATAAAAAGATGGCTTTTTCAATAGGGATGTACGAAAAAAACTGGGAATACAAACTGAGATGGTCAGAGGCCACTAAAACAGGAAAAGTGCTGTGCTATTAGCTATCCGGCATCGCCCAAAATAAACGTATCGATGGAGTCTATTTTTTATTCCGGTTTGAGTGATTTGTGTCCAGGAGGATAGCCACAAAAAGTTGAATGACAAAAATTATAATCGCGATAATGATAATCCAGACACAGCTATCATCAAATTTATCGCATGCTGACAAGAAGCTCTCAATAAAACCTGACAACATGGTAAACCTCCGTTTACCATGCATTTAATCAGACGATAATCAAGGAACTGTACACGTATTGTTAAGAATGCTTCAATGGCTGAAATATTTAATGCCTGGGAAGGATTATGCAGAAAGATAATCCTTTTTCTTTGTTTTTTTCAGCGCTTAGCCTTCCACCATGAGCTTCACAGATTGCCCGCGCAATTGATAAACCGAGTCCTGACCCCCCGCTATGACGCGAGCGGGATACATCTTCACGCACAAAAGGAGTGAAGATACTGTCAAGGAAGTTATCAGCAACTGCCGGGCCGCTATCTCTGAACACTACAACAACAGCTTCAGAGGAAGAACGATAGCTTATATCAAGGACCCCGCCGTCAGCTGCATAGCGTAGCGCATTATCCATCAGTATCAGGAACACCTGGCCTATACGGTACGGATCAGCCATGCAAGTGATTGTTTGTTTCTGATGGTGGATAATGTCCACCCCAACTTTTTTTGCGGAAGGCGTTATCCACGCGATTTTTTCCCGTATAATATCACTGAGGTTTACTGGCATAACATCCAGGTTAAGCTGACCGGCATCGGCCAGTTTAAGAAGATGCAGATCTTCGACGAGCCTGTTCAGCTCGTTAAGCTGACGCATCACCATCTTCAACTGGTCTTCGTCTGGCTCAAATATTCCGTCAATCATACCCTGCAGGCGGCCTGTAGCAGCGGTTAGTGGGGAACGAAGCTCATGCGCCAGCGTTACATGGGCCTTTTTTAAATCCTTTTCATAACGTTCAAGCTTCACGGACATGCCATTGAAGTTTTCACTGAGCCGTTGCAATTCAAGCGGCAGGGTATACGGAACGGGCACTTTAAAGCCGAATCCCCCTTCAGCAACTGACCGGGCTGCGCGGTCGAGCCTGCCGATATGCCGCGAAACAGGGCGCGCGGCTTTAAGGGTAATCAGGACGATCACCGGTATGAAGAACAGTATCAGGGCTCCTAATATTAGCCAGTCCGTTAGACCCATTGAGGGGTCGGAATAAGAAAGGCCATACCAGGTATCAATAATCTCGTGATAACGATTTATATTCAGGCGCGGATTTTTTATCAGTACGGCAAGTTCAGCCCGTACATCTTCCGGCATGTGGTATTCATGCCATTTGTTCTGCACATAAAAGCGTAACCACATCAAAAAAGCGATCAGAATGATACAGCCAACAGCAAGGGATATCAGACGGCCGCAAATCCAGGACCATAAGGTTCCTGGCTCCTTTTTTTGTCTGTTTTGATCCATCTTCATATGTTTGCAAACCTGTAGCCAATGCCCCTGATGTTAATAAGGATATTTGTCTGACCTGCGGACTCAAGCTTTTTGCGTAAATTATAAATATGCGTGTCCACAACACGTTCGAGTGCATAACTGTCAGGCAGGCAAGCTTCCAGCAATGCCTGCCGGGTAAACGCCTTATTGGGCGATTTAAGGAAAGTCACAAGAAGTGAGAATTCCGTTGGAGTCAGATCCAATAATGTAAATGCACCCTGTTCATCTTCAACCGTTGCCTGCATCGACTCCATATCCGCTTTAAGGCCTCTGAACTGAATAATATTGGTGACTCGCTCACTCGAATATCTTCTGAGAACGGCGCGTACACGGGCAACGACCTCGCCCGGGTTGTAGGGTTTTACGACATAGTCATCAGCACCAAAACGCAGCGCACTGATTTTGTCGCTACCGTCGCTCACGGCGGTGATCATGATCACTGGTACATCACTCCGGCGGCGTACAGCCAGCAGAACGTCCGTTCCGCTCATTGCAGGTAGCATGACGTCCAGCAAAACGAGGTCCGGTTTCCAGCTAAAGACCAGTTCCAGACCACGTTGACCATTACTGGCTACCGCAGTCACAAACTGATCGTGTTTAAGGTAAGCCTCAAGCACATTCGCAGCATCGAGGTCGTCTTCAATAATTAAGACACGTTTCATATTCGCACCTTGACTGAATCTTGATTAAATCTTGCGGGTTTTTTGATTATCTGCATGCATACTACGTTTCCTTTTGTATAAGCATAATTCATTCCGGGAGTTTTATGAAGGAAATAAAAATTGCCATCGCGACATTAGTTATCTTGTCATTTTCATCGCAAGCAGCATCTGAAAATGCCACGCCATCCGTAACGATTGGACTGGGTGCACAGTATGCTCCGGAATATACGGGGGCTGATAAATATAACACGAACGTTTGCCCTATATTGAATGGAGTAACGACACCTGGTTTCTGAACTCCGAAAAAGGGGCGGGTTATACCCGGCAGTTTGATAATGGTATTTATATTGGTCAGGCTTTAGGATATTCTGTCGGGAGAACTGATAAAGGTAGTTCCTGGATTCAGGAGGGGTCGAAGAAACTGAAAGGCATGGGGAAAATCAAGCCTGCATTAACGAGCACGACTACTGCTGGATGGTGGATAACCCCCTGGGTCGGTTTTGAAGGGAATGTTATTGCACCACTGACTGACAGTCAGGGTATGCAATATAACGTTAAAGTTAATCTCGTCCTCTTTAATAATGATACAGATACGCTGACGGTTAGTTCGGAAGGTAAATACGGTGATGCGCGATTTAATAACACCTGGTTTGGTGTTAATGAAAGGCAAAATACGAATTCAGGCTACAGAAAATACAATGCCGGAAGCGGAATGAGCAGTATTGATTATACTATTAACTGGCAGCATGCTTTCACTGACTCCTGGTCAGGATATGCTGATTTTCGTTACACCACTCTACCTAACCGTGTAAACAGAAGCCCGATTGTTAAAAAGGATGATTACATCACTTTTACTATTGGCGCATTATATAATTTTTAAACGCTGGCATCAGTTATCTGACGGCATTGTGCCGCCAGATAATAATTTAAAGCACCCAAAACCGACCAAGTTTTGCGTCCCATTCTGGAGGATTAAACTTTAGCTGACCGCTTTCTGGCGTCAGTGTGATTTCACTAAAAAATATCGCGTCGTCAGATGCCATAAAGTCCAGACGGCAATAGTCAAAATCAATAGCTATCTTACTGGCTAAGCTAAGCATTTTACTGAAGGATTCTGACCTGTCGATTGGGTTCGGTGTGTTGGCATACCCCAGAGTAAATGGCTGCAACTCCCATTCTGTATTATAGATGTTTACATACTCACTGCCATTGCCCGATGTGAAGTCGACCTCAATAAAGTGTGGCCTGCCATGGAAACAATGTATTCTGAACATTTCTGGTGTGGTATCCCGCGATTTACCACGAAACAACTCTACTTTTTCTTCAATTAAGATACGCGGCTTTATGTTTTTGTACTGCCATTCACGGTTTGTGTAATACGGGTTTCTTTTGAGATGCTGTTTAAAATGACGCATGACATTTTCCAGATCAAGGTCATATTTATTATTGCATATGATTGCGCTTCCACTGTCATGATTGCACTTCATAACGAAACTCAGTGGAAGTCTGCTAAAATCAATTTCTTCTGGCTTTTCGAAAACGCCCAACAAAGGAACAAGATACTCAGGACCAATGGCAAGTTCAACATAATCTCGTACGGAAATTTTATCTGCAACTAGCGTAAAGAAATCACTTCGCTGATTAACCATTCTGTAATTAATTTTTTCGTTCAGCGTTTTCGGTGATATCAGGGAGACTTCTTTACCAAAAATTTTTTTAAATTTTTTCCTGCGATACTCTTCATCGCTAATAAAGAGTGTTCTGAAAACCTTAAACTGATACTCAAGCATTTTTAATTTACTTAAAAACATGATAAATCCCCAGGGCAAATGAAAGAGACAATTTAGCCTGCGTCTGTCAATTCTTAGTCAAGGCACTGTTGAGAAATCGTTAAGATCGGGGGTATTTTCGTAAACATACGTAAATAATAAAAAGTGGCAATGAAAAAATTACGCGGCAGTTTATTATACGTCAGCCACACTGTTTAATAAACGGGATTCCATAAGAATAAGAGTTGAGCATGGACATAATCATTAAAGAAATTCATAAGAAAGACCATCACAGAGCCAGGCAGTTTGCCATTTCTGGCATGCATCTCAGTTGGTACACATCAAGTAGACTGCATCTTTTTTTGTATATACAACACTACTGGAATTATGAGTTATTACATGCGACTCATCTTGTGGGGGCTTATTCAGATAACAAGCTGTCCGGTGTACTTATAGCAAAAATGGACGATCGGCCAGCAGTCTGTAGTTCCATTTTTCGGAGGATTTTCGTTGCGATATTAGAGTGGGTTATAAGCAAATTATACGGCCATTCCGGTGAGGAACTGGACAGCCTCAATATGGAAATGTTACAGGAAAATCCATATTGCTCTCAGTTCGATGGTGAAATTACTTTTTTTACCGTCGACCCTGAAACGAAGGGGGCGGGGATTGGATCCCTGCTGCTCAAAGAGCTTGAGAACAGGGAGAAAGGAAAGAAAATATATCTTTTCACTGATACAGGCTCCACGTTCCAGTTTTATCAGAAAAGAGGTTTTCAGGAGGCTGGCAAAAAGAGAGTGCACCTGAAAATAGGCTCACGTACCCTGGACGTAACGTCTTATCTATTTTGGAAAAGGCTATGATGCTTTTTGAAAATTGACTGAACAGTGCATCAGCTAATCCTTGATTTTTGCTGCGGCGATTTATTCCAACAATTCTTCTGATGAAGAAAGAAACTGAGCGTTATCGTTACGCTGGGTTGCTTTCCTGTCAATATGGATGGCCAGTGGCTAAATGGGAAATGAGGAGTATACCTGTTGCGACATCTAAGTATAATGCCCCGGTTACGGCGCGGTGGTCTGTTTCAAGAAATCTCTCACCCTGGATCCGGGCGGTGGTGGATGGTCTGTATGTAATAGCCCCCGTTTAAACCGAACACTTCACCGGTAAGACATAGGTATAGAGTTATGTTTAGGGAGTGTCCTGTGCAAAGAATCGAAGTGTGGACTGACCCTACCCCGGTAGACGATCCAGCCTTATAGTTTGAGCATAGGGGGAACATATGGGCACACCACGATTTACACCTGAATTTAAGGAAGAAGCCGTCCGTCAGATAACGGAACGCGGTTATTCCGTTGCCGAAGTATCCGACCGTCTGGGCGTTTCTGCGCACAGTCTCTACAAGCGGCTACGGGCTATCAAGCCTGATAACAGCGAACAGCATGCCCGGGATTTACTGGAAGCCAAAAGCGAGATCCTGAAACTACGGGCGCAGCTATAACGTACCGAAGAAGAACGGGATATCCTGAAAAAGGCCGCGCAGCACTTTGCAAGGGAGCCCGACTGAAGTACCGCTTTATCAATGAACACCGCACTGTGTGGGGTGTTATGACGATGTGTCGGGTACTGAATGTCGCCCGGGCCGGGTTCTATGCGTGGCTGCATAACCCGGTCTCGGCGTGTGATAAAGATAACCAGCGTCTGCTGATGCTTATCCGCGATTCCTATTCACTGAGCGGAGGCGTATACGGTTACCGGCGGGTTCATGGCGATCTGAACGAAACCGGGGAAACCTGCGGCAAAAACCGGGTGGGCCGTATTATGCAACTGAACCGGATTAAAGCCGTGCGTGGCTATAAAGCGCCACGGCGTATCGCCGGCCGACCTTCAGTGGTTGGCCCCTAATCGCGTGCAGCGGCAGTTTACCGTTGTCCGGGCCAATCAGGTCTGGGTCACCGACATCACTTATAGTGTGCCCGGAGTTCAGGGTGAGCATGGATGCTCAAATGAACCACGAGTCTGTCTGGAATATTGAACCGGTAACTCACGATGAGAAACCCAACAATCCCACCAGGTGTGACGGTGGAGAACCTGAGCGGCAGTGACCTGCGGCATGCCCGCAGGGTGATGTAACCCGCTGACAACGGGGATTGAGGCGAGATCACTAAGCCGAGATGATCCTCAAGGTTACGTACTGAAAGGCTGAAGAACATGAACCCGTTAATCCGCCTCTGTGGGTTGAAAACGTCACCACGGCCTACGTGATCTGACAGGCCGTGCAGGAGGAGCTGGCAGTGATACGTAAGCACTGCCGGTCGAAGGTGTTTTGACATGTATGCGAAACTCCGGGGCAGCAGCGTCTATCACACTCGCGTTGCTGACTTCTGCCAACTTGCGGCAAGCAAGGATAAAGAGTGCGACGGGCAGCCTCCTCAGTATGTCTGAGTCCAGACAGGAAAACCGGGGAAGGTCAGCGACGGATGTTAAGGGGGCATGGCTCCGATGACGCGCTGGCTGGCGGAGCTTCCGTAGTAGTCCGCGATGGGGAAAGCCCATTACATGGCGAAGGGAAGCAGTTTGAATGTGTTTGCGACGTGAATTAACTGACCTAACGAGGTGAAAACCTTTGATAATCAGCGAAATGCAACGCAAGCTTGCCACATGGGCAGCCACCGATCCGTCCCTACGGATTCAACGGCTGCTGCGTCTGATAACACAACCAGAATGGCTGGCTGAAGCGGCGCGGATCACGCTTTCATCAAAGGGGGCGCATACCCCCGGTATTGATGGCGTGAACAAAACAATGCTACAGGCCAGACTGGCTGTTGAGCTGCAAATCCTCAGGGATGAATTACTCTCAGGCCACTACCAGCCCTTGCCCGCCAGACGGGTTTACATCCCTAAAAGCAACGGCAAACTGCGACCACTGGGTATCCCCGCGTTGCGGGATCGTATTGTTCAGCGGGCCATGCTGATGGCAATAGAGCCGATATGGGAGAGTGATTTTCATACGCTCTCATATGGCTTCCGGCCTGAGCGCAGTGTCCACCACGCGATCCGCACGGTGAAATTACAGCTCACAGACTGCGGTGAAACCCGGGGACGCTGGGTGATTGAAGGCGACCTGTCCAGTTACTTCGACACCGTACATCATCGACTGCTGATGAAGGCTGTACGCCGCAGGATCAGTGACGCACGTTTCATGACTCTGCTGTGGAAAACCATCAAGGCGGGACATATCGATGTCGGTCTCTTTCGGGCGGCCAGTGAAGGTGTGCCACAGGGCGGTGTTATATCGCCGCTATTATCGAACATCATGCTGAATGAGTTCGATCAATACCTGCATGAGCGCTACCTGAGCGGGAAAGCCAGAAAAGATCGGTGGTACTGGAATAACAGTATCCAACGGGGCCGAAGTACGGCGGTCAGAGAAAACTGGCAGTGGAAACCCGCGGTGGCGTACTGCCGCTATGCCGATGATTTTGTCCTCATCGTCAAAGGCACCAAAGCACAGGCGGAAGCCATCAGGGAGGAGTGTCGGGGTGTGCTCGAAGGCAGTCTGAAACTCCGGCTGAACATGGATAAGACTAAAATCACCCATGTTAATGACGGCTTTATCTTTCTGGGGCACAGGATCATTCGCAAACGCAGTCGTTATGGCGAGATGCGAGTGGTCTCAACGATCCCGCAGGAGAAAGCCAGAAACTTCGCCGCATCGCTGACAGCACTGTTATCAGGCAACTACAGTGAAAGCAAAGTCGATATGGCTGAACAACTCAACCGAAAACTGAAAGGCTGGGCCATGTTCTATCAGTTTGTTGATTTTAAGGCCAAAGTCTTCAGTTATATCGACCGTGTCGTGTTCTGGAAGCTGGCTCACTGGCTGGCCCGCAAATACCGTACAGGTATCGCTTCCCTGATGAGGTGGTGGTGTAAATCACCGAAACCGGGTCAGAGCAAAACGTGGGTTTTATTTGGTAAAACCAATCACGGCAAGCTCAGCGGCGAAATACTGTACCGGTTGGTGGGACAAGGCAAGAAGCTGTTCCGCTGGCGGCTACCCGAAGGTAATCCCTATCTGAGGACGGAAACCAGAAACACGTATACATCGCGCTTTACAGAAGTGGCAATGGCGTTCGCCAGCATTTAAATGGAGAGCCGGATGCGCTGAGAGGTGCACGTCCGGTTCGGAGAGGAGAGGCAGGGAAATAGTCCGACTACGCCCTGTCTCTTACTCTACTCCGGACCTGGCTGGGATGGTTGTATCTGGCGGTGGTTATCGACCTCTTTGCCCGTAACGTGGTGGGCTGGTCGATGAAGTCGACCCTCTCACGCGAACTGGCACTGGATGCGCTGATGATGGCGGTCTGGCGACGTAAACCGGACGGAGAGGTTATCGTGCACTCAGACCAGGGCAGCCAGTACGGCAGCGACGACTGGCAGCGTTTCTGCCTGGCTAATAACCTGGCGCCCAGTATGAGCCGGCGTGGCAACTGCTGGAATACTCGTTCTTCAGTTCGCTGAAAAACGAAAGGATCAGAAAACGCATCTATAAAACCCGGGATCTGGCCCGGGCCTATATCTTCGATTACATTGAAGTCTTCTATAACCGGTCCCGCCGCCACAGTCATCTCGGCGGAGTCAGTCCGGAGGCCTTTGAACAGGCCTCGTCGTGAGGACAGAATTTGTCTACCGATGTGGGGCCAGTCCAACTATAGGGCAGAATCGTCTATCCGGGTGGGGTCAGTCCATAAATGACTCTGAGGTGTCCGTTAAATCAGTCGCGATTCACTCTCGACCAAGTGTTGATGTGATATTGACTTACTCTTGATATATTCCCTGTATCATTACTACAACCATAAGCTAACTCATATTGGCTAAGTTAATAATGCTTTATGAGAATATTATTTCTACAGATTTAAGGTAAAGGCATGAAACAAGTTTTTCGCATGGGATTGTTAATGAGTGTCCTTTCTTCTGGTGCGTGCAGTCACTCTACTCCAGATATTGTGGCTGGGTTGAGTGGTTTGCAAGTTCCTGTTATTCAACGTACGCCTGAGATGACTAATTCTAATCAATATAATAACAAGCTTGTTTTCTCTGAGAACGCTAAAGAAATAAGTAGTCTGAAAATTTACCTGAAAAAAAATTACCTTGAAAAAGCAAATGTCAGAGATATATTTGATGATCATAGCTTGTCGCATGAGGTTTATATAGCTCTTACTAATCTCGAGCAATCTGACGCGATAAATGAGAAATATCTCAGTGATGGAAATACCCAGGGATTAATCCAACTTCATCAAACACTACATCCCTTTGTTTCAAAAATTTAAATCGCCTCGAAAATGTGAAACGGATACCGGAGAAATACGCCGGGTAGCCATCTTCGTGGCTGTGATGGGTGCATCCAACTATACGTATGTCGAGGCGTGTGAAGGCCAGGACATGATGTCCTTGCTAAACGCCAACAGCCGCTGCCTAACCTTCCTCGGCGGCGTGCCGAAGCTGCTTATCCCCGATAATCTCAAAAGCGCGGTGAAAAAAACCGATCGCTACGAGCCGGTCATCAACGACAGCTATCAGGCGCTGGCGGAACACTAGCAGAACGGACATATGCGCTCCCCGCAGTATTGTCGATAACACTGCAGATAAATCCAGCGTACCGGTGCCTGTCATGTCTTACGGTTATGTTTCTTTGGCATGAGTTTTCAACCCCGTGACTCAGTAATGCGTTGCTGTAGCCAGGCTTCCACTTCGCTTTCAAGCCAGCGGGAGCTTCTGCCCAGCTTAATGGGTTTAGGGAATTCACCCAATGAAATCAGTTTGTAGAACCATTTGTCCGTTAAGCCGGTGAGCTGGGTGATAAACGCCATATCGACAAACTTATCGGTAAGAAGGCTGGCTGGTGTGGTCATCGTTTGTTCTCCGTTGATGGTAAGGGAGAAGAAGTCAGATATTCGAATGGTGCAGACTTCTTCAAACGATGACGGTCCGACGTATTTTTTTATCGTCGGGTTCAGCTGTACTTACGCCGCCTGCCACTGACTGCCGGGGCATGGCTTCCGCCACACGATGAGCACCATTCTGCATAAGCAGGGTTTTAACTCAGCGTGGATTGAAACGCAGCTTGCGCATGTAGATAAAAACTCGATACGTGGTACTTACAATCATGCTCAATATCTGGATGGAAGGCGGGAAATGATGCAGTGGTACGCTGATTACATTGATGATCTAGCATTAGGAAACATTATTATCAAAGGGACGTTTGGCAAAAGCGCATAGTTATATTGGTGGGCTGGTTTCCTTGACGCAAACAGGGAGAAGAGCATTAGTCCTTTTGATTACGCCAAAATCAATAACCCACTCAAGTAGAAACAGCACTGTTCAGTACAGCAAGTGTGAAATGATGTCGTGGTATGCGGATTACATTGACCTGCTTATCAATTCATCAGCAGGTAATATTTAGTGGTAGACCCCTGGTCCCTGAAGGACCGAGGACATTGTTCTTTTATTTTTTGTTTGCCCGATGGCATATAGTGCTTTGATTAAGTCAGGGCAATGGTCGAAGGATGCGGTGGAGCACCAGATGAGCCATATGGAACGTAACTCGGTACGCGCAGCATATATCCATAAAGCGGAACATCTGGATGAACGCAAATTGATGCTGCAATAGTGGGCGGACTTTCTGGATTCGAACCGGGAGAAAAGTATCAGCCCGTTTGATTTTGCGAAAATTAATAACCCCATGCTGACCTGATGAGACATGCTGCAAAATGATGGCCCATAACTCCGTAGAGTAAACATGAGTTATTACATAAAGAAGGCATCCATACTTTAATGTTCGGATGCTTTTTTCTAACAAACTGAAATTAAGGAGAATTATATAATGACTACGATATGTCCGGAATGTGGTTCTGATCGTGTAAGTGAACGACACATAGGCAGGAAAACGGGAGGCATTGTTGGCGTTCTGTTGGGAAGGTTTGTCGCTGGTGCAACGGCTGGTGCTGAATTTGCAGCACGGTGGCGAAATGGAAAATGTGAAGATAAACAAACCGACATTACTAACTGACGGTTGTATCTAATACTGGGGGCCGGTCAGCCGCGCCAGACATTAAACTTGGTCACATACCTCAAGCTGCATCCAAACTCCTATCAATTAAGTAATCCTCTGCACCAAGTTTTATAAGCTGTGCTCTCGCTGCACGGCTAAATGGCGCATCAGCCCGTGTTTTGGCCTTAAGCTGTTCTATCTGTCGCTCTATAGTTTTCATTGGTGCTTCATCACCCAATGGATCTAAGTCCTCAACACTTTGTTGAATAGTTTCAAGAAGTTCTTTTGCTTCTCTCATGACCTGAAATCGCGCTTCACGCATTTTCTCAAAATTAAGGCCATAAATAACAGCAGACTGGTGTATCCTTAATGCTGCTTGTCCAATACAGTGTCTACTCGAAGTAAATCTACCGTTGTCGTCATAGTCTATATAGGTGAGGTCAGCTTGAACTACAGGGTCCAGAAGAGTGACTCTTTCATCATTAATACAACGATTATCCCAGCTTGCTTTAGGGCTACCATTTAGCAGAGGGAACCAGCTACCTTTACCTACGGTGTTACCTAATTCATCCGTGTTCAAACGGTTACAATTTTGAGCGGAAAGTCGGAAGTTCCTCCAATCAAATGCTAACCATGCATAACCCTCGACATCGACTAAATTTTCAGCCCTTTTTGCTTCTGCTTTAGGTCTGAAATGATCTACATCGAAATTTGCACCCGCATCTTTAGCTTCAGAATACCAGCACTTACCATAAGACATTTTGGCAAGATACTTTGAAAAGCCTCTCCATATATGAGACTTTTTCTTGATGAAATCTTTCCTCTGCTCGGCGGGTAATTGTTCCAGAGCATTTTGTGCCCGCTGAGCAACATTAAGTACCTTTTCAGGAATAAGCGCAGCGTCTCGTTTGATGAAAATCATTCGCTAGCCTTCTTAGCTTGAAGTACCTCAATTACCTTCTTCATGGCAACTCGTCTCTGAGCTGCTTTATCTGGAGTTAAGGGTGGCCTTTCACTGTATTTTAGATCTTGCCATGCTAAAAGGAACTCACTGTATAATGGATCTCTGTTTTCAAATGAAAACCCAAGTCTGTTTAACTCATCATTAAGGAGGTCTAGTTGGTTGCTCTGAGCTTCTGTTCGGCTTTCGATGTGGGCTAGTTCGTTCCTATCATCCAGTAACTTTTGGGTCTCAAGATCCAATGTTGTATTTAGACCAAAAACTTCAGTAAGTGTGGCCATAAAACCAGCACCACGTGGATCTATGTAAGGTTCTTGTGAGTGAACATTATACTCATCATCACGCCACATGACTTGGACTTGCTGTTTTTTTAGCTCAGCAATAGCCAAAGGATGGTGTGTAACCATCAGTAAATGGCTAGTTTCATGGTTGGGTACGAATTCACGCAGGAATTTCAGATAGTTAATGGCCCATGACGGATTAAGGTGGGTGTCAGGTTCGTCGAGTAAAAACAAGGAGTCTTTGCCGCCGGTAAATTTGAGTAGACCCAACACGGTTAGTAGTTGTTGTTCTCCTTCGCTGAGTTCTCGGAAAGTAAGAGGTACTTTACTACTGGATACTTTCACCCGAATACTTACTTCAGAGATAATTTCTGATAGCAGTGTACTTTCGAGCATTTTAAAAAGCTCATCATCACTTAATCCTTTTGCAAATGTGTGTAGTACTTCGACATTAGGTAAAAATAAATGGAAAAATTCGTTTCGAACATGACTACCAGTTAAAGATGTGTCTTCTTGTCGTATCACTTTTATAGGTGCTAGCGTATATTTTATTAGCTCATCTAGGAAACGACGGACTACGCCACGTGCCCCCCAGAATAGCTCGCCTTTTTGTTTTGCCCAGCCGGGTTGTCGCATCACAAAGTGAATACTATCTAAATCTTCTATACCTAAATGTTCCTTAATAAAGGTGCGCTGAGGGCTATTTTCGTCAGATAAGAAAAACGCCAAGAGTACAAACTGGCTGTGGTAGGGCTTTGCATAAAAAAGCGGACGAATGTCGCCCTTAAGATTTAGCTTTTTATCCGGCTTATCATTTAATAAATGACGATAAAAATCTGTCCGATGTTTCTTGAAGTAGCTTTCTAATCGATCACTAGGACCTGAATAGTAGGCAAACACATAGTTGGGCAGGTAAGGCGCTTTACCTTCTTTATTGCGCTTAACTTTTGAAAATGGAATAACTATACCTGAAGTCTTTTCATCAAATATGTCTTCAGGTAAGTCGTCATTCAAAAGATTTCGCATACGTACTTCGTATTGCTTTGCCAGCGTTCCACGATCTGGATCGGCATCAATGGTGATTTCCAGCCATCGATTACTGGGTCGATTGGGTTTGTGAGGTTCACCCAATCGATAAGTCAGTTCGTATGAAAACGCTGGCGCCTCACCTAAGTCAAGATTGCGGAATATAGATACTAAGGCTTCCAGAACGTTGGATTTACCGGAACCATTACGACCTACCACAACGGTCATCAGATGATTTTCGTCAAAGTCCACTTTCACGTTTTCAAGATTTTTAAAGCGTGAGCGGATATAAAGTTTGTCGACTTTCATAGGCTGTCCTTAGTACTATGCTTTGCTTATCTCGACTTTCTCAGCTAAGGTGAACCAATCTTGGCCGTCACCACCACGCTCAAGTTTTACAATGGATTTTTCAATGGCAAGAGCGTCACGAATATCTAGAAAAAACTGTTCCAGTTGCTCAGTACTGCTGTCGTTGGGATAGCCAGCCGCCGCCAACAATTGCTGACCACTAAGCGGTTCTCCAGCTTGTTTTAACGCTTCAACTACTTTGATCATCTGTTTGCTCATACGGCTACCTGCATTTTTTTTTACGGCAGAACGTTTTGGTTTAGGTTGTCTTTTGACAGCCTCACGTTCGGTCTTAATTTTTTTTAGCAAGACTTCGACACTGTTTTCTCCGCTAATTAAATCCGGGTTGGCCACGCGCCAATCAGCAGTGAGCTCACCCCGGAAAGCTTTGACTAGTATGGATTGACTGATTTTATTGATTCGCTCTAATGCAATTGCAGCTTTTATTTCAGCGTGATCTGCGAAGGTGAAAAGTTCTTCAACGCGGCGGACAATTTCGATTTGTTCTTTACACGAAGGGAGTTGTAAAGGGTATGTAGCCAAACTCTTTGCTGATAGATTCGGCTGAGCAGAACCGTTATCAAACTTATTAATTAAATTTTTAGCTGGAGGACTAATAAGAAAATAATATGCGAAATCTCTGTCTATGTAATCACTTGGTCTGACAATTACAAGGGAGGATGCAATCGCCCCTGTTTTGTAGTGAACACGGGCGGTTTTTCCCATTGTTGCTCCACGGAGGCAATAAACTAGGTCTGTTGATTTCGTTTTCCCTCCACTTAATGAGCCATACTTAGTTTCCGAAATGAAATTCATGCGTTCATCATCAAGTGTCCCGTCTGCATTAATATGCCCTGTATTTATAAATGGAATTCCTTTTTCTACATATTCACTTTTATTCGGATAATTTTTCCCTCTATCACCATTTATGAGATTAACAACAGACCCTAGTCTTACCCATTGCCATCCCTCGATAGGGTCAAGATAATATTCATCTTGGGTTAACGTTGGCAGATTGACATTGTGTTTCACAGCTACGTTTTTGAATTTATTCTTCATTCGCCATACCTCTGTCAACTTTCCACTAACTGCGGCGGTGAGGATTGATTGGCGGAAGGTTTTTAGGATTTCAGGGATGCGTTCGAGGCGGGCCTTAGTAGCTTCCACCTGCGCCAACAGGGTATCAAGCTTATCGGCAATAACTTTTTGTTCAGCTAAAGGGGGAAGTATGAAAGGCAACGTTTTTGCAGTAGCGCCCGAAATTTCCTTAAAGGTTGTGCCCGTGCCCATACTTTCAGCTACATCCTTAATGCTTCTAAGGTAGTGGTAGGCATAAACTGAATCAACACCATAGGTAAAAACAAAGCTCTTAAACCCTTGATTAGTTGAAATCTCATTTTGTGCAATGGCTACATATCCAATCGGTGCACGGCTGCTAAACAGCAAGCTTCCTTTAGGCAATATTTTTGCGGAACTCGAATCGTACCCTTGCTGACTCAAATCTCTAGCACCGAAGCTTATATATTTGCCAGTATAACCACGAAGATCCGCTGGAGTTAACCAAGGAATCCCAGTACCCGATTCTTTAAAGTTTTCTTGATTACCAGTCTTTGGGGTCCCTCCAGCAACAACGTCTGCAATGTCCCCAATCTTTAGATCTATCCAATTGCATGAATTGGTTGAAATCATTAATTAGCCCCTTCCAACGCCGCCAACAACCAATCCAGCTCATTCAACGCGGTTTCCAGTTCTTCTTTTGCTTCTCGCGCAAGCACGTCAGGCTCGGGCAAATTGGCGGCATCCACGCTATCTTTATCTATTAGCCAAGAGATATCCAACGAGTCACCTTTGATGTCAGCGATCCATTTACGGCTAAAGTAGCGCCAGCGTGAATGGCTGAGGCGTTCATCAATATCCTGATTTTCTTCCACTATGTCTTTGCGTACTTCAATCTCTTGTGCACCGAAGCTGTATTCACCTTCAGTACGCTTGCTGATTCCTGCAGGGTTGTCACCATACACTTTTTCAAATGCGCCGAGGTGTGGGTCTGTGCCGAAGTCTTGTGGCGCAAAGCCAATGTCGGCATCACCAAAGGGCGTGCGCTTACCAAAACTAGGCATATTGGTACGCAGGTCGTATACCCAAACATTCTCAGTACAGTTTTCTTGCTGATATTTGTTTTTTGCGCTCCCTTTAGCGAAAAATAATACATTGGTTTTTACGCCATGTGCGTAAAAGATACCAGTTGGTAAGCGTAAGATGGTATGGAGATTGCATTTGTTCATTAAATCGCGGCGAACATCCGTACCAACACCAGACTCAAATAGAACGTTATCTGGCAACACTACAGCTGCCCGACCACCAGCCCTAAGCCCCAGATAAATATGCTGCAAAAAAGCAAATTGTTTATTTGTATTAGGAAATGGAATATCGCTGCGCAAAGGACGCTGTCCCCCGGCCTTGTTACCAAAGGGAGGGTTGGCTACGATTACGTCAGCTTTATCCAACTCCGCTGCGTCATCAGTTAGCGCATCACCATAAATAATACTTGCGTCTAAACGATGTAAAAAAGTATTCATCAAGCAAATTCGACGAGTATTCTTCTCTATTTCTACACCTTGGTATTTAGGAGGGTTAGTTTGATATTCTTTGTGCGAATATTTGTTTCGAATGAAGCTATCAGCAGAGACTAAGAAACCACCACTTCCGATCGCAGGGTCCTGAATTAATTCGCCAAGGCCTGGTTGTATTAATCTCACAATAGTATTAACTAAAGAGCGTGGAGTGAAATACTGCCCAGCCCCCGAACGAGTATCTTGAGCGCTCTTATCGATTAAGCCGCTGTAGAGGTCACCAAATCCATCTTTTCCTACTTGATGCCACTCTATTTTTGAAATACCGTTTATGACAGCTTTTAAATTTTCGGAATGAGAAAAAACCGTTGTAGGGAATGCATAAATCGCTCTTATAACTTCATTTTCAACATTTGCACCCAAATGCGTGAGCATCTCTTGATAGAACCCTAGTAAGCCTTCTTCTTCATGGGATTCTAGGTCAGCCCATCGATAACCTTTCGGTATCAATTTTTCTGAACCATTTTCCTGAGCAATCTTGAGAAACAGTAGATAGCTGAGTTCAGATACATACTGATAATAGGTGATCCCATCACCTCTCAGGATGTTACATAAACTCCAAATTTTTTGAATGATTGTCTCTTGTTTCATGTTTTCTTTAACTCAGGATTAAACTACGCTCAGAATGACAATTCTACGTTAAGAAAGCGATAAAAAGATACTCATTGGTAATCAGTTTGTCTTGTCTTCCGTCAGAGATAGTGGGATCTCAGAAGCCTTCGTGTGGAAACTCATCAATTCAGGCTCCCTGCAGGGTATTGGCACAGTGGTAGTAATTTCAGCATATATAGGTTACTACCCTGACTTGGCTCATTTAGGGAGGAGGGGAATCACACATCGACAATACTGTCAGGTAAGTAATCGTCCTGTCAGACGAAGAGTCGCGAGTGGTTGAATACGATGACTGAAGCAATGCGTGTTGAATACAAAATCAACATTATCACAGCGTTTCAGTATGGTAGTCTGAATGCAGTATTCAACCCGGATCTGATTACCGATAACTCACTCAAACATGAAACAAGGTAACCGGTGCTGACCAACTGTAAATAGACCCGTTTTAGTTCCATGCATTTTTTTTGATCCCGGCCAAATAATGGTACTGTCGGTATTCCTCCGGTGTCATATTGTTCAGTGATTCATGAGGGCGTTCACAGTTATATTCTGACACCCATCTTTCCGTGATTTTCCGCACTTCATTCAGCGTACTGAACAGATAAAAATCGAGTATTTCTGTACGGTATGTTCGGTTAAAGCGCTCAATAAAAGCGTTCTGTGTCGGCTTACCCGGCTGGATAAACTCCAGTTTTACTGCATGTTGCTCTGCCCATTCAGCCAGTGCAAGTGAGATAAATTCCGGACCATGCGTAACATGACAGGATAGCCGCGATTTGCCGCGATCCTGTCAAGCACACGGACCACGCGCTGAGCTGGCAGATTCAGATCGATTTCAATCGACAACGCCTCACGGTTAAAGTCATCAACGACATTGAACGTGCGAAAACGACGTCCACAGACCAGGGCGTCATGCATAAAGTCGACAGACCAGCTCTGGTTCAGCGCTTCCGGAGTGGCCAGTGGCGAGGGATCACGCACCGGCAACCGCTGTTTGCCATTACGGCGAAAATTCAGTTTCAGCAGACAGTAAATACGGTGGATCCTTTTGTGATTCCACGGATGTCCCTCCCGCCTCAGAACCTGAAAAAGTTACGGAAAACCGTATCGTGGGTATCGCTCGGCCACTGCCTGCAACGCGACAATAACGGGTTCGTCCCGCGTGGTATCCGGATGGTAATGGTAAACCGTTCTGCTCAGGTTCAGACTCCAGCAGGCCTGACGGATACTGAGTCCAAATGTCGTTATCAGATGAGTGACCATCTCTCGCTAACAGGCTGGTTTTAAAGCTTTTTTTCGATAACATCTTTCAGTGCCCGGTTCTCAAGGCTCAGGTCGGCAAACATCTGTTTGAGACGCCGATTCTCGTCCTCAAGATCCTTGATTTAATATCAGAAGCCTCCATGCCGCCGTACCTGGACTTCCAGTTAATGGGATGGACTACCTCCTCCCGCTACGGTTAACTGTACGAAATATGCTCACCAGGAGAATCACCATGAATATCGTATTTCTGGGTATTGATCTGGCTAAAAATGTTTTTCAGATCTGCGGGTTAAACCAGGCCGGCAAACCGGTTTATACAAAACGCACTGGCCGAAAAGAATTGCTCCAGACGCTGGCAAATATTCCTGCATATCTGATTGGGATCGAAGCGTCCACCGGGGCATTTTACTGGCAGCGTGAGTTTGAGAAACTGGGTCATAACGTAAAAGTCATCAGCCCCCAATATGTAAAACCTTTTGTCCGGGGGCAAAAAAAATGACGGTAACGATGCGCAGGCGATAGCTGTGGCTCTGATGCAACCTACGATGTAGTTTGTTCCACCGAAAAGCCCTGAACAGCAGGATATTCAGGCTCTGCACCGAGCAAGACAGCGTATTGTCAATCATCGTACTGCGACAGTCTGTCAAATCCGGGGACTGCTGCTTGATCGGGGAATAACAATCGGCGCGGCAGTCTCAAGAGTTCGTCGTGCTGTTCCGCTTATCCTTGAAGATGCTGAAAATGGTCTTAGCGTTAGAATGCGCAGGACGATTGCCGAACTCTATGATCTCTTTAACGATCTCGAGCGTCGGATCCATTTTTTTGATAAGGAAATTGAAACAGTATTCAGGCAATCAGAAGCCTGTCAGCGTATCGCCAAAGTTAAAGGCATTGGCCCTAAAACGGCCACGGCCGTTATTGCTGCTATTGGCAAAGGAACTGAATTTAAGAATGGCCGCCACTTTGCTGCATGGCTGGGTCTGGTTCCACGCCAGCATTCGAGTGGCGACAGGCAGGTGCTGATGAATATGACGAAAAAAGGCGACAAGCATCTGCGAACACTTTTTATTCATGGTGCCCGCGCTGTCGTCAGGGTTGCCACGAATAACAATGATAGTCATATGAATCAGTGGGTTAACCAATTAAAGGAACGGCGCGGATTTAATAAAACGACCGTGGCGGTCGCTAACAAAAACGCGAGAATAATCTGGTCGATGCTGAGAAATGAGACCGAGTATCAGGTAGTGTGAAATTAATCCCCTGCCAGCAAAAGTTGCAGCGTACTGAGAAATGGTGACAGGTTGCACCTGCACACTCGGAACCTGACTATTATATTGGCCTCAGAGGCCGTCCAGTTGTTGAGGCGATTGTGTGCGGATTACCCATTTGGGCACAGATTTTCCTGATGCCGGATAGATGTAAGCAACAACCCAAAACCAGATTCAGTACTTGCAAAACGGAGGTAGTCCATAGATGTAGTAGGTGGCTTCAGATATACCGGCCTCCCGGCAGACATCTTTAACGGTTCGTCCTGCTTCAACCGACTTAATCACAGCGATGATCTGATTCTCAGTAAAACGGGCTTTACGCATCGCGATCTCCTTCGTTGGAAGATTGATTATGCCGGATGATCTCTAAATATGAATGGAATTAAAACGGGTCTATTTACACTGGCTTCTCACCATTTTCTATTTTCACTATAAATGAGAAAACAAAGTTAACATCCAGTGAAGATTTAATGTCACAAAGTGGTTTTACTTTGTCCTCAATTAAATCAACAAGATGATGAAGTTGATCACTGAGATCTAATGAAACCTCCTCCTTAGCGCAAATCTTCCAGCTAGTTTCAATACTTGGCCGTCTTTCTCTTCACCTTGGTTTCAGTTGGAGACATACCCTAGCGAATAGTAACATCCTCCGTATCGAATTTTTCTCCATAGATGGGAAAATCCGCCATTGCAGTTGTTCGGTAATGACTCCAACTTACTGATAGTGTTTTATGTTCAGATAATGCCCGATGACTTTGTCATGCAGCTCCACCGATTTTGAGAACGACAGTGACTTCCGTCCCAGCCTTGCCAGATGTTGTCTCAGATTCAGGTTATGTCGCTCAATGCGCTGAGTGTAACGCTTGCTGATTACGTGCAGCTTTCCCTTCAGGCGGGATTCATACAGCGGCCAGCCATCCGTCATCCATACCACGACCTCAAAGGCCGACAGCAGGCTCAGAAGACGCTCCAGTGTGGCCAGAGTGCGTTCACCGAAGACGTGCGCCACAACCGTCCTCCGTATCCTGTCATACGCGTAAAACAGCCAGCGCTGACGTGATTTAGCACCGACGTAGCCCCACTGTTCGTCCATTTCAGCGCAGACAATCACATCACTGCCCGGCTGTATGCGCGAGGTTACCGACTGCGGCCTGAGTTTTTTAAGTGACGTAAAATCGTGTTGAGGCCAACGCCCATAATGCGGGCGGTTGCCCGGCATCCAACACCATTCATGGCCATATCAATGATTTTCTGGTGTGTACCGGGTTGAGAAGCGGTGTAAGTGAACTGCAGTTGCCATGTTTTACGGCAGTGAGAGCAGAGATAGCGCTGATGTCCGGCAGTACTTTTACCGTTACGCACCACGCCTTCAGTAGCTGAGCAGGAGGGACAACTGATGGAGATGGAAGCCACGGGAGCACCTCAAAAACACCATCATACACTAAATCAGTAAGTTGGCACCATTACCTATTCCTTTATCTATTAAAATTACCTTTGGATAAGACTGGTTAGCTTCTTTTCTAGGAAATGTAGATAATTTATTTTCTGCATCTACATCTTTTTTTGCAATTGTGAGAATCGGAGATGGGTAGTATTTCCTAACAATAGGATTATTTTTTAGTTCTTTTAATAATGCTACAACTTCAGTGTTGGAATTTTCTTTGGGAAATAATGTAATGATGTTGTCTGAAAAAAAACGTGATTCAGCAACAAACTCAATCGTAGGGAATTGTAATTTCAAGTCGTTAACAAAACTTTTATAAATTGAGGATATTTCATCATCACTTAATGTTTCATTTTTTCGAGCAGTGAATAACTCCACAATTATCTCGCGTTTTTTCTCCAATAATTCTTGAGCTAACTCAACATCACTAATAGAGCATTTATCATTTCCTGTGTATAATTCAATGTCTTGGATCGCACTAACTTCGCTTCGTAGTTTTCCAACTTTAGGAACAATCTCGCCATTTTTATTAAATTTTATTTCAGATTGAACTTTCGCTTGAGATAGACGTTCAGCCAGGCTTGGTAACGATTTTTCATTAACCTGAACATATATTTCACCAATATCACCACCGCCGATAACTGGATATTTGTAATTGAATATTGCAGAAGTAGGTCTATGGCTTTTGGCTATAGCATCCTCTTTTAATGATACTTTTATAGTTGCAAATTTTTTGTTTTTCCTTTGCTGCAATTGCTGGGAGATCAAAGAGGTTTTAAATATTAACTCTGCTTTATGCCGAGCGAAAGCAGAGTCATCACCGTGGAAAAAATCTTTATTGTCTCCACCTGGAATTACTTCAGGACTATAAATATATTTTTTGCTGTTTTTTATCTTTAAAATGTTTTTTTTATTCATTTTTATCTTTCACCCATCTTGATATGGTACTTTTGTGTTTTCCAATGAGAGTAGAAACGTCTTGTATAGAATAATCATGTTTGGTTATTAGGTTCTTTGCCAGCTCATGCTCAGACCCCGAAAGTATTGATTTTGTTATTTCATTGTTATAATTGGCATTTATTACAAAGTATGCTTTGATTGCATTGTATAGGTCTACTGTTTTACACTCATTTATAATAGTGAAGCGCTTAATAAATTCAATGCAGTTTTTTATTTCTGCTGGCGTAAATCCATCTAAGATTATATTTAAAAAAGTAAGCTCGCCATTAGATATCGTCATTGGTGATAGATATGCTGATATTATCTTTTCACGAATAATTTTTGTCGGTTTAGGAACTTTTATTTTATTCTGAAAACGTCTCCACACCGCTGGATCTAATAACCCTTCATGGTTTGTTGTCGCTATTACAATGCCGCTTTCTTTTCTTCTATCTAAGCATTGGAGAAGAGTATTCACAACCCTTTTTATTTCTCCAACTTCCTTGCTGTCATCTCTATATTTAGCGATTGCATCAAATTCATCCAATAAAAGGATGCAATTATATCTTTCCGCAAAATCGAAGAGGGATGATATATTTCTTGCGCTGGTGCCTAAATAAGATGACAGCATAGCATCTAGCCTTGCAGAAACTAAGGGTAGGTTTAGTTTTGCTGCTAAGTACTTTGCTAATTCGGTTTTTCCTGTTCCTGGTTCTCCGAAGAAAAGACAGCTATAGCTAGGTAATATACCATTGGTTTTTAAACGTTCTGCATATTCCCATTCAGCTAAAATTCCATCAATTGCACTTGTAATATTTTCATCAAAAAAATGAAATTTTTGGAATTCGTTAATTTCGTTGGGGAAAATAACTTCAGCCAAAGGCATACTGTTTTCTTTATCAACAGGCAAAGGTGTTGATGCGGTCATTTCGCTTTTGCTGGAGAGAAATCCTTTGCTCCACGTTATTTTTTTATTGTCAAGAGCAAGGTTTTTTTTTGTGTCAGCTTTGTCCACCAGAGCACTAAGTGCTCTGGCTTCGATAGTTAGACCATCCTTCTGGAGGCTATCTCTCAATTTGAGAATTGCTTTAATCACCTCCTGCGAAGGGGCATCTTTCAAAGCAAAACGACAAATTGTGGCGATTAGGTTCATATACTTAGTCATTACATCATTCTTAGACTTTGTTGCAGATTCTTGCAACTATACACCTTGGGATGGATGCAAAAAAGATGTTTTGTGCAACATTTTTCTGAAATAACGGCATATTACTCGATTCTATGTTTTCCTAAGACCAAAAAACGTCGTAAATGAGACTTATGTGCCTTTGATAACAACCCATCTTGATATATTAATATTATTCAATTAGATAGGAGTTTATCGGTCGATTTTAAGGCGTTGATCTCGTCGGTGGTTTATGAAGAACAATCTATTAGTACTATAATGTCGCAAATTTGTTTGTTTTATCGATATCAAAAGCCACTCCGTGCGGTAGTTGATACCATGATTGACGCCACTCGGTGAGTAATTTTTGCCTTTTCACGTTCATAATGGTTCTTACCCGTTTTTGGGTAAAATTTGTACAGTCTGGGGTGGCATTGACTCTGACTCGAAATCCTGCTTCATTCAGAAACAGAATTCCGGCATGATCTACACTCGGCGAATGGAAGTGGTGCCGATGAAAAAATCACGATTCACCGAAGAGCAGATTGTCTTTGCCCTGAAGCAAGCCGAACTGGAGACGTCCTTGCCGGACGTCTATCCTAAGCTGGGCATTTCTGATGCCACATTCCATACTTGGCACAAGAAATATGGCGGGATTTCCCCTCCTGAGCTGAAGCATATGCGGCAGCTTGAGGAAGAGAATCTCAGGCTGAAGAAGCTGGTTGCCGATCTCAGCCTGCAGGATGTGCTGGCAAAAAAGAACTGACTCTGGCGCGTCTGCGCGAATGGGTCCCGGACCTTCAGGCACGCTATGGATCCAGCGAGCGGCAGGTCTGTTTTGCACTACGGATCAGCCACAGCTCTTTCCGCTACCGCTCTGTGGCGGCAGACGACAGCGCACTACGCCTTCGTATCAGGGAGATCACCGAAACCCGGGTCCACTATCGCTATCGCAGGGTTCACGTCATGCTCAGGCGGGAGGGCTGGCGGGATAATCATAAACTCATTTACCGACTCTATCGCGAGCAGGGTCTGTCCCTGCGTCTCAAACGCCCACGCCGAAATAAATCGGCACAGCGGCGACAGTCCCAGCCTCAGGGGTTGTATCCAAATCATGTCTGGGGCATGGATTTTGTCTCTGACGCCTTATTTGACGGGCGTCGGTTACGTCTGCTGACGATCATTGATCTCTACACGCGTGAATGTCTGGGGATTTGCGTGGGTCAGAATCTGCGCTCAACGGAGGTCGCAGAGATGCTGAACGCTATTGCGCTCAGACGTCCCTTACCAACAATTGCTGAAAACCGATAATGGCTCTGAATTTGCAGGGAAAATGCTGGACAAATGGGTGTACGAAAGAGGGATCCGCATCGACTTCTCACGACCGGGAACGCCAACGGATAATGCCACAGTGGAGTCGTTCAACGGCAGGCTGCGACAGGAGTGTCTGAACGAAAACTGGTTCATGTATCTGGAGGATGCACGGTGCAAAATCGAAGCTTGGCGCATCACTATAACCAGAGACGCCCTCATTCTGCGCTGGGCTGGATGACCCCGTCCGAATTTGCTGAAAAGTCTGCCGGTTGCCAGAACATGCAACTAACATGAAGCCGGTTATTCCTGATTATGACTGGAGCATATTCGGGGTCAGGGTCATTATGAAGACATTACTAACATTGGTGTGTATTAATCAACGGGGAGCAGGTCCGCATCTATGGGATACATATTTAGTAGGTGAATAAGATAAGAGGTTTCCGTTTAGGGGGGATAGATATAAAAATCACTTTTGAGTTCACCAAAGAACAGTGTATCTTATAGGCAAGATATGTTTAATATATACGACCATATATTAAACGCGTACGAGATAATGGATGAAATTAAACCCCTAACTTACAACAACCCAACCCAACCCAACCCAACCGAACCCAACCCAAACAAAATTTTAATCAATTCTGTTAAGGCGGCATATGACATCTGAAAGTAATAGAACCGGTTCAATTGGCGTTAACTATATATCAGGCATCTTCACGAAATGGGGATGGGGATTTCAGCCTATTTCTCAAGAAAATGATGACGGTTACGACGGATTACTATACATCCGCACAAAAAAGATTGACCCAACCGATCCTAACAATAAAAGTAAGCAGTCCTGGAATTTCACTGGTGGAGTGATTCACGTTCAAGTCAAGACAGGGAGTAGCTATATTACAAAAAAAGATAAAGACATAATGAAAATAAAAATTAACAAACTTGAGCAAAAAAAAGAGATATGGCAAATATCACCTATCCCATGCATCTTAATTCATGTTGATCTGGATGATGACGATGAACCGTTGCTTTCCTACTGGGCTGACTTGAAACTTCAAGATACATACAATCCAAAAGAGAGTTCTGTCATTACCATTCCTATAAAAAACCGTCTGGCTAAATCAAAGGAATGTCAAGGTCCACTAAGACGTTTAGCAAGAGTGTCAAAAAATTACTCTGAGAAACCAATTTTAGACTTGAGACATAATGACTCATTAAAAGGGATTCTTCCCTTAAGCCTTCCGGGGAATTTAAAAGATTCACTAAAATATAGAGCAATAAAATTTTACCAAGAATGGAAGGAAACAGGAGCGAAAAACCCTTTCTTTGGAGATATTTTAATTAATAGAACAGGGTGGAGCCATATAACACGAAAAGGGCGACCTATTGCAAGAATCGAAGCTAGCTTTGGGTTGTTACCAATTGCAGCCAGAATAATCAACGAGGTTTCCAGATGGAGAATGCTTACTCCTATGAGGCGTTATGATAATAGAAAAGATGGCTTTACCTCAATCGTTGATTTTGTAGGATTAACGGCCAAGGTTATTTTAAAGAATCGTTCTTCAGCTGAAGTAATGGTTGTTCTAAAAAGAGAGATAAAGTTTAAAACAAGTGAAGGAGATACAACCGCTAAAACTAGGCTTTGGTTTTATACTGTTTACGAGCCGGGCAGAGGGAAATAGGCGTTGGCGGTACACTCGCGCTCTGACTGAACCCAGACATGAAATCTTCACCGGTGCCAGAAAAAGGTCTGGCTCCTATATATTGCGGATACCGCAACGCCAGATGACACAATACTATATAAATGGATAGAGTCAATATTGTGAAACTTTTTTAACAAAATTATAACGCTTTTCCGCTAAGACCCAATATTAGTCAGCTAAGATAGAACATGGATTTTGAACATCTCAAACACTTAACCGACAACAACAGAAGCCCGCTTTTGCTGGCTGCATGTATCACTGGGTATGACTATAACGATGCTTTGATGATTCTCCGGGAGCTGGGTTGCAAGTTGGCCGGTACAATTAAGGCCGGTAAAAAAGATAGATACTGGATTGACGGCGCTTACATGCGAAGCTGTTGAGCATAAAGCCTACCTGGCAATTGGTGAGTATCTGGCCTTTGCTGGCGGAGCAGTGTCGATGCCCGAACGTCTGGAGGAAATCACACTGGCCGTGGCCGAGCTGCGCAACCGGCGTGGCCATGAACTGAACGTAAGAACGTGATCCGCCCCCTCCGTATCTAGTTCGATTTCGACCGTTTTTGGGTTGAGTTCTCAGATGGTCGCGTAATCGGCTCCCCTCTTTTCTGGTATCCGCGCCTGGAGCATGACAGTTTGGCGCAGCGCATGGCTTATGAGTTATCTTTCGAAGGCATCCACTGGCTGGAGTTCGATGAGGATTTATGCGTCGAGGGGATATTGGCAGGCGGCAAGAGTTCCCAGATACGCGAATAGTAGAAACTAAAAAGCCCCTATTGAGGGGCTTTATTTTTATGCGGCTTGAGGTGACAGATGGTAATCGCCGGAACCAATCCAACACATACGGTTACACTGGCCGCTAAGGGCATCAAGCACGTCATAAACAACATCTTCTGCATCCGCAGACATATCGCGTTCGAGAGCGTTATTTAGGACGTTGAATGCAAGAGCGCCGCCGTCGCGACCCAAGGCATCAACCATATCACGGACGAGCGCAAACAGAGCCTGACGACTCGCACCCTGCGTAACAATCTGGTTAATTTCTCTTTCGTAATTCACTCTATTTTTCTTCATCATTTTGAACCTCCCAAAGATGCCGGGTGGCTTCCAGGTGCTTCTCGTATTCCTGGATGTGCATATCATGCCTTGGGACAATCATAGCATGGGTATCTGAATCCACAATGATCTCTAAATGCTCATTGTAATCAAAAACGCTGACATCAATCCCAAAACAACACAATCCACGTCGAGGTTGGAAAAGATGCGAAGGGATATTGGTCTTCGGGGGTCTCGTAAGCGATAAGCCCTGCTCCAGATGAATAAACCGACCTTCTGTAGTCAGTCTAACGTCTATAACCTGATCAGCCTGAATATTTTCTTCAATCTCTGAGCGAACAGCCAGACAATCACGAGTACCCTGCATTATCAGTGGGAGCTGGTCAATATCAGCCGTCATCATACGCAGGTATCTAATCGTCACTTCATCGCTTCCTGATTGCCAGAAAATTGGTGAACGCATTCTGCCGCAATGACTTATTCACAACAAGAGGTACTACCAGAAAAGGCAGTGATATCGGGAATAATGAGGCGGTCTGATATTTTTGCCCACGGAACAAACTACTTGACGAAGTTTTTTTTCCCGGGCCCGTGATTTCTCTTCCGGACCCACGCATGCACATTTCATTAGCTGTTGGTGGGGAAAAGGTAAGTGGTTAGTCAGCAGTGACTTCGGTGCTGTGGTCACCTGCCAGGCAGTTCAGGCAGCTCAGGCAGTAGTGTTCAGCGTAGTAATCGCTGTAGCAACCAAGGCGGTGCCCGTCGGCCTTGCGTACCAATGGTAACGACGCAGCATGCGTATCCGTCGCGCCTCCAGCGGCTCACGGGGCACATACGGGCAGTGGCGTCCGTTCTCCGTCAGGTCTTCCCATGTGTGCTAGAACCACGGGCGGTTGGAGGCCCATTCAGGGTGGAATGCCAGCGCACTATCGCAGAGGTAGTAGGTATAGTGGTTGTAAGGATAAATCTGGGCAGTGGTCGCTCCCCCTGATACTTTGATTGCCATCGAGAGCAATAAACGATTTTGCGTACATAGCATTGGTCCTTTGTTGGATGACGTGCAGGGCTAAACCGTCCCAGAGAGGGCAGCAGTGCAGGTCATACGACTGATTGATTTAAATCAGGTGGGAGATGTGATTGCGCTAGTAGGTTACTGGCGGGATTGTGCGATACGTTGTTGCAGCCAGGTTTCCACTTCGCTCTCAAGCCAGCGGGAGCTTCTGCCAAGTTTGATGGGTTTAGGAAATTCGCCGAGCTGAATGAGCTTGTAGAACCATTTGTCAGTTAAGCCGGTGAGTTGAGTGATAAACGCCATATCGACGAACTTATCGCTGAGAAGACTGGTGGGTGTGGTCATCGTTTGTTCTCCGTTGGTGGTGAGGGAGAAGAAGCCAGGTATTCGAATGGTGCAGACTTCTTCAAACGATGACGCACTGACGTAATTTTTGATTTTTGCAGATTTGACCAGAACTGTTCTTTTTCCTGGTCATGCCAAGCCTTAAAATGAAAGCAGTGACAGGATAACTATCTCAATATTCTTTGGACGAGAACGGCCATTATGATGAATTCAATACCGCCTTTTAGCACAGACCCTGAATTATTCTGGACGAGTTCAGATCTACAACATATGGCGCGAACGATTGAATCATGCCTTGCAGCCCACTCCATCAACGCAAACATAACAGCGTATCCTTCAGGAACTGTATTTACTCTCTTTGGTATTGAAATTGCACCGGGTATACGGGTCAGCAAAGTTGCCGCACTCATACCTGAAATATCACGTGCTCTTTGTGTTTTTGGCGTAACGATGCTCAAAAACGTGCCAGGAACGTCTCATGCGGGAATATTGGTTACAAATAGGGTGAGGCAAGCTCTATCGCTGGCGAGAGTTTTGAATACGAGGGTATTTGATGAATCTGTTTCGCCGCTCTCCATGATGCTGGGCGAGGATATCCTGGGCAATCCCGTAAGTGTGGACTTATCTCGCATGCCACATCTGCTCATTGCCGGTACAGTCTGTTCGGGTAAGTCAGTCTTGATCCATGCGATGATGATAAGCCTGTTATACAAATCGACACCCGCTGATGTCAGGTTGTTAATGGTTGATACCCAGCAACTTGAGCTAACGTCTTATGACGATATTCCACACTTACTTTCGCCAGTTATCACTGATGTCCAGGATGCAGCAAATGCATTGAATTGGCTCGTCGCTGAAATGGAACGTCGCTATAAGCTACTTCGTGCTTTGGGCGTCAGAAATTTAGCGGGGTACAACGACAGGATTACTGAAGCAAAGCTCATTGGACGTATTATTCCTGATCCTTTCTGGCAACCAGGCTTTAGTGGAACAGAGACGCAACCCCCTCTCTGTGAAATGCCCAACCTTATTGTGTGCATTGACGATTATTCCGATCTGTTACTTTGGCGTGGAGCAGTCGAGGAAAAGCTAATCACTATCAGCAAACAGGGACATGCCGTGGGGATTCATTTAATCCTGGCGACACGTAATACATTGCCGGGTGTGATAACCAGCCGAATGAAAGCCAACATTCCGGCCCGCATCGCGCTGAGTGTCTCCGCCAAATCAGATTCCCGATTGATTTTAGATAGCGAAGGTGCTGAGGCTCTTTATGGGGCTGGTGACATGCTCTTTGCCCGCCCGGATGCCGTTGGGTTAACCCGGGTACAAGCCCCTTATGTCACTGAAAAGGATATTAGCGACGTCGTTGAATCATTGAAGATGAGCGGAAAAACAGATTATATTGAGGGCATTACCGGAGAAGTATACGATACCGAAATATCAGCAGTGCAAGAGCTGGATGTATTATTCGATCAGGCAGTGTCCTTTGTCCTCGAAAGGCGTAGAGCATCTATCTCCGGTGTGCAGCGCCAGTTCCGTATAGGCTACAATCGCGCTGCGCTGTTAATTACTCAAATGGAAAACCTGGGGATTGTCAGTGCCCCTGATTCAAATGGGAGCAGGTTGGTATTAGCGCCTTCTCCGCGAGGATGACTTTTTAATGCCGTACGGACATACCTGATGATGTCCGTAGTTAATTCCGTCCTCCCCCGGGAGCATTTGCGATCACCGCCCGACCCGTGGACGGCCTCTACGACTGGTCGCAGGAACATAGCTCAACTGGTAAGTCACTTTCTCGTCCTTCTGGTCCTGCTTACTCAGGTAGCTCAGAATGTATTGCATGCCTTTACGACCCTTCACATCGTCATATGACGTTACCCGCTCCCCACGCACCCGATAATGTGCTTTAGGCTCACACCGGTGTGCATAGCCCTCTCCGTCAGTAATTTCCTCCCACAGCTCTCTTATGGCCTCCCAGAAACACCAGACTTTCCTGTGACACTGACCATCGATATAAAACGCAGCATGGATGTGGTAACGGTGATCTTCTCCGTATTCCAGCACCCAGGCATACCCCACCAGACCGGATATTGTCGTACGTTGCTCTGTCAGCCAGACCATATCGGCGACCAGTTGATTCATGTCAGCATGGTTAAACGACTCACTGTCTTTACGGTACGCAAAATCCACCCGCAGCATTAAGAGTTTCGAGTGGCAGCTAAAGAGCTGGTTCTGATGATCGAATAAATTGTCCTGTAATGAATTATCAGGTACGTGGTTTCGGTTGATATTGTGGTTCATAATGTTATCCCGTGATAAATACTGGTCATGGGATTACAGCAGGATGTTATTTTTTACTGAGTGGAATGAATCGGGCTATCGGGTATGAGTGCGAGGGGTATTCATACTGAACGCGGTCACTGATACTATCAACTGTCTGTTATCGGCGTGAAGGGTATTATTCATATCAGACACCGCATAGCCAAAATGTGCATACCGGGTCTGAATGGGGAATGCGTTAATATGGCTAAAATCCCACAGAGAGTTATCCCGTTAAATCATGTCACTGCGATTACAAATATGCTTCTTTATAAAATAACACTAATAACCTAAATGAATATTTTAACGCCCCATTTCCGACTTTCACTCCAGACCCAAAAGCTCTCTCCACCTCAATTTTTCCCATCATTCTCCGATGCTCATTAGACCTCAGATTGGTCGGGTTACTGACCGACACAGACCACCAGAGATTCCTGCAACAAGCCGCGCTGCGAACCATGGTCGCCCCAGTCTCCCCGCCCTGATGTCAACCTCCCCCGTGGACACCACCATGATACTTCCGGCGTGGACCATATCGCCCTGTAACACATCGTGTATCTCCGCAGCCCGCAAAGATACTGCCCGTACGGGAACCAGTTTGAATCCTTGAGATATGCTTTACCCTGTAGATTGCATCATTACAATAAAAAACGGTGAATTAACCATGTTAAAATCACTAACATGTTGATATTAATTAACTATAAAAATAATAGATTGTGTGATATCTATGAGGAATCACACATGAATCATTGTTATTTATTGCTTGTATCAACAGTAAAAACTGTGAAAAACACCCTGAATACAATGATAATAGTGATGTTTCTACTGTGAAATTATCCTTGTGGCATCAAGTTTTCCTGTAGATACCTGTAGTAAATTTATAGGTAGTGATTACTAATTAAAAAGGACAAAAGATGAGCAGGACTGTTGAGGTCAGGTCGGTCAGGGAGGGGGTTTATCTTCTCTGGTGCATGGGGGATTACGACGGTGCTCGTCACTATGCTTTTTCCGGTAAAGGTGACATCAGCAATATCAATACAAAAATCGACTTACTGATTAGCCAGGAAGAGAAAGAAAATAATAGAGATAACAACAATAAAAATTCTTTTAAGAAAAATAGCCAAAAGTCGCCACAGCAAACTGTATTGATGTTACTTAATGATTATGCTGGCACTGCAGTCAATGAGTCTCATCTGGAGTGGGCTAAAGGGGATGAACATGCATGTCTGTTTTTATGGCTGTCGCTCTATAAAGACTACACCCGTGATGACGATATCGCTTCAGATATTCTCGACCGCAAAGAAAGGATGCCCCGAAGAAGAGAAAGACGTGATGAAAAATATGATAATACAGAAATGCTGAATCGCCCTGATCTTCCGGTCAGCACACCAGATAACGCTACGCAATGTTATCTGGCAAGTATTTACCTGCTGGATTTAATACTTATCAGTATGGAAGATAAAAATAAAGAGATGGCTTATATTCGGGATGACTATTTAAGAATGAAAGAGGGTATCAACACCACCTTTTCATGGCTGTCTGACGCAGATACGGAAATGCTTGCCTTTACCTGGAAGCAAATTAAAGAGCACAGAAGACTACTATCAGGATTTGGCAACGCCCGTTTTCACCCTGCAATACAGAAATATGCGATACCGGTACTCTTCGAGTTATGGAATGCCGGACGGGATGAAAAAGAACTCTTTCTCAGCAGATTACGAAAGCGTTACGCAAACACAAAACACAGAAAAAAAGTTGCTGACAAGGCACCGGTTAATATTCGTATTTCTCAGAGTGCAAAAAAGACGCTGGTAAAAATTGAGAAGCGCCTTAACCGCAACAGGGCTGATGTGATTGAATATCTGATAGAAAAAACCTGGGCTGAGTTGAATCAGAAAAACTAAAAAAATCTCAGTTATATATCATCTTACTGAATTCCCTTCCCTTTACCTTCACCAGGCCATCCACCGCGGATGGCCTTTTTTATATCGAGGTTTTCATGAAACAGCCTTCAGGCTATGCCCTTATCCGTCGCCACCTGCGGCGCTATCCCCGCATTCTGCGACAGCATCTTCTCCGGGAGCTCAGCCACCTCGTTGCGTATGAACCTGTGATTGGCATCATGGGCAAAACCGGCGTCGGAAAATCCTCGCTGTGTAATGCGCTGTTTCGCAGTCAGGTCTGTGCCATCAATGCCGTAGAAGCCTGCACCCGGCAGCCACAGCGTGTGCGTCTGCGTTTCGGCAGCCATTACCTGACACTGGTGGATTTGCCCGGTGTGGGGGAGAGCATCAGCCGCGATGACGAATACCGTGAGTTATACCGCGAACTCATGCCACAACTCGATATGGTGCTGTGGGTGCTAAAGGCCGATGACAGGGCGTTCTCGGTGGAAGAGCATTTTTATCAGGGGGTATTCGCACAATACAGCGGACTACAGCCACCTGTGTTGTGGGTCCTCAACCAGGTTGATAAAACCGAACCGGCTGAACAGTGGAACTGGTTGTCAGCACAACCTTCAGTATCACAGAGTGAGCATATTACGCAGAAGCGTAAGGCCGTCGCCCGTCAGATGGGAACAGCAGAGACGAATATTCTTCCGGTGTCAGTCAGGGGGCGGTACCACTTGTCCCGTCTGGTGGAGGCGATGATTACCCGCCTCCCAAAGCAGGCCCGTAGCCCGCTGGTGCCACACCTGCAAAGTGGGTACCGCACTCCCGGCATAATCACTACCGCCCGCAACAGCTTTGGCGATGCCGTGGTGGAAGTGATTGACGCGGTCATAGATTTGGCCCCGCTGCCACAAGTTGCGCGTTGCGCGCTCCAGAGCGTCACACACACCGTGGCCCGAGCTGCCCGGACCGTCTGGTCCTTCTTCTTTGGCTGATTTCCCTGTCGGTAAACCCGTCTTCCGTTTCGATAACTAATTTCGCCCTGTCACGATCGATTTTGTCGATCGACCCGATCGGTTTTATTCATTATCCCTGGTAAATATCAGGCTATAGAATTCCTCAGGGATACTGTATTCAGCCATTTACTGATTAAAAATCAATGCGATGAATTGCAGGAATGCCTTCATCCGGAGAAAAGTAATGAAAAGGTTTTTTATGGCGCTGACCGCCAGTCTGTTGTTCACCTCACTTCCCTCCCTGGCCGGCAGCGATATGCCCGTTAAAGTGGAGGTCAGCCATGCCGGTCATGAATGCTATGGCTGCGTCTATGTCACCGTGACAGCAAAAACCGACACCGTTATGATAAAGAAAATCGATGTTAACCGGGGAAAATGCCCGATGCTGACACACCGAAAAATAGCCTACAGGGGCCGGAACGTGGATGGCTGGTGGCCCACAGATAAACCGTTCACACCCCGCAAAATGACCTTCGCTGACAGTGTCTTCTGGAAATTTGGTCACACGCTCGACTTTGGTAAAGCCTGCAATTTTGTTGAGGCCAGGGTGTTCACCGACCAGGGCACATTCACCGTCAGCCAGTGATATGGCCAGTATCACTTATCCGCCCTCTTTCTTAACGCGTCTCACCGCCTTCAGGAGAGACCCGTATCGTCTTAACCATCACCCTCAGGGAATACCATGAAAAAGAAAATACTGCTTTCCACTCTTCTGATATCTGCCCTGACTCCGGCAGTGTCACAGGCCTTTGGTAACCGTGATATCTGGGCCAGCGGCTGGGGTCAGGGGATGTCTGAGTTTGTGATTCTGGGGAAAGGGCAGTCGCAGCTTTACCTGACCTGCGAAGACACCGGCTCACGAGCGGCCACCATGACCTTCACCGACGCAAACGGTCATCAGGTCAGGATGGATAACGGCCAGTCGCTGGACATGAAAATTGACGATGAGGAGCCTGTCAGCGTCAGTGACAGCGAGTCACATGTGGGCTCAGACAACGTGGCATGGGCATGGGATAAACTGCGCACCGGTAAGCGGGTCATTGTGTCCGGGGAGGGCGTAAAGGCAGCCGTGTTTACGCTTAACGGTGCGGGGAAGGTCCTTCCCGCGTTCGGGGACAGCGGCTGTCTGCCGAAATATGCCCTGCCGTAATAAAGGCCGGTAACGCCTTTTTTCTGAATTCATTCACGCTCACGACAACAGGAACCTCAGTCCATGACGGATATCCCGGCTCAGGCAGAACAAACCCGCCAGCCCTGACCACTGCACCAGTATTTCACACCGCCGACGCCCTGCTCACCTGAGCGGGGTGTTTTCTTTTATTTCTCATCAGGGATCAGATATGCAGAATACTGATAATGCGTCGCTGCCACCCGGCCCCTTCACCCGGGCACAGGCGGAAGCCATGGTCGCACGCTACCTCAACGTCACTGTCGAAGACGACCAGGGCACCCATTTTCGGCTGGTCATACGCGACTGCAGCGAAATGCTGATATGGCGGGACTGGAATTTTGCCCCGCAGGCCGGAGAGATGCTGAACCGCTGTCTCATCAGCGACGGTATCCCTGTGTCACCGCAGCCACTGAGCCACTGAGTGGCGAAGTTCTGCTCATTTTTTTCAACAGAACACAGTCCCCCACAGGCCATGCACCTTCCGGAGCATGGCCTTTCTGCTTTTATGCCCTTTAACCTGATATCAGAGGTATTAACCATGCGCTTAGCCAGCCGTTTTGGTGCGGCCAGTCTCGTACGCCGCGACCGCCCACTGACCCGCGACGAACTGTCCCATTACGTCCCCAGCGTATTCAGTGAAGAAAAGCACGAATCACGCTCAGAACGTTATACGTATATCCCGACCATCACACTGCTTGATAATCTGCAGCGGGAAGGCTTCCAGCCGTTCTTTGCCTGCCAGACCCGCGTTCGCGACCTGAATAAACGCGACCACACAAAGCACATGCTGCGTCTGCGGCGTGAGGGGCAAATCACCGGCAAACAGGTCCCCGAAATCATTCTCCTGAACAGCCACGACGGCTCCAGCTCATACCAGATGCTGCCGGGCCTGTTTCGCTTTGTCTGCCAGAACGGACTTGTCTGTGGCGAAACCTTTGGTGAGGTTCGCGTACCGCACAAGGGCAATGTGGTGGAGAAAGTCATTGAAGGAGCTTATGAGGTGCTGGGGATATTTGACCGGGTGGAGGAGAAGCGGGATGCCATGCAGTCACTGCTACTTCCTCCGCCGGCACAACAGGCGTTTGCCAGAGCCGCCCTGACGTACCGCTTTGGGGAAGAGCACCAGCCGGTGACGGAATCACAAATTCTCTCTCCGCGCCGCTGGCAGGATGAAAGCTCCGACCTGTGGACCACCTACCAGTGTATCCAGGAAAACCTGATTAAAGGCGGTCTGCCGGGCAGAACAACGAAAGGTAAGCGGGCCCACACCCGTGCGGTTAAAGGCATTGATGGCGACGTGAAGCTCAACCGCGCCCTGTGGGTAATGGCGGAAAGTCTGCTGGAGAGTCTGAAGTAATGCAGTGTATTCCCGGCGGCGTGATTCAGGTTTCGCCACATCAGTTCCCCCTGAACAGTGAGCAAGGCTGCCGCTCCATCTCTGATGACGACCTGTGCGCCTGGTGCTCTCACCTTCTTTATCGTCCCGGTGAACTCAGCCAGTGCAGCGTAAGTATCCCTGAGGGGCCCTGGCCTTCACGCTGTGATGAGAATGGCTACGCACAGTCCTGTCCGTCACTTCGTTTTAACAACCCATCCGAAAATACAAAGGAAATCAAATGAACAACATGCTCACCCTGGACGACAATACCGTCGACTCAGCATCCACTGAACAACAGCACGCAACCGCAATTGTCTGCACACCTGTACCGGATGAACAGCGCATTGCCTTCTGGCCGCAGCACTTTGGCAGCATTCCACAATGGATAATCCTTGAACCGGCTGTTTTTGCGTGGATGGAGCGTTTCTGTGAGCACTACAACGGCGGCATCTGGAATTTTTATACTCTGGCCAACGGTGGGGCATTTATGGCTCCGGACACTGACATAGGCGACGATGAAAAATGGGTGCTGTTTAACCCCATGAACGGCAACGGCGCGGAGATGAGCGCTGAAGCCGCCGGGATTGCGGTCTGTCTCATCGCCTACAGCCACCACGCCTGCCGTACGGAATGCGATACCATGACCGGACACTATTACCGCCTGCGCGATTACGCGATTAACCACGCGGAATGCAACGCCATTATGCGTATTATTGACTGAGAGAGCTCTGGTATGGAACAACAGCTACCGTTATTTGCCGCCTCATTAACGTCATCAGAACAACACACTATCCGGGAAGCCTTAACCCTGCTGGAGTACCAGCTACGTGAACCCGGCACGTCATTTACCTCCAGCCATGCGGTTCGTGACTGGCTGCGTCTGCAGCTTGCCACACTTGACCGCGAAGCTTTCACCGTCCTGTGGCTTGATAACCAGAATCGACTGATAGCCCACGACACACTGTTCCTGGGGACGATCAACACTGTCACCGTTCATCCGCGTGAGGTCGTTAAATCCGGCCTGAAAAATAACGCTGCCGCAGCCATTCTTGCGCATAACCACCCGTCGGGAGAGGCTGAACCCAGTAAAGCCGACAGGCTGATTACGGAACGTCTGAAACAGGCTCTGGAACTGGTTGACATTCGCCTGCCGGACCATCTGATCATCGGCGGGATGGATATTGTCTCTTTTGCTGAGCGCGGCTGGCTGTAAGGAGTAAACAGCGATGAAAATAATCAGCAAACGTCAGGCAATGGCAATATACCGTCAACACCCGCAGTCCCGGTTGTTTCGCTTCTGTACCGGGAAATACGTGTGGTCCGGCAGTATCTGCCACTATGCTGGCCGGGAGGTGCAGGATATCAGTGGTGTGCTGGCTGTATTCGCTGAACGCCGCCAGGACCGTAACGGCCCGTATGTCGTATTGCGTAGCGTCACGCTCAATTAACCTTAATTAAGGAGCACTAAATTGTCGAATCCAATACCTCCAGTAAACCATGATGTCTCTGAGCCCTGGTGGGGGCTGAAACCGGGCATCACTCCGTGTTTTGGCGCACGACTGGTACAGGAAGGCAACCGCCTGCATTATCTGGCTGATCGGGCCAGTATCGCCGGTGTGTTCAGCGATGCGGATTTACGCCATCTCGATCAGGCATTTCCGGTACTGCTCAAACAGCTGGAATTAATGCTGGTTTCCGGTGAGCTCAATCCCCGCCATCAGCACTGTGTCACGTTATATGCAAAAGGGCTGACCTGTGAAGCAGATTCCCTCGGATCACATGGCTACATTTATACAGCAATTTATCCGACACCAGACGACAGCATAACCCGGTAACCCCGTCCCATAATCCTTCATTCTTTTTAACCCGACTTCATTCAGGAACATTTCATTATGCAAACCTTATCCGCCATCCCGAAGCGGAAGGCACCGTCACGCCCGACGCCCGTTGAAATCTGGCAGCAACTTCTTACGTATCTGTTAAAAAGACATTACGGCCTTTCGCTTAGCGACACGCAATTTTCCGATGAGGAGATTATTACGCAATATATTGACGCCGGTATCTCACTGTCAGATGCACTCAATTTTCTCGTTGAAAAATCTGAACTGGTGCGGATTGATCGTCCCGGTTTCTCCATTAAGCATCAGTCCCCTTTTATCGGGGTGATTGATATTCTCCGGGCCAGACGGGCAACGGGTTTGATGCAACGTAACGGGTATAAAAGGATCACTCTTCTCATCGCTGGAAATGCAGCTCAGGAGCAACATTCATGAAACTATCCCTGACGGCAGAAGCCGATGCTATCAATGTACTGGCCCTCAACATGGGTCGTATCATCGTGGATATCGATGGCATTGAACTGGACGACATTATTAACGCGATCTGCGACAACGGATATTCACTTCGTATTGCTGATACCCCCGGAAAGCGGGTTGTTGAAGATCCATTACTACCCGCCGCCCACCTTACCGGTATCCATTGCAGTACCGCGCATATCACCGAAGCCGACAACACCCTGCTGTACAAACAGTCGCATCAGCATGAAGACTTTAGTGAGTCAGAATGGATCCATTTTTCGGGCACCGGCTATCTGCTCCGTCTGAGCGCGTGGTCATTTCCGGTGTTGCGGCTAAAACGACTCGGTTTGTCGAAAGCCTGTCGTCGTCTGGTGGTAGCACTTATGCGTCGTTACTCCGTCAGCATTATTCATCTTGATGCCTGTGGCGAAGTGCTGCCAGGTTTTCCCACATTTGACTGGTAACACAACATCAATCACCACAAAAAACTCTAATGCCAGAGTTAACCACTGAAGTTGCTCTCAATAGTCTGACTGGCTGCAGGACAATATCGATAACGGTACGAGGATCATCTTCGACAACGACGAAGACAACACCAACTCAGCAAAGTTGTTGTCCTGGATTGAGCGGGTGCGAAATGATGTTCGCACCCACTCAATCCAGCTTCTGCAACAGACCAGAACTGATTAACCACCAGGCAATACTCATTACACACGTATAAGCGCCAGCCCTTACCGGCTGGCGCTTTACTTTTAGATAAAGGAAAGAAAAGATGTCAGACCTTAACTTCACCGAATCCGAAGTGTTAACCAGCCACACCGACATGATTTGCTCCACCAGCATTGAGCGCATCGTCACCGGACGTAATGCCGCGCTGGCACAGATTGAAGCGCTCATTCAGCAACTCAACGATATTTCAACACTGACCCGTTGTATTGGCGGTAAAACCGCTCTGGACTGGGCCATGAAGCAGAAATTCCGCTGTGGTTGCTGGTTGATGGAGAAACCAGAAACAGCGATGAAAGCCATTACCCGTAATCTCGATCGTGGTATATGGCGCGATTTAATGAAAAAGTCAGGGATGCTTTCCATCATGGACGCTCAGGCGCGTGATCAGTGGTACAGAAACCTTGAGGGGGATGACATTCCTGCAGTCAGCGAAGCCAACATTCTGAGCACTTTTGAGCAACTTCATCTGAATAAAGGTGATGTGTTTGAGCGTGGTGTGATTAACGTATTTAAGGGTCTGAGCTGGGACTACAAGAGCAACAGCCCGTGTAAGTTTGGAAAAAAGATTATCGTGACAGGGCTGGTGAAATATGATCGTTGGGGATTTGGGCTTCTCTGGGGCTGGCAACGCGATCGATTAGCTGACCTTGAGCGGATGCTGATGCTGATGCTTCTGGACGGAAAACCGGTTCCCGACAACCGTGCCGACGTCACCCATCGTCTCGCCGATCATATCCATGAAAACAGGCACAGCAATCGTTACGAGGATGAGATGTTTTCGATCAAATACTTTCAGAAGGGAACTGCTCATATCACCTTTAAGCGGTAAGCACTGGTCGATGAGCTGAATGACATCATTGCCCGGCACTATCCGGGGGCACTACCATCCTAATTTTGATGTAGAATAAGAAGGTAGGTAGTTGGCTTCCTGATTTGGTCATCCAACTTGTGTGGTTTGTCGCTGAAATGAAGCGAGGCGAATTTTGTATAGCAATGTGTGTAGGGTTTGCTTTGTTGTTTTTTAATATGTTGAAATTATTTGTATTTTTTAATTGTATTCGATTCCCTTCGCCCGCTCCAGCCCTTTAAAAGCCTTGTAACTCATTGAGTTAGCTCTAAGGTGATGTGACCAAAGTACCGCTATTTACCCTGATAGTTGCCGCGATTTGTTGAACGGTGAACAGGGAGTTTAGCAAAGCGCTGGCGGTCGTTCCACTGGTCATACCGCGATAGCCCAACATGAACCGAAAGCCGTGTGCCCGGCATAACTCCCGTAGCATTCATCTGTTCCGCACTTAGCGCGGTGTCCCGTAACAGCCTGTCGTGATGACACGCCACGGATAAACGAGCTGATGTTGGGAAGCCTAACCAGTCCGGGAAAGGGGCTGGCTCTACCGTGGTGTTCACCGTGCCATAAATGAACGGTACTCGATAAGAGAACTGATGGTTGTACAAGATGATGATGATGCGCCGGGGGCGCTGCTGCTGGGTGTACCCAACACGGCGCTAATGGCTTGCTATTGCCTGTGTATGGGGTACGTTTAACTGTTGGATGGGTGGCTCCGTCTGCACCAGCCCCGGCTCTGCTATGGCATCCGGGGCATCTCTCCCGAATTTCTCTTCCTGTGTTTCCCCATCCGTGCTTCGCAGTTGAGCTTCACAGTGGTAATAAATAACAACCCGTTGCATTAGTATCGATCATTTTGTAGCCTGAGATTAATCCTAATCTTGTAGGGCGTTGCATGGTTGACAATGAGCGTTTGCATGAGCAAGAATCCGCCGAAACAGAACTAGATAAATTGTTAGAAAAGCTGGAGTTGACGCAGGAACAACGAGACTTCATTGACTCGATGCGGGACGATAAACGTAGTGAAGAGGGTTAATCATGGATGTGAACAAAGACGCGATCTTCTCTGTGTGCGGGAAGTACCGTTACGCGATTTCTAGAACCTGGGACGCTACAAAGCCTTACGCTCTTTTCATTGGTTTGAATCCATCGTATGCGGATGCGGATCTTGATGACCCCACACTGAAACGTTGTATCTCATTTGCACAGAACTGGGGCTTCGGGGGTGTACGTATCGCGAACCTGTTCGCGTATGTATGTACTGACCGTTTTGAAATGATGAGATTCCCGGAGCCTGTCGGGGCGGATAATGATAAGTATCTGGCAGAATTGATAGCTGGTGCTGGTATCGTTGTTGCTGCGTGGGGGAATGAAGGGCGGCACCTGAAACGCTCTGCCGTAGTACGGGCGTTCCTTCCTGTAGATACGAAGTGTTTTAAAATTAACGCAACGGGAGAGCCTATGCACCCGTTATATGTGCATGGTGATACTAAACTGATTCCGTTTCTGATGCCGGATAATGCTGCTGTGGGGTGCTGAACGTCAACGCAAAGTGGCTTAAGCAGTGGGGAAAATGGTTAGCTTAGCGTTATCTGGTTCAAGGGGAGCTACCCTACAGCCTCACTCTCTGAATGCAAAATAGCCTCACAATCCCACTGTTAAAAGTCCCGGCTTGAAAAATTGCACGCTTATAGTTGCGCCTCCCTCAACTCTATAGCTCGCCCGCGCCCCCGTGCGCATGTGCGTGCCCGCGCGTCAGGGGTCGCTGAGAAAACCCTAAGATTTTGCTCATCCGAGACAACCGTTGCAGGCGCGAAATGCTGGCTGGTTACTGCTGCGGTTGCAATGTTTGATTCAACGCCTTTGTGATTTCGAGATCGTGGCGGTGCCGTGCTGATCTCCTGTGTGCGCTTTGCGCTGCGTTCGCTGGGTGCGCCGGGGTTTTGCTGTGACTCGGTGCCAGTCTGCCGCTGGCTGTCTCTGTCTCATCCGGGTATACCGCATTGTGATGTGCCGCCGCTGTCGCAATCAAATTTATTTTATACCCTATTGACCACGGTTTTTAAGTGTGATCTCCTTCATGTCGGGATGTGATACTTCACTGAGATTTGGAGGGAAATCATGATTAATGTTCGTCTGTACGCGAGGGCATCCACCGCTGAGCAGCACGCCGACCGTGCCGTGCCTGCGCTGGAATCTTTTGCTAATGAGCGGGGCTGGTCTATTGCTGCGCGATACATCGAGAACGCCAGCGGTGCTAGGCTGGAGCGCCCGGAACTGATGCGCCTGCTGGGTGAGGCGGAGGCTGGCGATGTCCTGCTTGTTGAAAGCATCGACAGGCTAAGCCGCCTGACTCAAAAAGAATGGGCGACTCTGAAACAGAGGATTCAGGATAAGGGGCTGGTGATCGTCGCCGTTGACCTGCCAACCTCGTGGCAGTTGCTGAACGAAACCGCGTCAGAGCTAACCAGCGGCATCCTCAGAGCCGTTAACGCAATGCTGATCGATATTCTCGCTACAATGGCTCGCGTGGACTACGAGACGCGACTGATGCGCCAGCGGCAGGGCATTGAACGAGCCAAAGCTGAGGGGCTTTATCGTGGGAGTCAGAAGGATGCCGCCGCTCGCGAGACCGTCAGAGAAATGCTGGCGCAGGGTGTGAAACCGGAGCGCATCATGAAAGCTGCCGGGATAAGCCGGGCGACGTTTTACCGCATCAAGCGAGAGTTGGCCGCCAGCGTCTGAATCGTGGCTGCTTCCTGTTGACATGCTCGACGCCGTGTGATTTTATAGCCATCTAGATGTCTAAGTGAGGTGGCGAGCTGGTCGCCGTGGGGGTGATGTTGTTCGATGCCGTGAGGCGATCTGTGCGCCTCTCTGCGAGGGTGTGAGCCGTTGAGTGTGGGTTACTTGTTCTAAGAGATTTATCAACTCAGAGATCGTTACGCTGCGTCTGGTGCTGTGCCATTGCTGCCGGGTGGGGTTATTGGGTGGTGCGGTCGGGCTGACCTACAACCAAATGATGTGCCAACACTGGCCGTTACTGGGCTGTGGGTGATGGATGACCTACAGCTTTCGTATTAATTTCAGAGCGTTATGTTATGCGCGATGTCGTAATGCTATGATTTATAATGTATTTTCGTATTACTTGCGGCTCTCGATGTGAAGAGATGGCGGGGCTTTAGCCGTGCCAGACGATGAACATCGAGATCAGATTGTGAAGTGATTCATCACTGAAAAATTCCGGGTGGGGCCGGGGAGGGGGTTCAACGATAATTGGTTATGTCGTGGTGCTGGGTTACATGCTGTTTCTATAGGCTTTTAATGATTTCAGCGTACATGTGTACACTTAACCAATTAGCGTTATACCCCTACCCACCGACACCCCGTGGGTGGAGCGAGGTGTGCCTTGCACATCCTCCCCAAATCCACCTCCCTAACGCGGAGACGTTCCGCCGTCTCCACACCTCTCAACGGTGCAGTGCTTACGCCTGCTTGCACTCACCTGTCCGGCTCGTTTATCAGTCGCCGCCTGCTGCTGCGCTTCTCTTTCGCTTTGCTCTATGCGATGCTCGGTACTCATCGCTTACCCGCTTGCCGTACTGGCTACAGGTCGGGAGTTATGTAGTGGAACGGTAATTTAAAGCGGTATTACTCAAACAGCTAATTGCTGAGATAGTAATGATTATTGAAATAGAAGAAAGGATTGAATTATTACAGGGAGAATAAATAGGAAATACTAATCCAGATAAATATTAAAAGTATTATTCAGCTAGGTAATTGTTCTAACTGTTATACAGCGTATCTTCGTTCGTACCGCTCAATCACTCATCGTATTCGATGACAAGTCATCTCATACTCTTCGTTCTTCGCCGACTGGCTTATCGTTCGCTACGCTCACTGCCAGTCGCTCACTCCGATACAACTTCTTAAAACCATTATACAAATAGCTGTCAAGAAAATTAAAGCTGATAATTCCGATCAATTTTAATTTATTGATCTGTTAAATTTATAAGTAATATAGATAACCATTTAATTAACTGAAATTATTAATAAATTTAAAGGTGTCTATATTGTAGGGAAAGAGCGACACCATGGGCCAACTTCACACCCCAAATCCGCCTACCTGAAATTACCCTGCCCAACACGGCCAGCCCACACGCAGCAAGGCTTTGCAGGTGGTTGGTTAAAAAATAAACTCAAGAAGGTGACTATACCGGAGAGATAACCTACGTACAGCGTTGCTGACAAAGAAAGCTACTAAATTGGGGAAAGGCTACCACTAAAACGGGATACTACCGTCACAAGCTGTGGCCGAAAGCCTGCCTACGGCCTGACCCTCGGCAATGCCCGCCGCTCCTGCGTTTAGTCCAGAGCGCCGGAAGAAAGCATCTATATGGGAGAGACAGAACTCCGACGCCATTGCAATGATGGTAACTACTAAGGAGGACAGACTGCCACACTCCCGGCGCTTCCATCCTACGCCCCATTCTAAACTCACCTTGATTTTTGGAGACCACAGTATGCACATAACGCTTAACCAAGTAGACCACGCTGCCATTCAAAAAGAGTACGAAGCCGAGGAGCGACGCGAAAAAGCGCGTCGTGCCCGCCGCAATCAAAAGTTTGTGAAGTTCATGCGCCAGAATTATGGGGAGCCATTGTATCACCCAAGCCCGGATGAACTTTGCGGCATATACATCCACGAATTAGGGCAAGTTGTCTGGCGTGTACGTTCCCGCACAAGGCCGTACCGATTTACGGATTACGAATCGGTGGAAGTTGCCCGCTGGGCTTTCGACCGAGATTGCAGGGAAGTCGCGAGGACTAACCCGGACGCTGTGAAAAATCCTAAAGGTATTCCCCGATACACCAAAGAACATGAGGATTACTTACGCTGGCAGTTAGCGTTAATCGAAAGTCGGACACCCGAAGATTTAGCTTGGGCGCGTAGTATTTAATCCTTCTCTGGAGTTTGCACCATGCCAACCAATTTAAACCGCTTGCTTGCGCTGGCCGCTGACGCCGAACCGCTGAACACCGAGCCTGCGGATACTCAGCAACTGGTTGCGGATAAGATCGTTATACCTCATTCCAAGTTATGCCCTGTTAAACAGCGACCAGTGAAGGCTGCGTTTAACACGGAGTCCGGGCAGTATTTCTACAATGCAGATGGTTCCGTTATGTCGTTCCGTGAATGGAAAGAGGCGAACGGAATCGGACGCAAGACACACGCCCGCCGCGCTGATGCAGGGTTGCGCCAGATTATCCAGCCGGGCGATGCAATCCACTGTCGCCGTGCTGAGATAGAAATGTGGCTCAACAAGAAGCCAGCCCGGTACGCTGACCCCCTGCCGCCAGACTTCCCCGGTGTGCGTGTCGATGATGCCGCTCTGAAACCACGTGAGCACGCTATCCCGGAAGCGACCACGGGGCAAAACGCCTTTCTCAAGGCGTGCCGCGAGTTTCTGATTTGCGATGAGAAGACCATGCGCCGTATCAGTCGCGGCATGAGCAAGCTGGAGGCGATGCGCCGCGATGACTTCACCAGACTGGGAGACTGCCCGGAGTTTCGCCAGCTATGGTGTGGAGAGGTTAGGTCTGTTGATGACAATTTCAACACGCAGAATCATCATTGTGACGCTGGAGGTGCTGACCTGACGCCATCCATCCCGCCGCTGGTTACTGCGCCGTACAGGTTCCGCGAGCTGGAGCAATGCGACCGCCCGGCGTTTGTGCCATTGCCGCCGCCAGATGGTGGCGACTGGCGACCCGGACAGCAGGACGTAGCCGCCGCTGTGTTTGCCCGTGACCGCGATATGTTGGCCGTGCTGCCAACTGGTTACGGAAAGACGGCTGCATTCACCTATGCCCTGCAATTTGAATCCGGTGCTGGCGAGGGGCTGACCGTTATCGTTGTGCCGACGAACACCATCAAGCAGCAGGTGTTACAGCAGTTAAGGGAGGCTGGCGTTCACGCGGTGGCCTTTGGCGATAAACTACCGAAGCGGCGTAATGCGCAGCAACTTGCGGGGGTGGCTGCTGGCGCTTTCCGCGTCGCTGTCGTTTCGCCGGAGCATCTGGTGCCGGGTAGTCAGGTACTGGCTGCGCTGATGGCCGCTGGTGTGAGCAGGTTCATCATCGACGAGGTTCACACCGTTGATGACTGGGAGTTTCGCACTGCTTTCCCCGCGATGAAGCACACCCTGCAAAATGCCTTTCCTGATGCGCAGCGGTGTGCATTCACCGCGACCCTGCCAAAAGGGGATGAGGCTGACCTGATGAAAGAGTTGGGTTGTCGTGGCGGGTTCCTCACCTTTCGGGCTGACGTTTCAAGAGAGAATATCCAGTTGATTCCTGTCCGGCAATGTGCAATTCAGCGCCGGGCTGCTGTTGGTCTGGTCGATGCCCTCCCGGTGGATGAAAAGACGCTGGTTATGGTGGACAGTATCAAGATGCTTTACGCGTACCTCGACGAGCTGGGAAGCCGCGCCCGGCCTTATCATTCTGACGTTGAGCGACTGAGCCGCGACCAGCGGCACGCTAACGCAGAGTGGTTTGCTTCAACGCCGGGCGCTGTTCTGGTGGCAACAAAGGCTTTTGGCTTGGGGGCTGACATTCACGATATTCGTAACGTCATCGTGACCTACGTTCCCGAAGACTTGGCCGACCTCGTTCAGATGGTCGGGCGTGCTGGTCGCGATGGCGAGCCAGCACGCGCTTTCATTCTCTGGTCGTCGCTGGCGCTGTACGGCGACCCAATCACGTATGATGCCGACTCTGCCCCGGTGCCGTCCGGGGTACCTGATGAGCTTGCTTATTTCTACCGCCCTGAAAACTGCAACTGGCAGTACATCGCTAAATACCTTTGAGTCGAAAGGCTCCCCCTCATTCTCTGGAGTTAATCCATATGCCTGTTACCGAACATGCGCAGCGTCGTGCTGCGCGTGCGGATGCGCTCGTCACCGCACAACTTGCCTTCGCCCTGAACGGCTATTCCTTTGATGGATTGGCTGAGCGCCACCACCAGACCCTTAACCGTGAGGCTTTGTTACGTCAAGCAAGTACGCCTCTACAGCGGTATTGCCTGCTCAATAACTGTGAGCCTTGGGAATGTCTGGCCGCTGTGCTGAATAGATTCCGACGCCGGGAGGATGGCGCTCGTCTTTGGCCGACCTATCGCATGGCTCGTGAGGTCTTTAATGGGACTGTTCACCCTGCCGACAAGACGCGCGACGAGATATTTCAATCCGTGCAGCGTCGCCTGTTTTTACCAAAACCAGTACATGCCGAGGTCATCCAACACCTGCGAGCAATGGGACTAACTGGAGACAACCACCAATGACGAAATCTGAATTTGAAAATGAAACGTGGCGAATGAAAGGCTTGCTTCTTGGGGCGCTAATCCGCCGCCTTGAGGAAGACAAGGCTGGTGAGTCGCGCATGGCCGCAGCGGAGTTATCCAGTGCGGTCAACTTCCTTAAGGCCAATGCCGTAGAAGCGCCGGACGCATCGTTTAATCGTGTATTTGAGGATGAAGATTGATGACGCCCCAGCAATTCCGCCAATGGTTCGCCTCGCTGCCTGAAAAATATCAGCGTCAGGCCAAAGCCATGTACGACAACGCCCGGCGTGGCGGTGGTGTTCATACCGCATCAAGCCTCGCCTTGATTAAAAACCTTGTAGAAGATTCGATTAACTTTGACGGAGAGTTTCAGTATGACAACCACCAGTAATGCAACCCTGACCATTGCCGACATCCAGCACATCAACCATTTGTGCATTGTTGAGCACATGAACAACGCGCAGATTGCTGATGCCACTGGTTTCAGTCTGGCAGATATCGACGCCGTAATCCGTGGCGTTTACGTGGACGATCTCGCCGAACAGTGGAAGGATGACGCTGATATTACCCTGCAAGAATACGACACTATCCGCCGTCGCTATCAGCCCGGCAAGTTGCATCGGGACACTGAGTATGCCATCGCTCGCGATATGCTGATTCGCCCTGAAACTGTGTTGGCTATCGCACATTCCCGCTTTAGCAATGCTCACACGCACCCGGCAGAGAAAACCGTGAAGGTGAAGCCAGCTAAGCCGAAAGCAGTGCGCAAGTTAGTGCCTACTGATTTAGATGAAATCCACAAGTTAGAGCGCTTCGGTTGGCCTGCTGCGGAGATCGCCGGGAAGCTGGGCGTCCCTGTTGAAGTCGTCGCGCATGTGCAACGCTGTCTGAGAAATCGTTGGTCGTACCCGGATACTCTGGAGTCTGTTAACTCCAAATTCAGCGAGGCTGAATGATGGAAGAGAACGAACCGCTGCACCCCGCCGTTAACCCTGATCTCTATGTGAACCTTGACGAACAGCGTGAAGGGTACGCGCCGATTGAATCACGGGGCTGGGGCGTGCTGACGCAGAACCTGTCCGGGGAAGGGCGAACTGACCCCGGCCAAACACTTAACCACAATCCGAAACAACGCCCGCGCGGCTCCGTTGGTGAGCGTCGTTGGCTTCGTAAACGTGGATTACTTTAACGAGGAATTACCATGAGCAAAACTATCGTTTTAATGGAGCCACGCCGCGCGGCTGATTGCGGGCAACAACTGAAATTCATTGCTGAAGCCTTGAATCTTCGTCAAATCGATTTGGCTCATGTGTACCAGATCGACAGACAAGATCTCGGCAAAGCGTACCACGGACAGAAAATGATTCCTGCCCGATGCGTACACGCGCACATGCTTTTACTTGAACTGGCACATCGCCGAATTACATCACAAGAGGTTGCATAATCATGGCTGACCAGAATGTTAATCCGTACCTTTCGGGCGCTGATACTGCGCCGCAGCAATCGCCGTACATGGCCGCACCTGTAGGCGCTGACAACGGCGCTAGCCGATTCGACCAGACAACACCTGATGCTGATTTCCTGAAAACGCAGCCAGCGAACATTAATCAAAGCTGGAGCGAAGGTAACTTTGCCAACCAGCAAGACCAGCAGATTGATGTTGCTGCGCAAGTGGGCGACACGCTGCAATTACAGGATGGCACTACTGTTGAGTTGACTCCTGAACTTCATGGGCTGATGGGGCAGTTTCACCAGTCTGTCGAAAGCCAGCTAGGGCAGGGGACAGTTGACGCCATGTTGCAGTACGCTGGCACACTCGACGCTGGGACGCAATCCACCCTTGAACGTATGGTTATGTCTGGCGACCCTGCGCAGATGCAGCGGGCGGTTCAGTACCTGCAAGAGCGTATGGCCGCTGGCTCTGCCACTGGTTATGTCCCGTCGCAGGGGAACACATATGGTCAGCCCGCCGCGCAACCTGTCGGAATGTCACACGCTGAATTCATCGCGGCGTACGATGCGCTGAATCAATGGGCTGCACAGACTGGCCGGGGTGCTGGCACGCGAGAATACGACCAGCAGTATCATGCGCTGGTTGCTCAACGCAGCGCCGGGAAGCGTGCCGGGCGCTAACTGGAGAATTCCATATGTACGATGAGAATAGAATCCGAGTCCTGACCGAGGTAGAGAAACAATCTCACTCGGTCGATAGCATTCTTTCCATTCTGCTTGATAAATACCCCAGCACCAGCCACGACCATCTGACGCGTGTCGCTGAATGCCTCGTTACTTTTGGCTGGGGTGTTGCTGAATACGATGCGTACCGCGCCGGGACGCTTGGCGAAGAGAAGCGCCAGACGATGGTCGCTTGGTTTACTGAGCGGAATTCCGCGCAACGCTGGGCTGCCTGATTCCGATGCCAGCGCCTGACGGTGCATTGTGGGCTGCAAGTCCGACTGGACACCTGACCCTGCGAATTTACTACTTACTGTCCACTAACCCCTGAGAACCGCACCACATGCGGCTTCCGAAAGCCTGTTTTTAATCATCTGAGGTTCATTATGAGTATCCAGAATTTCCACGCTGTCGAGCGTGTCGTTGACGTGCGTCCTGAATACGCCTTGCCGCTGGGCGCTCGCTCTCGTTCGCGCTCCCGCCGCGCTGCTGCAACACCTGATGTACTGAATCCTGCGTACATCCGGGATGTGCTTTCTAATCCTGATGCGTACCGCCCCGAAATTGTAGAGTGGGTGCGTGCCGATGCTGTGACTCGTGGCGAGAAAGTTACCCATGCTTTTAATCCAGACGAAGCGGTTTATATCGTTGCCCGGTCTGCCACGTCTGATACTCGCACCTCTGGCGTTAGCCGTGGCCTGTCCCCGGAGTTGCCGCCGAAGATGGCCGAGCGTATGCGCGAACGTGAACGGCACGAGAGGAACCGAGCCAGACCCCGCAAGGCAATCACTGAGGCTGTACGCGCAGACATTATCGACCGCGCCGCTAAAGGCCAGTCGAATCGCTACATTGCCGAGAAGGTTGGCGTATCCAAATCATCTGTAAATACGGTGCTGAACATGGCGCGTATGAGTGTTCATTAATGTAGGATATGCGTTTGCACTGTTTGCTGTCCACTAATCGCTGAGAGCCGCGCCAGCTCTGGCCTCGCAAAGCCAGTTTCGGGTACTCCGAGACTAAATATCGATAGTTCGTTTTAACCCTTATTTCCCATCGCTTTGAATCCTGCCTCGGCGGGAGGAATCCGCATGTCTGTGCCATGACGATGGTGCGGTCTTCATCAACCTACGTAGGAGTTTTGTTTATGGCTGATACTTCGTACAGTCCCGATCTGTTCCGCCCACATTATGGCGGGATGGAATCCGACAATGATATTCACATCGAGGCTTATGACCGGGACGTCCAGACTCGTTTAGAGTCCAAATCCGTATTTCTGGCAGAGGGGCTGTCTACATACAGGCCGCTGAAAGCCAGCAACCAATACCGCATTGATCGCCTGAGTGGTGATCTTGAGGTGAAGGGCAGAACCGCAGGGCAATCGCTGGAGCCTACCGCCGTTAAGTCGGACAAGCTGATTATCTCTGTGGATACGCTGAGCTATATCCGCATCCCGATTGACTATCAGGATGACTGGACAGCACCCACCTTTCGCGCAGAGCTGAGCCGCAATATCGGTACTGCTCACGCTAAATTCTACGACGAAGCGCACACCATCCAGCTAATCAAAGCGACTGACTTTGTACCGCCGCCGACGTTGCAACCAACGTTTAACCCACTAACGGATAACGTTGTATCGCTCGACCTGACAGCGGGGAGCGAAGAGGACGCCGCAAACGAACTGGTTCACGCTATCAAAGCTGCTGTTAATCGATTTCTGACTGAGAAAGATATTCCGGTGGCGGAGCTGGTACTGCTTATCGACCCGGCTTGGTTCAGCATCCTGATGGAACATAAGAAGCTGATGAACGTCCGTTACAGCCGGGATAGTGGCAACGATTACGCATGGCGTCGTGTTGGCTATGTCGCTGGGGTGCGAGTTATCGAGCTGAATAGTTACCCGCAGGAAGCCATTACCGGGCATGAACTGGGCGCTGATTATGACGTTACCGCAGAGGAAGCGCTGACGAGGGCGACGCTGTTTAAACCTTCCTCGGTACTGTTGACGGTCGAAGCGCAGAGCGTCATCAATCGCCAGTGGGATGATGAGCGCGAAATGACGATGGTGATGGACTCATATCGCCTGTTCAACGTTGGGCAGCGCCGCCCGGACTGCGTTATCAATTTCCGACAAGCTGCATAACTGGAGGGGCTGAGTCATGGTTAATGATGCTTACGCCCCGGAGCTGCTGCGCTCTTTGTTTCGGTACGATTCGGAGACTGGCCGCCTGTTCCATGCAGTGGACAGGGTAGGCGCTAATAAGCGTGTTTACGCTAGAGCCGGGGAATTGGCCGACACCGCAACGGACAGCGCCGGGTATCGGCGCGTGTCTGTCCGCATTGGTGGAAAGTCATACATGCTTTACGCGCACCGTGTCGCCCTCATCATTGCTGATGGTGGTATTCCTGCCGGGATGCAAACTGATCATATCAACGGCATACGTGATGACAATCGTCGGATTAACCTTCGCACTGTTACACCGCAGGAGAATCAGCACAACTACCGCAAAGCGAAGGGATACAGCCGTCATTCCTGCTCTGGTCGGTGGGAGGCTTACATTCGCGTTGGTGGCGTTCGACATCACCTCGGTTTGTTCACGACCGAAGCGGCTGCGCGTGCTGCGTACCTGAAAGCGAAGCGACTCTATCACCCATCAACGCCAGCCGACTTGTTAAGGGCTGCTTAAATTTTATAGGTGATAATTAATGGCTGATGAAAAACGAATCAGGCAGATTAGACCACTGGCAGATGATGACCCACGCCGCCAGCGGTACGCCGAACTTTTGGCGCAAGCTGGCCGGATGACCATCCCCCGGTTGCATCCGGGCGACGCTAACAGCGTAATGAGCCAACTTGCGACGATGCTTGGCGCACCTGTCCCGTTTATTGGGACTATGCGGGAGCACGCCGCTGCATGGCGTTCCTGTCTGCTGGAGCAAGGGCTTGGCGATCTTCTGGATGGATTGAGTAAACAGGTGCTGACAATCTTCTTTCTACTCTGCTGGAGAGACAGCGCTTTGCGATTGGCTGGGAAACAACGGGAACAAATCGCAGCGGCAAGTGAAGGTCTGACCCTAGAGCGCTACCGGGCAATGCGCCCGGATAACAGCGAGGATAAAGAAGATGACATTGACGATTAAATTACGGTGGCGGTACATCGAGCCGCCGCCTACGGCTGGCGCACTCGCTGACCTTAAACAGTGGGTAATGGATGCCGGAGAGCCTGAACTTGAAGCTGAATTTCGTAAGCTGCTGGGACTGATGCGCCGCAATGGTATCAGCGATGGGCGCGTAAATGCGGTGGCTGATGAGCTTTATGCTCTGGTATGCCAACGCCAGCGCGAAGAATACGAAGCCTGCAAGCGGGCTGCGTCTGACAATGGAGGATTTGACGAATGGCTACTACCGAACAGAAGTTGAGAAAAGCTATGCGGGGCTATCTGGAATATCTCGGCAATATGCCGCTGGCGGAACGGATTACAAACGCTGCTGCATTCGAAGATGTTTATCGCTTTCTGTTGAATGGTTCCGGGCGGCTGGAGTTGCGCCGCGCTGATGTGGCCGCTGTCCGTGTCTTTCTGTGGAATTATCAGTACCGACGCTGTGCCATGACCGGGAAGCCGTTGCGGTTAGAATCTGCTGTGCTCGACCATTGCCACCGTACCGGGCGTGTGCGGGCTGTGACGCACCGCGCCGCGAATTCGGCGGAGGGTGGGTATCGTGTCGGGCGCATGGTGAGGCTGCCGAAAGCGGCGGCGGATGCTCTGATTCGTGCGTACCGCCGCCAGTACACGGGGCTGAATGTTACATACCCGGCGTAATGGCCTCAATTTCTGAATAGCTGACCAGCTCCACGTAATTCGATAGCTCTTTCATTTCCGCCCCTTGGCTGTATGTCTTGAATGCCTCCGTCTTTGCTTTCTTCTCAGTGTGTCCGGTAATCGCTCCTATGCGCTGTTCTGGTACGCCTGCCCGGTCTAAGCAGGTGATGAAGTGACCGCGCAAGGAGTGAAAGCACTGGCGATCTGTTGCCGCTGGCAGCACGCGACGGCGTAGCCGCGTGAATGCTTGCGAGTACCACGGCCCACGTTTGCCATCTGCGCGTTTTATCTTGTTTGACTGGGGCAGCAGGTACTCCCCTTTATTCTGCTCAAGGTATTTATCCACGATACCAAATAACAATGAGTGAATCGGGACGTACCTGATGCCCGCTTTCGTTTTGGATTTGCTGACGTAGAAACAGCGTACCCCTTCAACTGTGACAATCTCGTCTCGTTTGATGCTGGCGATCTCGTCAAGACGCATACCGGAATACAGCCCGATTATGATTACGTCCCGCAGTTCGCTACCTGCCTCTTTTGTTAACGCTTGTAGCTGTTGAGGCTCAAAAGGTTGATAGCTTTCGTTTGACTGGCGGGCTTCCAGATTGTGGCCGTGAAACGGATTATCGGGAGTGATGTTGTCGTATTTACGCCGGGCGAAGTCGTACAGTGTCCCCAAGCAGGTTAGCCAGTTTTGCAGCGTCTGTCGGGAAAACTTATCTTGATTCACTTCCAGAAAGTCAGAGACAAGCCGCCGCCCGATTCCGTTTATAGTAATGGTTGGCCGCTTGATTGATTTAGTGAATGCCGATACAGCGCGAACGGATTTACTCAATGTGGAATAAGAGCGCCGATCTTTGTATTGCTCGATGTACTCTTTGCTTACATCTACCAATTTTGGTGATGGAGGTTTTCCCCGTTCTGCTGGAGTAGTTACGGGCGCGGTAATGTCGCTGGATATTCCCGCCAGTAAGTGAAGATCTGAAATAGCAGAATGAATCCGGTTTATAGGGTTATCCGGTTTCATCATGAGCTGGAGCTTTCGGAACTCTAATAAGTATTGGTCACGGAATATGCGAGCTTGCATGATGTCCCGCGTGCCTGTCGATTTCTTGAGTGAGCGCCGCCCGTGCCATAAGTGGCGCATGTACACCGGGATAAAGATTTGAAAGATGAATATCCCATCTTTGTTTGCATAAAGATAAGAAGTCTTCTTGATTGGCATGGTAATTACCTTGTAATCTACCGCTACCAACTACCGGGATAAGTACCGCGATTACTTATTTTGGTTCACAATTCAATGGGTTAGCTATGAGGGTTCGATTCCCTTCGCCCGCTCCAGATCTCTCCCCTTGTGGAGAAGCCTTAAAAGCCTTCTCTATCAGCAACTTAAATAGTTACCTATTTTAGTCGCCTATTGGTTCTACCATTGTGATCCGCCCTTGGTAACTGTCACGCTAAGTTACATGGTGAGATGACAGTATAACTCAGCGTTGGCGGCAGTTGCATCCTCACACCGCGATAGAAAACGTGAAGAAAAAGCCCATCCAGGCATCGTTATGTCATCGACAGATTGAACACACGCGCCCTATGAGCCACGTAAGCAGGTTTATGGTGATAACGTACCTACAAACGACATGTAGGCTCTATCAGCGCTTCAGCCACGCTCCCGCAAAGGTACACGGTTATCCTGATAAGGTGTGATCCCTCTGACAGTCTGATGAAGTCGCTACGCTTGTTGCTGTATCACCAACGGGGCTTTATGGCTTCTATTGTCCAAAATCAGAGAGTTGCACAAGTTATGCTCGATAGTTAATCTAAGATAAATCTTAGATTGCAAGAGGTTTTTTGATGTCTTCAAAAGCAAATCGAACATACAAGTATGGCGACCAACCGATAAGAATCACTACTGTCCAAGTGATTGAGGAACAGTTCGGAGGGGCGGCAACGGCGAAGCAAGTGGATGCTTATCTGAAAGAGCGATTTCCACATTATAAAGACGACACCCACTTGAATCTCATTGTCAACTCAGTCAACTGCAATCGTAGCTACTGGAGTTTCAACAAAACAGCCAGGCGAACTGATGATGTAACCCATCGGCATCATGAGTATGACCGATTGTTCAAGCGAGGGAAGATCTTTGAAATCTATCAACCCTCTATTCATGGTATTTGGGAGTTGTATCAGGATCAGCAAGGTAAATGGTGTTACCGTAAGGTGAAATCTGAGTTTGAAAAGGCTGTTGATGATGCGTCAGAACTGCCCCCGTCAGAACGCAAAGAGATTTTAGACGCTGAGAATAAAACTCCTGAGCTAATCGAGGTTACAACACGAGTTTATAAGCGAAGCCCCTATGTGGTAGCCGAAGTTCTTTCAAGGGCTAATGGCAAGTGTCAAAGCTGTAAGAGTGACGCTCCTTTTCTCAAAGTAGACGGCACACCATTTCTTGAGGTTCATCACATTGAGTGGCTTTCGAATGGTGGGGAGGATTCCGTTGAAAATGCGATTGCATTGTGCCCGAACTGTCACAGACAGGCGCATTATGGCGTTTTGGAGTTAGTACCAGTTAACAAATAAACTGAACATGCTTGTGATAGTATGAATAGGGTAAGTATCTTGGGGATTCTATGAGACCTTATTTAATATCTTGCTAAGCAGGGAATGTAAATATCGACATTTTTATATTATGGGAAACTTATGAAAAGTATCTGTAAGTTATGTCTCGAAGAGAAAGAACTACTGGAATCTCATAGCATACCAAGAAGCTATTTCAAACGATTGAAGAAGAATGATTCGCAGTTGATTATATTTCAAAAAGGTAGTAAACCAAAACGAGAAAATGTTGATCCTAAAGAGCCACTGACCTGCTCCCCGTTGATTAGTACACCCCGATGTTAGTAATGTCTTCATAAGCCACATGAGGACATCCCCATGAAGAAGCGTTTTTCCGACGAACAGATCATCAGTATTCTCCGCGAAGCCGAAGCTGGGGTACCCGCCCGTGAACTCTGCCGCAAGCATGCCATTTCCGATGCCACGTTTTACACCTGGCGTAAGAAGTATGGCGGTATGGAGGTGCCTGAAGTTAAGCGCCTGAAGTCGCTTGAGGAAGAGAACACCAGACTCAAGAAGCTGCTTGCCGAAGCCATGCTGGATAAAGAGGCGCTTCAGGTGGCTCTTGGGCGAAAGTACTGACGACAGACCAGAAGCGGGAAGCCGTGATGTTGATGTGTGATGCGACCGGTCTGTCGCAACGTCGTGCCTGCAGGCTTACAGGTTTATCCCTGTCGACCTGCCGCTATGAGGCTCACCGTCCGGCTGCTGATGCGCATTTATCAGGGCGCATCACTGAGCTGGCACTGGAGCGCAGGCGTTTTGGCTACCGTCGTATTTGGCAGTTGCTGCGCCGTGAAGGGCTTCATGTTAATCATAAGCGCGTGTACCGGCTTTATCACCTCAGTGGCCTGGGCGTAAAACGCAGAAGACGTCGTAAAGGGCTGGCAACAGAACGTCTGCCGCTGCTCCGTCCGGCGGCGCCCAATCTGACCTGGTCGATGGATTTCGTCATGGACGCACTTTCCACCGGTCGCAGGATCAAGTGTCTTACCTGCGTCGATGATTTCACAAAGGAATGCCTGACGGTCACTGTTGCCTTTGGGATTTCAGGCGTTCAGGTCACGCGTATTCTGGACAGCATTGCACTGTTTCGAGGCTATCCGGCGACGATAAGAACTGACCAGGGGCCGGAGTTCACTTGCCGTGCACTGGATCAATGGGCCTTTGAGCATGGTGTTGAGTTGCGCTTAATCCAGCCGGGCAAGCCAACGCAGAACGGATTTATTGAGAGCTTTAACGGACGATTTCGCGATGAATGTTTGAATGAGCACTGGTTCAGCGATATCGTTCATGCCAGGAAAATTATTAATGACTGGCGGCAGGATTATAACGAATGCCGCCCGCACTCCACGCTGAATTATCAGACACCGTCTGAATTTGCAGCGGGCTGGAGAAAGGGTCATTCTGAGAATGAAGATTCCGACGTTACTAACTGAGTGTTGTATCTAATCGTGGGGGCAGGTCACCACTTCTATGCTTCGAATGTGAGCAGTTTATCAGCCATGAGTACGAATCGTATGGAACAAGATTGTTGAGAAATCATCATAATATACGTAAAAACTCTGACCATATTATCATCAACTCTTTCGATTATAAGCGATTTTATCTTTTCTTACTAAGTATACTATGGAGAGCCTCTATCTCTAAAAGTGTGCATTATTCAACTGTTAATGGAGTTCCTGAGTTGGATGACTTGATGAGGCATTGCATTAAAAATAAACAGGTGAGAATAAATAAACTTAGTCATTTGAAGGTGGATAACTTCATCCGTATTTGTGTATTTAGATTGATCGATACAACGAATAATATTCCTGATCACGTTATTAAATCTATTCTTAGTAACTTTGCTTTTATAAAAAGTGATGAGGCTGACAGTGTACTATGGTATTTCGTTGTGGAGGGATTTGCTATATTCTATGTTTTCTCTGCTTCTAAAGATTATCATGATGTCATTAGAATGAGATTAAAATCACAGTTAACTTCTGGTAGTCATCAGAAGATCTTTAAGATTGATATTTTTAAAGACGCTCTCTTCTCCGAGATTTTTATTGATTTACTTACTGCCGCGAATGAACAGAAATGATGATTTAATAATCAAAGTGTTCTGAATACTCTACAGACGTCTTAATACATTTGCATTGTTCAAACGGACTGATCGTCATAGATTGTATTGCTGTAAATACACGCCTTAGTATTGTCAGTCTCCTGTTAGTCTATCAAGATTAGCGTGATAAGTTCTACGTGAGTTTGTTGGGTCATGAGCGCCAGTGTTATCAGTAATACCCTGTTTTTATGTGTGACTTCTTATAAATCCATTTTATTGATCTTATGTCTATAAGTCCGGTGTGTAGCGTTATGAGCTACATAACATAAACAGGTGCAGAGTGGCAATCACTGCGATCATCCGTACCCATGTACTTGTAATATGCAGGTACTACAAGTACCTCGCTTATGCTCAGCTTGTTACTTGTATCATTAACGGGGCTTTGTGGATGGTATTGTCTAAACTAAAGTACATCCAATAAGGCGGAGGAAGATGATGAGCATCACGTATAAAATCACATACGAACACAGAGACGGGAAAGAAACCAGAGCGGAGACGGTGTTACTTCGCTCTGACCACGAGCCAACACAAGATGAAGTCCAGGACGCAGTCAGAAGGGATTCCGCCAGATTTCACTCTGGCAGAGGGGGGACGGAGATTGCTGGATTCTCTATTATTTCAGTTGTATCTGAACCTTAATCCATAATGGCTTACCCCTCATTAGCCTGATTTGGAATGTTAAGAGAAAAAACAAAACACTCAAGTTGCTCTGAGGTTAAATATGTTTAATAACAAACTGTTGACGGTGGATCATGTGTATTAAAGGATTATCACTTTTTTTCTGTGCCATTTGCGTCGGTTGTAGCGGGGGTTCTCAGCGGCAAGAGCACTTAGATGTGCCTACTTATTCGGAGAGTTATGATCAGAGCTTAGGATGGCTTGTAACCGCTCGTTACAGAGACGTAAGTAACGCGGATATTGTAATGTCACTGATTGGGGACTTTTGCAAAAGCAAGGGGAAGGAAGCAACTCTATATAAGACGAATGCTGGTACTTCATCCTCCATTCAAGATATTTGGGCTTGTCAGACTCCCCCATTGTTAAATGATACAGATGTACTAAGCGGGATTTATTGCCATTTCATTGCTAACGCGCCCCGCTACTCGGTAGATTTCACGAACTCCCAAAAGGAAATTGCAGAAAAAATATTTGTTAAAACTTTCATTAAAAAGGGGATTGAATATCCAGTTGGTGGCTTTTACGAAAAGTACCTGAATAACTTTTCTGTGTGGGCAGTAGCCAAACACAAAGAGAGCGCTACTACTGATGAGGTACGTGAGTGGTTTGACACACATTGCCAGTAGGCAAAACGCTGATGCTGTTGCACCACCCATTGTCATACCATCAATGGGCAATAAGGCTTTATTGTCCAAAATCTGTTAGTTGCGCATTTTCTGCACCCTGAATACTCTGCGATTAATCCTAATAACTCAAGGGTGAGCATGGCTATCGGGAACAGACAGATTCAAGATGAATCACCTGAGGAAGAGTTAGAGCGCTTGCTGGAAGAACTTGCACTGACGCATGAGCAACGAGAGTTTATTGAGTCCATGCTACAAGAGGACGGGGATAGTACCAATGGGGAGTAACGCTTGCACCATCACTGTATTTGATGAATGGCTAATGTTCGTGTATAGACTATTTCGACTTATGATTTTACGATTTAGATAAATCATACAAGGAGGACGGTTTATGAGCGCACAGGCAGAAGAAGGAACATTACGCCGGATGACTTTAGGCGAGATAGCAATGGCTCGTAGGGTGTTCGGTGATTCGATAGTGTATAGCCGTGTCTGGATTCATTGCGACAGCTATTTACCATTCGGACTACAAAAACAGAACTACGCGATGACTCCAAACGGGGAGTTATGGTACAGAAAGTCGATGTACAGGGAAGATTTTTCCGCAAACTCGGTTTTCATCGAAGATAAATATGTTTTCATCCATGAGCTGGGGCATGTCTGGCAACACCAACACGGGCAATGGGTGAGAATGCGGGGAGCTTTTAGCTGGGCTGCTGAATATACCTACAGGCTGGATAAAGAAAAGCTCACTGATTATTCTCTTGAACAGCAAGCCTCTATTTTAGCTGATTACTGGTTACTGCTGGTTTATGGGATCAGTAAGTGGTCTTACTATCAGAGACCAGGGCGCATGGGGATGTACAGGGGCGTAGATTTGTTGCAGGATGTCCCTTCGCTTTACCAGAAAATCGTAACAGGGAAGGGGCGTTAAACATGAAAAACAAAATGTTGCTGGGTGTTGTATTCCTCTTAACGGGATGCCCTGGGCCAGGTGATCGAATGGTAGATCGTGAATCTACAACGGCATTGATCAAAGATAATCAAGTTTGTGTGTTGTCACCACTGGAGCCGCAGGAACGGATCACTGCTATTCAAATCAAAAGCGATAATAGCGACTCTCTTCACAAGATTTTCGATGACAAGCCTGTTTATGTGCCGAAGGGGGAGTGTCTTCCTGTATTTGGATTTAAGTTTACGTCTGGGGAGCGGTATAGCTTCGCGTATGACGTCCAATCTGATAAGTCAGAATCACATTTAGTCACCGCTGAACTTTCATACCCTAAAGAATAGGGGGCAAACTGCCCCTTTATATTCATTTCAACGCACGTACGTGATCAAGTAAGCGTTTAATGCGCGTATATATCTCTTAATGCATATAGTCTATCACGCTTGCTGAAGCCGCTTAACAACCTGATCGAAGGCTCCCGCTTGTAACTGGGAGATTCCTCAAATATCAGTAAGATGGGTCAGTAGGTCTTTAGTCGGTAGAAGGTGGCTTTGCTGATAGCCAGCCTATCTTGAACCATTGCTGGAGAGCAACCTTGATCTAATAGCTCTCTCACCTGTTCAGCGGTTGCTTTAATCGGTCTGCCACAATGTTTGCCTTCCGATTGAGCACGCTTGATACCTGCCGTTCTGCGCTCTGCTATCAGGTCTTTCTCCAGGCTGGCAAGTCCTGCCATCATGGTAAGCATTGCTTTACCCACTGGTGTTGACAGGTCGAACCCTTCTCGCAAGCTGACAACCTTCACGCCCTTCGCTTGCAACATTTCAACTGTCGACAGTACATCAATGGTATTACGTCCCAAGCGGTCTATGGCAATCACAATCAGCGTATCGCCTTCTCGCACATAGCTGAGTAGTTCACCAAACCCTGGACGATCTGATGCCTTTACTGCACCACTCACGGCTTTATCACTGAACCAGCGATTAACACTATATCCAGCTTCGGTTATCTGCTGCTTCTGGTTTTCAACGTTCTGGTCGCTGGTGGAAACTCGCACATATCCGATCACAGTTGTCATGATGTTCTCTAAGTCTCAAAAGATAGTATCAAAATAATAGCTGTCCCAAAATAAAAGATCAACCTTTTGAGACAAGGCGAAGCCGCATTTTGCCGTTGTGTCTGTCGTTTTCAGAAGACGGCTGCACTGAACGTCAGAAGCCGACTGCACTATAGCAGCGGAGGGGTTGGATCCATCAGGCAACGACGGGCTGCTGCCGGCCATCAGCGGACGCAGGGAGGAC